>CAKMKH010000082.1 GCA_927441705.1 uncultured Acholeplasmataceae bacterium | reverse complement strand
GTACAAATGCTAACTCATTTAGCCATCCTGTAATATGTCCTTTTTGATCAACATATCCAGCTGCTTGAGATGTCCCCATCGCAATCCCTAAGACTTCATTATCATCAAGACTCATTGCACCTGCAAGAGCTGTAACATCTCCATCGTTTGCGACTTCAATAGGAATATCCCCCATCTCTTTAGCAATATCTATGTAAATGTTTTTAATGTGTTTTATATATAAATCGTCAGAAACTTGTCTGAATAATGAGGCTACCATAGCTTGATTATTCACATAAACACCCGCACTTGATACACCAATACCATCAACTCTTGGCATTTTAGATGCTGCTCTTAATATAGAATCTTTAATTCCTTCTATGTGATAACTAGGATTACTATTTGTTTTAGGATACCATATGATTTCTTCACTAAAGATTGTTTTACCATCAACAACTGCAGAAACTTTACGATCTGAACCACCTGCATCAAATCCAATGCGACATCCATCTAAGTGTCTGCCAATTGGCTTAGCAACTTCTTTTTCTTCTAAATAATCATTATCATTTAGAAAAATTACTTCGAATGGTTTTTCATATATTCTTTCCATAAATATAACATCAAAAACTCTATTACCATCTTTTGAAAATGTGTGTTTTAAAAATGATTTTAAGCTTTCGGGACCTTTTATTACAACTTGATATCCACCTTTAGTCCAAAGCAGGGCTTTAACAAGTCTTTCGATATAAAATTGATTGTAGATTTTATCTTCGTGTTCTTCTGAAAAAACAACAGTTTTAAAAACAGATAAGTCTTCATTAGATCTTCTAATCCCAATTTCTACTTTTATATAATCCTGTGTTGATAATACATGAGTCTCAAAATTATTATGCGCAAGTATTGCAGGACTAAAATTTGGATCTAGATTAGATATTATTTTAGGTATTTTGTTAAATTTAAATGCTGTCATTCTATCACCAATCTTTCATACTCATATTACATGTAAAATAATAAAAACTCAATCTCTATTCTTATAAAGAGTACTTTTGTCATATTTGAAAAAAAATTTTCATGAATGTCCTAGAATATGAGTCGCAGCTAAATGTCCAGTTGATAATGCTATTGTAATGTTATATCCACCTATTGGGCCATGTAAATCAGTAGTCTCACCAACAAAATACAAGTTCTTGATATGTTTGACTTCCATAGATTTAGGATTTAGTGCTTTTACATCTATACCACCTTTATTAACGTATGCCTTTTCTTTGTCTTCAACTTTGTCTATAGAAATTTGGAAATGAGTTAGCTTATTAACAATCAACATCACATCAGATTTTTTCATCTCAGCGATTTTTTTTGTTGTTATATTAAGATTCGTTAATATTACATCTATAATTCTTTTAGTTGTAAAATCTTCTAATTTTTTATGAATAAATAGATGTGAATCAGATAGGATTGACCTAAGCATTTCATCATCAGAAACATCAACTAATGAAAATTCTAAAACAGATTTCTCTTGATTTAGGATATCATCATATATAAACTCAGCTAGATGCATAATAACTGGCCCACTTAAACCAAAATGAGTAAATAGCAAATCGCCTTGATAAGTGATTTTCATGTTTTTAATTGAAACTTTTCTTTGTGTTAAAGATACACCTTGAAGTTCTTTATACTGGGATTTAATTTCATCAGAATAAATATGTGTTTCTGCAGGTGTAAAATCTTTATACTCAACACCTAAATGTTTTGCAAATACAAGTCCATCACCACTACTTCCTGTAGAAGGAAAACTATTTGAACCTACCGCTACAATAACATGATTAGTGTAAAATACATCTGTTTTAGTTACAACTTTAAACAAACCCTCTTCTTGATGTATTTCTTTAACTGCTTGTTGATACATAATATTGTTAGGATTTAAATCTTTAGTTAAGGATTCTAGTACACTTAAGCTTTTTTCTGTTTTCGGAAAATACTTAAATCCATTTTCAAGTACTAATTCTAGACCATGAACATTAAAAAAGTCTATAACATCTTTTGAACCAAATGTTGTTAATGCATGATATAGAAATTTCTTATGTTTGAAGGTTAAAGTATCAATAAAATCTCTTACTGACAAATGATTTGTGACATTACATCTTCTACCACCTGTTAATAATAATTTTTTCCCACACTTTTCATTTTTTTCTAATAGCATATAACTAGCTTTATTTTTCTCAAAAACGTTCGCAGCCATTAGTCCAGCAGGTCCCCCGCCTATGATTATTGTATTATAAATCATTTGTATACTCCTTAATGTATTTTTCTATAACAGAAGTTATAATCTCATATCCTTTTAAAGTTGGATGTATACCATCATGAAATAGTTGATTTGCTGGTCTATATCTTAACTCTTCTTCAATTGCATTTTTTATATCAATTACATCAAGATTAAAAAAACTAGATACTTCTTCAGTTTGCTTCCTAATGATTTCAATATCTTCGTGGACATTGAAAGAAACATGCCCTATAGGAATAGCATAGGCTTTAATGAGAACTATTTTAGTTTTCTTTAAATCCTCTTTAATATGAGTGATTAGCTTTTTATAATCGCTAAAAAATGAATCTATTGATCGATACTGATTTAATAAATATGGGAGCCACGCATCATTAACCCCTATCCAAATAAAGCAAACATCAGGATCTAGTGCAACTACATCTTCACGATATCTATTTAATAAATCCTTAATCCTTTGTCCACCGATACCTCGATTATAAAATTTTGTTTTCTTATCTAATTTACTTAAATTTAAAACAAATCCTTGACCAAGATCATCAGGATTATCTATGTTTCTATGCGCTTCAGTTACACTATCTCCAAAAAATACATATTTATGCAATACAATCAGCTCCTATTAATATATTAACAAATTTTTACTAAAACTAATAAAAAAGATTGGAATTAAAAATTCCAATCTCTTGAATGTGTTAATACTATAATCTTTTAAAAACCCATATCTAATTCAGATAATTCATACTCATCTAAATCTGATGGTAAATTAGGCATATCAATGGCCATATCAAATACTAATTTTCCTATGAGTCTAAATGATGTTTCATCATCATTGTAGTCTATGCTCATATCAATACCAATCTTAGTCACTAAGTTGTCTTCAACTACAACGCCTAATAAGACTTCTAACTTAGTAAAATAAGAAAGTGTTTCTTCAAAATCAGCCTTAAATGATTCATATTCTTCATCGGTATATTCTTCTGAATCCATAAATATCTCTATGACTGCATCAATGTTTTCTAATATTTTTTCTTTATTAATATCAAGCATAAATGTATATGTGCTTCCACTTTGATATACCGCCAACATATCCGTTTCAAGCATTAAAGATATAACTTCTAAGTTTGCCAATAAGTCTTCAGGATTTAATTCAATATCTAAAAAGTTGTCAGCAACACCTTCAGGACTTTGATAAATTTCATCCCACATAGATTGTGTAATCCCGAAATTTAATTTATATTGTCCATTCTCGAACATTGTTTCATCTTCAAGCCCTACAAGATCAACATCATAATATAAATATTGGTCTGTAAAATATACATTCAAGTCACCCTTTAATTCTGTTTTTTCGTTTACAGTTTCTTCATCTAGATAAATCGTTTCTACTAATAAATCTATATTATTTACCGAATGTAGTAAAACTTCATCTATTTGGTCACTTAATGAAATATATGTTGTTGATGATAATTTTAAACTTCCATTTTCATCTCCAATTTTTTCTGTGTTATAGTAATCCATCCAATCAAAAACAGCATTTGTGAATTCTAAATCTATATCTAGAGATAGCATCATGCTTTCGTTGATTTGTTCCATCATATTCACACTAGATAAAAGCTGATTCATCTCCTGTGCGGTCATTTCAACTTTTTGACTTTCCTTAACTTCAGGTAACTCACCTAGTTTGCTTTGACATCCTACTAGCATAAAAACACTTATGCTCAATACTACTAAACTTAATACTTTTTTCATTTTTTTTACCTCCGTTTTTTTAATCTCCAACTTCATTATATCAAAAAGAGGCAAGATTGCCTCTATAATCACTTTACTATAATATACCTAATTCATCTGCAATTTCTAAAAAAATATCGTTAATTGGATAATATTCAACATCCAATTTTTTAAAAATTTCAAATGTCATCCGATCTAATTTTTCATACATATCTTCTGAAACATCTTCTTTATTTTGAATCATCTTAGTGATTTCTTGTTCGAAATCAACTAAATCCGCCATATCTGTATCATCATAATCATCAAGTGTTGCTAATTCATTTTGAAAATCGATTGCTGATAACAATAAATTAATTTCTTTAGATCTTTTTTCCAAAGCTGAAAACTCATTTTTATATGGTTTTAATAACTCGGTAATCTTTTCAATTTGATCAAACAGATAGTAAAACCCTGTCTCAAAAATTTGATCTTCATCTTCCGAATAGTTAGGTTCATCAATTAATTTGTTATACAAATAATCAGTGACATCCAAGACATGCTTAAAACGTATCATTAAATCAGAATTATTTTCAGTCAAATACTTTAATAAATCATGGTTTTCCATCTTCCAATTTGCATACTCATGATACTTTAATTCATCACGCATGATTTCACCTCAACAAATAATACTATGCTTTATTTTTTGATCCAAACATTTCGATTTTTTCAGTGACAACACGTTTCATTGCATCACAACCTGGAGCTAATAGTTTTCTAGGATCAAATCCCTTACCTTGTAAATCTTTACCTTCTTCAATATATTTACGAGTAGCTGCTGCAAACTCTAATTGAAGTTCGGTATTTACATTAATCTTTGATACACCTAATGAAATAGCTTTTTTAACTTGATCAGCAGGAATACCTGTTCCGCCATGTAATACTAGTGGGATACCACCAGTTGCTTCTTGAACTTGTTTTAATACATCAAAGTTTAAACCTTTCCAGTTTGCTGGATATGAACCATGAATATTACCAATACCAGCCGCAAACATATCTACGCCTGTTTCAGCAATCTTACGGCATTCTTCAGGATCTGCTATTTCACCCATACCAATTACGCCATCTTCTTCGCCACCAATTGAACCAACTTCTGCTTCAACTGATACACCTTTAGCATAACATGCTGCTACAACTTCTTTAGTTTTAGCTAAGTTTTCTTCAAAATCATAATGTGAACCATCAAACATAATTGAAGTAAATCCGGCTTCTAATGCTTTAAAAGATCCTTCATAAGTTCCATGATCTAAATGTACTGCCACTGGAACTGTAACATTATAAAATTCATCTAATGCTTTAACTAATGCCATCACTGTTTTAAAACCACCCATATATTTAGCTGCACCTTCTGATACACCTAAAATAACTGGAGATTTTAACTCGTTCACTGTTTGTAAAACTGTTTTTGTCCATTCTAAATTATTGATATTAATTTGAGCAACACCATATCCTTCTTTGTGTGCTTTAATCAACATTTCTTTTGCTGATACTAACATTTTTATATTCCTCCTTGAATTTTAATCACCTATATTATATTATAAATAGTCCAATATTACAATGAATATCAGTTGTGTAAACGTTGTTACTAATCTATTTTGTGATAGAATTTTTGATTGCTGCTGCTATAAAATCTTTAAACAGCGGATGTGGTCTAAGCGGTCTTGATAAAAACTCTGGATGAAACTGAACAGCTATAAACCATGGATGGTTATTTAGTTCAACAATTTCAACCAAATGATGGTCTTTATTAAACCCTGAGATAATCATGTCACTTTCTTCAAATGTTTCCAAATATACATTATTAAACTCATAACGATGACGGTGTCTTTCTTGAATGACTTTTTGATTATACGCTTCAAATGTTTTGGTATTTTCTTTCAAATCACAGTCATATAATCCTAAGCGAAGTGTGCCCCCCAAAT
Source organism: uncultured Acholeplasmataceae bacterium (assembly GCA_927441705.1). Taxonomy (GTDB): domain Bacteria; phylum Bacillota_I; class Bacilli_A; order Acholeplasmatales; family Acholeplasmataceae; genus Mariniplasma. Next base: position 23,116 of record CAKMKH010000082.1, on the reverse strand, counting down.
TTTCATCCTCTAATCTTCCTCTTTGTAGAGAGATGATGGGATGTGGTGTGTTTTCATCAATTTCTGTTGAGTTTGCACTTACCATATTTAGGACATTTTCTGCGTATTCAATTACTGCAAGCTGCATACCGTAACAAATCCCGAAAAATGGTATCTTATTTTCTCTAGCATATTTGATAGCTGCGATTTTTCCTTTTGTTGCACGATGACCAAATCCACCTGGCACTAAAATTCCATCACAATCACTTACCATTTCTACTATATTATCATCATCGACATCTTCAGCATTAATCCACTTGATTTCAATGTTTTTCTTATGAAAATATCCTGCATGTTTTAAACTTTCTGATACTGATAAATATGCATCATGTAACTTTACGTATTTCCCAACTAAACCAATAGTTATTTTTCCTTCTAAATGATTAATTCTTTCAATTAATTCATACCAAGGCTTAACATCTGCTTCCATTTGACTTTCATACTCAAAATGTTTTAATATCCAGTCATCAATTTTTTGTTCATGCATTTTTGTTATCACTTCATATAAAACATCAACATCTACTGATTCAAATACTGCATCATCAGCTACATCACAAAACATAGCTATCTTATCTTTTACTGCTTGATCTATAGGTCTTTCACTTCTCAAAACAATAATGTCTGGATGAATACCAAGACTCATTAGCTCTTTAACACTATGTTGAGTTGGTTTTGTTTTAATTTCGTTTGCTGCTTTTAAGTATGGTACTAATGTATTATGAATATATAAAGTATTATGAAATCCAAAATCATGTCTTGCTTGACGAATCGCTTCTAAAAATGGTAGAGATTCGATATCCCCAACGGTCCCACCAATTTCTGTAATCACTACATCAGGATTCGTATATTTTGCAACATCAAACAATTTTTTCTTAATTTGATCTGTAATATGTGGAATCACTTGAACTGTTGCTCCTAAGTAATCTCCTCTTCTTTCTCTTTTTATAACTGATTGATAAATCTTTCCTGTTGTTATGCTTGAATGCTTATTAAGATTTTCATCAATGAATCTTTCATAATGCCCTAAATCAAGATCCGTTTCAGCACCATCCCCAGTCACAAACACTTCCCCATGTTGCAGAGGACTCATTGTACCTGGATCAACATTGATGTAAGGATCAAATTTTTGCATGAAAACTTTCAGCCCTCTACTCTTTAGTAATTGACCAATTGCTGAAGCTGTTATCCCCTTGCCTAAGCTTGATACTACACCTCCGGTGACAAATATATATTTCGCCATTTACATATCCTCCTATAAAAATAAAAGAGTCTCCTTATTTAGGAGACCCTTTGGTGTGCCCTTACTAATTATATCAAAAATAAAATTTTTTAAAAGTCTTTTTTTATATTTCTTTAATAAAATATTGTTCGTCTAGATAAGTTGTTGTTTCAAATCCCATTTTTTCTAGATATCTATTATGCTTTTCTTTACCTGGTTTCGTTAGTAAAGTAGTAAACCCTTGACTTATAAAAACATCTTTTTTGTTTGTATAAATATATTCTGCTATTTTAAAGTCTCTATATGCAGGAGTTGTATAATCCACCCATATTTCTAGTTTATGATCTTCGACTTTTCTGCCAATAAATAAACCTGCTGGAACAGTATTTCGACTCACGAAAAATTTAACAAGACCTTCTTGTGTTATATCATGTTCTAAATTAATAAACTGGCTCATATCTTTACGATAAACATTCATAAAATGATTGAAATATTCGTCATTTTTGATAGGTATTAATTCAAACAAGTCCTTTTTACTATATATTTGAAATAAATAGTATGTGTTAACAATAACAATACCTAAATTCATAATTGCAACTGGATATGATTTAATTAATAATCCATAAACTGCAAAAATTATTGACCCAGTTAAATTAATCCATCTCAATCTTTTTACACTGCTCATAATAAGTGAAATCAAAACAATTAAACTCGCAGCATACCCTACCCATTCATACCAACCTGGCATATTTTCATCCCTTTCATTAATAGGTTAAAAAGAGCATGCTTAGCACACTCTTGTTATGTTTATTCTTCGTCGTACATATCTTCGTAGTCATCCATGATTTCGTTATAATCATCTTCATCATAGTCACTATCGAAATCTACATCATCATCGCCGTCATCTTCATCTGTAGTTTTGATCGGTAGTGCTACTTCGATATATTCTTTTTCTTCTTTTATTTCTTCGTCTTCTTCTTTTGGTTCATCTTCGTCATCATCATCATCGTCGACTTCTTTTTCTTGTTCTTCAACATCTTCCAAATTGAACTCTGTGAAGTCTAAATCATCTTCGACATCTTCTTCATCATGATCAGGTGTAACAAAAGCGTATCCGTCTTTATCCCACATCTCAAGATTTCTTTCTTTTAAGTCCCATTTGTCTTCACCAACATATACGAATTTAGCACTTTGTGTGATATCCATATATAATTGTGTTAAGCGGTCTACATCATCAGCTGTAATATTTTTGATTTCTCTTACTCTGGTAATCAAATCTTGAATTGATATAGGTTCACTATTTTCTTTTAATAAATACTCAACAATGTCAAGCATTGCCATTGTTTTTAAATTATCGTTCATTTTTGCCTCCTAAAACCGTATATATTGTAAACGATTCATGCCTAATTTGCAAGTTTTTTCTATGATAATCTTGTAAGAATAAGCACAATTGCTAAAATAACTGCTAAAACAACAAATAATTTCAACATTTTCTTAACAAATGATAAAACTCCTAGGACAATAATGATTCCGGTAAATACAATACCAACTATTTTTATGACCTCAGGTAGTGGTACGATAAACTCTTGATATAGTCCTATGAGTTTACCATCTATATCGAGCGTTTCTTGTAAAAATGAATTAAATTTATCATAAATACCTAATAAAAAACCTTTGACTGTATCCCATATTGCTAAATTCATAACATCCCTCCTAATACTTCAATCTATTTTCTACTGCTTTTGATAGTGTAAGTTCATCTGCATATTTTAAATCTGCACCTACAGGAAGACCTGATGCTAATCTTGTTACATTAATGTGTTGGTCTTCGTAAAGTGATTTTAAAAATTTTGCTGTCATTTCGCCTTCAACAGTTCCGTTGGTCGCGATAATGAGCTCATTAACATGCTTGATGCGATTAGATAGAGCATCTATATTTAAGTCTTTATCCGTAATACCTCTAGAAAAATCAATAAGCCCCCCCAAAACGTGATAAACACCTTGGTATGACCTCATTTTCTCTAAGATAAATACATCTTTCGCATCCGCTACAACCATCACAGTAGATTGGTCTCGATTAGGATCTGAACATACTTCACATATATCATGATCTGTTAACATATGGCAAACAGGACATGTTTTAATTTCAGATTTCAATCTTTTTAAATGGTCACTAAAACTAATTATTGCTTCATCTTCCATATCTGAAATCAAAAATAATGCTAAGCGTTCTGCTGTTTTTTCCCCAATACCCGGTAATTTTTGAAAATCATCCATGATTTTCTGTAAAATTTTTGGAATCATTAGAAACCAAATCCACCCATACCACCAGAAAATTGACCCATTGTTTCTTCTTGTTCTTTATCTATCTGCTTTAATGCGTCATTTACAGCAAGTAAAATGGCATCTTGTAATAAATCTACCTCTTCCAAAGCTTCTGGATTGATTTGAACATCAATCACCTGTCTTGTACCTTGCATAATGACAGTAATACCACTTGCTTTTCCAAAGAATTCTTTTCTTTCTAAAGCTTCTTGTGCTTCCATCATTTGTTTTTGAATTTTCTTTAATTTGTTTAACATATTTGGATTCATAATCTTACTCCTTCACTTTAACTTTTTCCCCAAAATATTCTTTTGCGAGATTTAGTGTTTCAGATGTTTTACTTTCTTCAATAACATCTTTATATAGTTTGAAATCATGTGGTGGTAACTTAGGTTTCTTTTGACCTTTATGCCATAGATCCGCATAGACTTCCTTAATGACTAACCAATCAGTTTTTAATATTGCGTAATATCCTTTAATTAATTCATTCTTATTATTAATGATATCTAAAACTTGTTCTTTAACGTCTGGATCATACATTTGTTTACATAAATTCAAATCATCATAAACAACAAGCATATAATCAGAGATAGCTTCAAGTGTTCCTTGATAAAGAAGGTATGCTGCCATTTTCAAATGATCTTTTGGATAATCTTTCAAATATGACCAGCCATTAAGAAGCGTTTGTTTTTTTTCTTTGTCACCATTATTGAGTATCTTCTCTATATCTTTAACAGTCACCAAAGGCTCTAAATTTGACTTCTCAGCTACTTTAGGCTGATGTTTATATTGTTCCTTCAATTCTCTCATAGATTGTTTTAAATCTAAGATTGTAGCTTCATAGTCAATTTGTTTAATAGATTGGTGTTCCATCATTTTAATCAATGCTAATTCAACATAAGCGCGTTTTTGATGGGTCCATTTCATATCTTGAGAAAGTTGGTTTAACACTTCTAAATAATAATAAATTTTTTCAATTGGAAATACACTTAATAAATCTTCATATTTTGGTAGCTCAATAGATATCGTTTTTTCTAGTAACATATCTCGAAGTGCTAATATCAAATCAGTGACGATTCTACTAATTTCTTTACCTTCAGCTAATAAATCTTTTAAGATAACGATAGCTTTAGAAACTTCTTTATTTACAATAGCTAATAAAATGTCTGATAAAGCTTTTTTAGAAACACTTCCTGACACTTGATGAACATCTTCTTCAGTAATTTCATCATCAGCATAAGAAATCGCTTGGTCTAGAAGACTAATAGCATCTCTTAATCCGCCTTCAGCATTTTCTGCAATCGCTATAATTGCTTCTTTAGTAATTGCTATTTGTTCTTTTTCGACAATTTCATTTAATTTTTCAACCATATCCTTGATTTCAATGTTTTTAAAATCAAAACGTTGGCATCTAGATAAAATAGTTGGTGGTATCTTGTGAATTTCTGTGGTTGCAAGTATAAAAATAATATGTTTTGGTGGTTCTTCTAGTGTTTTTAATAATGCATTAAATGCTCCTGGTGTTAGCATATGAACTTCATCGATGATATAAACTTTAAACTTGCCAACAGATGGCATATATTTAACTTTATCTCTTAACTCTCTGATTTCATCAACACCATTATTTGAAGCTGCATCGATTTCGATAACATCTGGAATATCACCACGATCAATGCCTTTACAAACATCACATTTGTTACAAGGACTTCCCTTTATAGGACTTAGACAATTAACAGCTTTCGCAAATATTTTTGCAATTGATGTTTTACCGGTTCCTCTAGGGCCACTAAACAGATAAGCATGTTGGATTTTATCATGCATAAGTGCATTTTGTAAGGTTTTTATAATAACTTTTTGACCAGCAACTTCTTCAAAAGCTCTTGGTCTATATGCTCTATATAATGCTACATATGCCATAAATTAATCCTCGCTTTCTATCTTTTTTATTATAACATATAAAATATGTTAAAACATTATTTTCCTAAGCAAAATTTAGAGAACAATTCATTTAATAAATCGTCTTGATAATATTCTCCTAAAATCTCTCCTAGCGACTTCCAGGCTTGTGTTAAATCGATCGCATAAACATCTACTGGCATCTCAAGATCAATCGAAGATAGCACATTTTTTAATGATGCTTTAGCTTCTTTAACTTTTTGAATATGTCTCACATTAGATAAATAATTGAAGTCTCTTGAATCAATATCTTCTAAAGATAAAAGTTTTAGAATTGCTTTTTCTAAATCTTTTAACCCTTCTTTAGTGATTGTTGATATCTCTAGAACTTCTTCGAATTTTAGCGCTTTAGGTAAGTCTGATTTATTACCTATAATGAGTCTGCGATTATTTTTTGTGAGTTCTAATAAATCTTTATCTTCTTTTGATAAAGCTTTACTTTGATCAAGAACTAACAGCACAAGTTCAGCTTCAGAGATTGCTTTTTTAGAGCGATTAACACCGATCTTTTCAACGATGTCTTCAGTTTCTCTTATACCCGCTGTATCAATAAGTTTTAACGTTACACCACTGATATTTATATAGGCTTCAATTGTATCTCTAGTCGTTCCTTCTATCTCAGTAACAATTGCCTTTTCTTCATTCAAAAGTGCATTTAATAAACTTGATTTCCCTACATTAGGTTTACCAACAATAACAGTTCTAACTCCATCTCTTATCAATTGATTTTTTTCTGATTCTTTTAAGATAACATCAATTTCATTAAGAAGATTCATCGTTTCAGGTTTAATAATTTCTCTGCTCATGATGATTGCATCATCATATTCTGGATAATCAATGTTGACTTCTATCTGAGCGATGATCGTTAATAACTTTGAACGTAAGTCTCTTATTAATTTAGATGTCTCTTTTTGAATGCCTAAATTTGCAATTTTCAAAGCCTTTTCACTTTTTGCATGGATTAAATCCATAATTGATTCCGCTTCAACCAAATCTATTCTTCCATTTAAATATGCGCGTTCACTAAACTCTCCTGGTTCAGCTAAACGAATATCTAAATCTAGGATGCGATCAAGCACTTTTTGCGTGATTAAAATACCACCATGTGTAGATACTTCAACAGTATCCTCAGCAGTAAATGTTCTAGGAGCTTTCATGACCGTGACCATCACTTCATCTAGATGACTTTGATCCTCGTTTACTACATGTCCATAGTGAATCGTATGAGATTTAACTGATGTCAAATCTTTTCCTACAAATATTTTATTAAATTCAGAAATTGCGGAACTTCCTGAAATTCTAATAACTGAAATACCAGCAGTTCCAAATGCGGTAGATATTGCAGCTATATTTTCTAAATTCATAATCTAATGTTCTCTTTCGTGAGGTGGATCTTGTCTATCATGCGGTTTAAATGGATTAAATCCTCTTACAATATCTCTAACCAAAATCAATATAACCATGAATAAACCCAATATTGAACCTACTAATATGTACCCACTACCTAAAATTAACCCAACCATAGCTGTTACCCAAATGGTTGCAGCAGTTGTAATACCTTTAACAACATTCGCTTGATCTTTGATAATAACGCCAGCACCTACAAAACCTATACCAGTTACAACTTGTGCAATAACTCTTTGTTGTTCTGGATCTATACTGACGCCTTGACTGCCTAATAATAATTGTTGTTCAAACATTAAGCGTTGCATAATCGCAATACCAGCGCTTCCCATCGCAACTAGTATATGTGATGATAATCCTGCTGCTTTACCTACATTTTGTCTTTCAAGTCCCACAAATGCAGAAACAAGATAAGTTAGGAATAACGGCAAAATGATTTTCATTAAAATTTCGTCAATGCCTAAATTTAAATCTAATATCATGATTTTTTCTCCCTTTCGTTATATATCTCATTAAAATGTACTTTTTTTCCTTCTTTATGATACCCCAAAATAGCATCTAGATTCACATTAGTTGCTGCTGTATAAATGGATTTATCGATATCTGGATGTAATACTTTTAACTGCTCAATAAGTTCTTTTATTTCTCTACGTTTTGAACTAGTCTTTTCTGCAACAACTGTACATCCACAATTCATAGCCTGAATACCACTATGTTTAATCCATCTAATAATATCTTTTTCTTTAACAAGCATCATAGGTCTTATGAGTTCGATATCATCGAAATTATCTGCTTTTATTTTTGGAACCATCGTTTTAAATTGGCCCCCGTAAAACATATTAAGCAATGTAGTTTCAATTACATCATCAAAATGATGTCCTAAAGCTAGTTTATTGCACCCAAGTTCTTTTGCTGCATTATATAAGAAACCTCTTCTCATTCTTGCGCACATATAACATGGATTTTCTTTAGCTATTTTTCCTATGACATCAAAAATTTCAGAATGTCTAATCTCTAGATCTATATTCAAATAGTTGCAATTATTTTTTAATAATTGCTTGTTAATATCCCTGAATCCAGGATCCATTGATAGAAACACAATTTCAAATGGAATTTTATTATGTCTTTTCAATTCTTGAAATAATTTAGCCAATATCAAACTATCTTTGCCACCCGATATACCTACAGCAATCTTATCACCAGGTTCAATTAGATTATATTCGTTGATTGCTTTGGTAAATGGTCTAAATATTTCTTTTTTATATGTTGTAATCAAACTTCTTTCGATATCAATAAGGGGTAACTTTGGATTTTCTACAATAATTGTTTTACATTCTAAAATCATATTACTCCGCTTCTTTAAACGCTTCTACAACAGCTTCACAATCTTTTACAAAATCATCAAGTTGATTCCAATTTTCTATGCGACATCCTGCAGCTTTTGCATGACCTCCACCTGCATATTGATTTGCTAGTTCGTTAATTGTTGGTCCGTTTGAACGTAATCTAATTCGGATTTCATTTGGATATTCAATAAATAATGCCCAAACAGGATATCCTTCAATACCTGATAATAAATTGACTACTGATGCAGCTTGTTCATCTGATACATTAAATTTCTCAATAACATCTCTTGTCATTTTCAAGTATATAAACCCATCAGCTGTGATGTAATTTGAATAAACATATCCTTTTAAGCCAACCATTTCTAAGGTTTCTTTACTTAACTGTTGATCAATGTATTCAACATCAACTCCTTTCTCAAGTAACATACCTGCAAGTTGGTGTGTAAGATTTGAAACCCCTCTATATCTGAATCTACCTGTATCTGTTACAATACCTGTATATAGCGCAATAGCACCTTCTTTTGTCAGTTTAAGTTCACTTTTAAACTTGTAATAAAAATATGAAATCATTTGTGCACAAGAAGGAAAATTTGTGTCTACCCATCTTAAGTCTCCATAGTTATCGACCGGTATATGGTGATCTATTTTTATTAAATATTTACCCATAGTATATCTTGGGTCACTAATTCTTTCTTCTGTAGCTGTATCTACAACTACAACCAATGCGTCTGCATAAAGATCATCAGTAATCGTATCAACTTTTCCAACATAATCTACGAAATCGGATGTTTGTCCAACAACATAGACTTTTTTATTTGGATATGTTGATGTAATAATATTTTTTAATCCAAATTGAGATCCATAGCAATCCCCATCAGGTCTTTTATGTCCGTGTATAATTATCGTATCAAACTCTTTTATTTTATTTAATATTCTTTTCATTGTCTTTAGCCCTTTCATCAAAATCTTTTAGTACTTCTTCTACTTCATTCCAATCTTTCAAACTAGCGCCACAAGCATTATTGTGTCCGCCTCCGCCATATTTTTTAGCAATATCTACGATCGTTATCCCACGAGATCTAAACTCGCCAACAATGACATTATTTTCTTGATCTTCTGTGAAATTTGCCCAAATAGGGACTTCTATAATACCAGCCATTTGATTTACCATACCTCTTGAGATGCTTTGGAAATCTAAGCCGCTTTCTTCAATAACCGAAATATCATTCTTACGATAAGCAACATTGTTTTTGGTAAGTTCAAAAGTTTGAAATAACTGTTTCGTTTTTCTTTTTTTCAATGGTTCAGTATAAATGTAGTCATAGAATGGTTGAATGTCTGGATGAAACTTAGTGATATAAGAAGCAAGTTCGAAAGTTTGTGATGGATTGGACATATATAAAAATCTTCCAGTATCAGTAACCATCCCTCCATATAGATAAGTTGCAGCTTGTTTTGTAATACTGTATTCAAATGATTTCGCAAGATCAACTACCATTTCTGCAGCTGAAGCAAACGTAGGATCTTTATAAAAAATAGAAAAATTTTCAACATCTGTATCATTTTGATGATGATCAATGATTATTATATCTTTAGCAAGATTATATCTATTATCTGAAATCATTCTAGTCACTGATACATCTGTAATGATAGCTAAAGCATCTTTATAAGTATCATTAGATATCTCATCCATTTTAGCTAAATAACTCATTTCATTTAAATCACCAACAACATAAATATTTTTATCTTTATAATTCTCCTTTAATAGAAGTGATAACCCATATTGGCTACCAATCGCATCCATATCGGGACGCTGATGCCTGTGGATAATGATTGTTTCATATGATTCGATCATTTTCTTTATTTCATGTTTAATATTCATAGCATTTCCTTTCTTTTACGGATTATAATAGTATATCATAAATCGATGAAAAAAGCGATTACAAATCGCTCTTTTTTTCGTCTTTTAAACGGTCAATATCTCTCTTTAATCCCTCAGTTACTTTATCTTTGCCTAGTGTTTTAGGTTTTCTAATGAAGATAAGGTAATACAAGATAACAACTACAACTAAATAGATCACCATATTTCTTGTTACTTTATCTCTAATACTTATTTGAAGTGGTTCATTATAATTAACACCCTCTATTTCTTTGCTAGGTGCTTCGTTATTTTCTTCAATGTATGTTTCTAAAGCATTAGCTATTGTTAACATATCCTGTGTAAGACTAACATTTAGTTCAAAGATAGTTTCTCCTTCTTTATCGAACACAATTTTTTCAATTGTTTGGAAAATATCATCTTTTCTATAATAGTTTTCTAAAATAAGTGATCCTTGAGTTTCTGGATTAAAAATAGAATATAGTCCAAGATTATAAAGATTAAATCCTGTATATCCTACTTCAATATCTTGATCAGCATAAACAGTAACATCAAAATATTCGGGTAACTGATTCCCATCTTGTTGTATCATCAATAATTGAAATCCATCTAAAACAATCAAATCATTATTTTCATATGTTATATGAGCTGCTTGATATATAAGAACTAAAAACTCTTGATTATTTTGAATAACTATATCTTCGTAAACCGGTGTTTCATGAAAATATGCTGCTGATATTAAATCAGTATAGGCTTCTTGTTCTAATTTTTCTTGTGTAATTCCTATGATTGCTCTCGAGCGGTAATATTCATCAGTGATAGTCGCAATCAACATTATCCCTACCGCAACTATAAGTCCAAAAATAATACGATTAACTATCTTCATCTTATGCCCACATACCTAATTTGTTATCTTTTGCGTATTCTTCAGCATTTTTAAACCACTGATCCAGTGAAACGCCATTTAATATTATTCTTTGTTGCTCATCAGAATAATTATTTTGTGAATATCCATGTCTTACCACTTCATAGTTAACCAAAATATCGTCAGCCCAGATAAGTCCTAAATAGCGATCATATGTATCTTTTATGCCAGATGCAGGATCTTGTTGAATGTACACATTTGTAGCATTATTTAATAAATTATAAACTAAATTTGTCGCATCAATTGCTAATTGACCTGTTCCTGTTTCCTGAGCATCAATTCCAACAAAACGTACGCGATCATTTACCATAAAACCCGGTGTAAACTGAGCAGTATCTCCATCATTGTTTGATACAAAGTCAACTTTTACAACACCACTTGGTTGTGTATAATAATCTAATAATAAAAATGCAGGGTCAAAAACAAATGATTCTGGATATGCTACTGGATGAGAACCAAACATCTCATAATTATCAAGTGCATATATGCCCCACTCTTTAATATCAAACGCTGGATTTGCCTCATCTATAAAAGCATGTCTTACAAATGTTCTTTCATTTGAAAATAATAACCCCGATGTTGGATCTCCAAAAACGTCAGTATGCTTACCATCTCTATGTGTTATAGCAATTGCTTGTCTTCCTGTATAGACTAATTCAGAAGATTCCATATCAGCAATTAATAACATTTCTGCATTGCTCTCAGGATTTGCAATAATAAATGTTGATTTAGCATTTATCTGTCCTGTAAGAGGAATATTAGTTGTTAATGTCTGTCCAGCAACACGATTAAATATTGTCAAACTGTAATTGGTTAAATCAATTATTTCATCTGTAGCATTGTATAATTCAACCATTTTCGAATTATCTGATCCTTCAAAATATTTAGAAATAAATAATCCAATTTCCGGAAGTTCTGTTGCTACAAAAACGACAATAACCGTATTATCATTTACAATTTGTCCAGCTTCTAGATTATCGCCATATTCAACAAATAAACCTTCTTCAACATCATTTGTTTCAATGGTTTGAATTTCAACAATAAGCGTTGGAAACTTAGAAAAACTCGAATAAATTTGTGATTGTGTCTTTCCAGTTAAATCTGGAAGAATATTCGCAAACTCAGCAAAGTTTACTGTAACTTGTGAGCCTGGCTCAACAACTTGATCAACTTCAAATCCTTCACCATATGATACAAAATAACCATCAGTTATATCTATATTTGGGACATCTTCAAATGATCCTACGATGCCTAATCCTGAAAATATATTAGCAACTTCTTGTTTTGATTTTCCTGTTAAATCAGGTAACTTTAATGAATCATCTTCGGTACATGCAGCAATTGTTAATAGGGATAAAACTGCTACAAATATTAATACTAATTTTTTTATCATAATATACATCTCCTAGTGTTTATGTGCAAGAATATTATATCATAATAAAGGCTTTATTTATAGTATTAAGGTGTAATTATAAACAAGTATAACTTTATCTAAATAGACAAAAAAAAGTGATTCCGTATGAATACGAAATCACTTTTTATCAAATTTTGTGATTGAATAAAAACTACAGTTATTTATTCAGTAACTAACATTGTGTGTGAACCTAATTGATCCACAGTATCTTTAGCAAATACTACCCATTCAGCTTCTGTAAATACTGCATTTGGTCCAGTTACTGTTTCAGCTCTTACTAAAGTATAGTCTTTTGTTGAACCTGTACCTACTGTCCAATCTTCATCTACGCCTATTTCACCAATGATATCTATAACAACATCATCTTTTAATAGTGCAACTGCATCATTACCATTCCAAAGTGCAATAGCATCTGGCCATGATTGAGTAACATCAGCAACATCTAAAATCGCTTGAACTGCACCACTATTTGCAATAACGAAAACATCACCATTTAGTAGAGTTCCTGTTAGGTCATAAGTTTGAGAAGCAGTTTCACTACCGTTAGAATATAGTTCTATAGAGTATCCAGTTAAGTCTACATCTGCACCAGTTCCATTATATATTTCTAATGCTTTATTATTGCCTCCGCCTTCGATATATTCAGAGATGAATAAGTCAGAAGCACCAGTTACAGTAGAAGGAATACCAACAAGTACATCAAATGTTACTACAACTTCTTCTAAGTTAACAGTTACTGTAGCAGTTAAAGTAACTACTTGTGGTAACTCTGCAGGCATTACTACTTCACCAGTTGATACATTGATCAATGCATCATTTGATGAAGTCCAAGCTATTGTAGATGAATGACTACCAGTTGCAGGAAGTACAAGTGTACCTGCTTCTGAAATAGCACTTACTACTTCTAATTCTGCAGCAGCTACAGCAGCTTTATCTGCATCAGATAATGTGCCTTCACTTAACACTGTTGAGCTTGTGTAATATAATTGTGGTCCATTGAACCAAGCCATTACTGCTTGAACATTTAATACATCACCAACAACAACAGCTTCTAATGCAGTTTGAGCATCAGTTGTTAAGTCACCTCTTGAATCCCAACGAAGAACTATATTAGCGTCTTCAGCTGGTCTAGATAATGTAAGGCTGATGTTACCATAGCCGTCAACATAAACCTTAGTAACTAATACGTTAGTAAATTCAACTAGCATACCTTGATAAGGTAACATATCTACTGATGTTAATAAAACAGCATCAACATTTGTAGCAACTGGTAGTGTACCAGTTGTTAGTGCTTCAACAGCACTTGGAGCAATTTGAATTAATCCATTATATGAATCACGAACACCAGTAACGATCACTTCTTTACCAACATTAGCTTCAAAAATTGCTTGTAAAGCAGAATCAGATGTATAAACAGCGATACCGCCAGTTAAATCTTGAACGAAGTAAGTTCTATAGTATTCATCAGCAATAACAACACCTTGAACTTTGACAGCGTCATCATCTTCTAATGCGTATGCAACTTCAATTGTAACTATGTCACCAACTAAAATTTCAAATGCTTTAGTATCAGTTACTTCACCATATGTGATTGTAGCAGTTAATGTAACTGTAACTTGTTTCATATCTGCAGGAACAGTAACAACACCAGCATCAGTAATAACGTCTGTAGTATCTGATACCCAAGTAATTGTTGTGCCAAAATGAGCATCGATTAAAGTTAATTCTACAGCTTCAAGGATTGGTTGATCAGCATCTACTTCTAAAACAGCTTTTGTATATGCAACTGCAGCTGCCTCAGTAATAGTACCTTCTGTAATCACTGTAGTATCAGTGAAATAAAGATAAGGCGCTCTATTCCAAGCAAGTGGATTAACGATATCTAATACATTACCTGCTTCAATTGCATCTAAAGTAGCTTGTGCATCTACTGATAATGTAACTCTTGAGTCAAATTTCATTGTAATTTCATTACCTGTAATTGCTTCAAGTAAGTCAACATATACGTTTCCATAACTATCAGAGTTAACACTTAATACAATTAAACCAGTAAATTCAACAAGTTGACCTTGGAATGGTTCTAATGAATCTTCATCTAATTGATGTTCATCAACGTTTACTGCAGTTGGTAATGTAGCATCTCCAACTAATTCATAACCATCTTTAATATTTGATAATTGGATTAGACCATTATAAACAGCTCTTTCACCAATTAGTGTAACTTCTTTACCATAATTTGTTTGTAAGAATGTTTCTAGATCTCCCCAACCAGTATAAATTGCAATACCGCCAGTTTCATCTTGGATAAAATATGTATTTTGATACTCAGCAGAAGTAACAATACCAGTGATTTCTACTAAGTGACCAGTTCCAAGTGCGATTGCTTCAGCAATTGTAGAATTTGGAAGTTCACCAATTTTAAATGTTACAGTGAATGTTCCAACTTCAGTGCCACTTGTAATTGTTGCAGTTAAAGTAACTTCTTCTTGACCAGTCTCTGGCATAGTAAATACACCAGTTAATGGATCAACTAATAATGAATTTGATGACCAAGCGATAGTTGCATCAAATTCAGATTCAACTGGTAAATCTAGAGTATCAGCTTCAATATATTCATATTCAAACTTTGGAGCTAACTCTGCTTTAGCCATTTCAATTATTTCTGCATCAGTTGCAGAGTATGCAATGTCTTCAGTGTCGCCTAAGAATACGATAGTCATAATTGTTCTATCAGTTCTATAAGCATATAGGAATGCGTTAAATGTAACTTCTTTATCAGCAAATCCATTAAACGCAGCTTTATTTGATTTATAATAAATCATTAAAGCGTTAGTTGTATGTGGTGAGTTTGCATCTGAATTAATGTCATCTCCATCATAACCTGGGTTTACAAAGAACATATCATAATTACCAGTACCTTGAATTCTTACTTTAGCAGTAATTTCTAGATATTCGTAAACTAATAGATTACTTGCACTATATGAAGGTGCTGTATCAGGTACATATGCATCAACATCATCAACAACTGTTGGAGTTAATACTGTAACAGCTCCATCAGATGGAGTTGCAACTGTAGGCATTGTAGCATCCTTAGTTGCATTTAATTGAGGTGAACCAAAGTATACATCATATAAACCATAGATATCATATACTTGTCCAGCTACAACTTCTTGCATACTACCATAAACTGCTAATACGCCAGTGCCATCTCCAAAGAAGTAAGTATCTGAAGTCATACCAAATACTGTAACATCTTCAACTTTTACAAAGTCGCCAGCTTCAGCGTTTGCAAATACATCAGCAACACTTGCATAAAGTGTTGGTTCAATGTTTGCTAATACTAAAATTTCAAATTCTTTTGTTACTGATTGGCCACTTAATGATAATGTAGCAGTCAATATAACTGTTGCATCATCTGAACCCATAACAGGTCTTGTAACAGTACCATCATTTGCAATAATAGCTGTATCACTTGATGTCCAAGTTACAACAACACCTTCAGAACCAACAGATACTGGTAATTGAAGATCAGTAGCAACACCACCTGCAATACCATCTAATAATAAAGCAACTTTAGCTTCATCTAAGATTTGTGAAACAGGTTTTTCAGTAAATGCTAAAACTTTAATTAAAAATTGTGCTTCTTCACCTTCGATAGTTGCTGTTAAAGTTATAACTTGATCAGCAATACCAAAGTTAGGTCTTGTAACTGTTCCATCTACTGCAACATAAGATGCATTTGATGTAGTCCAAGTAACATTAAGTCCCATTGAAGTTCCAGGTAATACAATATCAGATGTTGTTTCATAAACTGAACCAACTTTTTCTAATGTGTCTCCTGTAATTACAATTGCTTCAAGCGCATCAAGCGGATCAATTGTATCATCAGCTTTAACTGTAACTTTAATTTGGACACTTGCTTCAATATCGCCTAAAGTTAAATCAGCTGTCAATGTAACTTCTGTATCTGTTTCAGGTCTTGTTACAACACCAGCATTAGTAATAACACTTGGGTTTCCTGAAGTCCATGTTACATTCACTTCACCAATAGATTGTGGTAAAGTTAAATTCTTAGTTACTGAGTCCTGTGAATCACCACTACCATAGGTAATAGCAACTGTGTTTAATGCTTCGTCTACTATATCTTGATTTGAATCGCCACAAGCGACTAAAACCAATGATGTTAAGAGAACAAGCATAAACGTCATCAGAACTTTAGAAAAATTAAATCTTCGAGATTTCATTTTATTCCTCCGTTTTTTTTCTTTTATTTTAGTGTCTTTATTGACTTTTAAAAATATATGTATTTAGGCTGCTAGCAAAAAATATGCTAGCAACCTTAATATCCCTAAATAAAATTATGCACCTTTTCTAGCTTCATTATAGGCTTCGTCAAGTGCGCCTTGAATATTTCCATCACCTAACATAATACGTTCTAATGCTAGACCAACTTGTGTACGTGCTCTAGATGAGCCAATAAATGCTGGATCAAAGAACATATGTCCTGATTGTAGATATGCAGCATTTGCTGCCATAGAAATATATCTTTGTGCTGTTGTTGGATTATTTAAGAATTCTTGGTATCTTTCTGATGTATACCCACTAGTTCTTACTGGTAAGTAACCAGTATTCATAGCCCAATCAACAGTGTTTTCTGTATTGATTAAGAATTTCAAGAATAACCAAGAAGCAAGTCTTTCTTGTGCTGTACCAGTATTCATTAATGAAATATTTGTACCTTGTTGAATAACTGCTTTTTCATCAGGCATACTTTCATTATAAGGAACTGGAGCAACGCCGATTTCGAATAAATTTCCACTTGGGACATTATATCTAATACCTGCTGAAGAACCAACTGTTACAAATGTTTGTTGGTTAACAAATGGTGTAGAAGCATAATCTTGATCCCAGAATTCTGGTAATGTGATGATATCATTATTATCTTTTAAAAATTGCATTGCAGAGAATGTGTTAGCATTTTGTTGCCATAAGAATTCTCCTTCAAATGTTGAGAAGTTTAGTGCAGTATATGCTCCACCAAATTGTCTAGCAAATGTTATGAATGCATTACCTGTTGAATCATATGATGATGGAACCACTAATGCTTGAGCTGCAGCAATTTCATTAACTAATTGTGCTTCTGTTTTGTCTGGATTTGCATCTAGAACTTTTTGTCTAGCAATTGCTTGACCTTCTGCTTCAAGTTGAGGAGCCATTGCGATAATATCTTGCCATGTTTCTGGTACTTCAAGACTTAATTTATCAAATACTGTCTTGTTATATATCATAACTTCTGTAGACTTGTTAAATGGAAGTGAATAGAAAGTACCATTTGCATCATATTGTGTATTTTCTTCTAAATATGATCCAATAATATCATCTAGTGCATCGTCACCATTTAATCCCCATTGTGATGAATAAATATATGGGTTAAGGTTAAGAACTGCATTACCATTTAAGTATTCTGCTACATGGTCAGGATAACCTTGAACCATATTTGGGAAATCTCCAGCAGTAATTGAATTAATCATGTTACTCTTTAAAGTATCATAATTTCCAACGCCTTCAGGAATCTCAACAGTTACGTTAGGATATAAAGCCATAAAATCTTCTGCATATCCACGAACTAAACCTGTATTAACTTCACCCATAGCATGCCAGAATGTAATTGTAACATTTTCAGTTAGAGTTGTTGGAATCCCACTATCTACAACTGTTAATTGGATAGATGCACTCGCTCTAACACCTTCATAAGTCACTCTAATGTTAATAGTGTACGTACCTGCTGCATCTAATAAATAAGCACCAGTTACTTCAATAGTATCTGAGATGTCAGTTCCATCTGCAGTTTGTGCAGTAACACCAGCAAGTGGATTGTAATCTCCTGAACCAATATAGTATGTTTGTTGTGGAACAACACCATACAATACTGGAGGTTCAACTTCTGAATCACCTTCAACTGTTAGGTTGATAGTTGCGTTTGTTATAGCACCAGCGCTATCTTCAACTGATAAAGTAATAACATACGTACCAACGATGTCATTATCTCCATCTTCATAACCACTAATTGTGACTTCGTCTATTAAATCACCATCTTCTTCATCTTCAGCTGTTACACCATCAAGTGGATCAAATGCATCACCTTGTTGAATGACTTGAGTTGGGTTTTCAACTGTAATTACCGGTGCAGTATTTCTCTTCGTCGCACAAGCTGACAAAGTGAGTACACCTAAAAAAATTAAAATTGTAAATAAAACTTTCTTCATTTTATTCCTCCTAGAAATATATATCTTATATCTTTGCAGATATGATTAACCTTTTGTTCCGCTTCGTCCAACACCAGAAATAATAAATTTCTTTAATGTGAAGAACAATATAACAAGTGGTACAGTAACTAGTGCTGTTGCAGCTAACTGAACGTTATAAACTGGTCTAGCATCACTTAATCCTGAATCCGTTGTAAAGCTTGTTCCACGAAGCGCTACAGAAATCAACCAATTATCTTGAGTTCTTGTAACAAGTTGTGGCCAAATATATGCATCCCATGCTCCAATAGCACTTAAGATAATGATAGTAATAATTGTTGGCTTAGCAATTGGAATCATAACACGTGTTAAATATTTAAAATCTCCACATCCATCAACTCGTGCTGCTTGATATAGTGTGTCAGGTATTTGCTTAAATGATTGTCTTAAAAAGAAAATATAGAAGACACTAACCATGAATGGGAAAATTAAGGCTGCCATTGTATCAATCCAACCAAAGTTCGATACTGTAACATAGTTTGTAATTGTATATAACTCACCTGGAATCATCATTGTCAATAATAAAATAGAGAATATGAAGTCACGGCCTTTAAAATTTAATCTAGCAAACGCGAATGCGGCTAAAATAGTTGTTGTCACTGTACCAAGCATCGTAAGCACACCAACACTTATTGTATTCCAAATATATGTACCAAAATTAAATCTTGTGATTGCTAATTTAAAGTTAACCCATTGCATTTCGCCTAATCCAATAACAAATCTTGGATTTAATGCTTCAGTTAATTCAGTATTTGTTTTTAAAGCTGTTAGAATCATCCAATAAAATGGAATGAATATGAATAATGCCATCAAAGTTAAGAAAGTATATGTGATAGACATTCTAACGATTTTTAAAACAAAATCTCTTTGACTTACTTTTTCTAAATCTTGTTGAGATTCAGATTGTTCTTTTCTTCTCATTTTTCTTTCTTTGGCTTTTTTAAAAGTTTCTCCTGAGAAAAATAACTTTATTTTAACCCAAGCATTAATCATTGTTTGTTTAAATTTATATCCTTTAACAATTTCCTTCATTTGGAAACCGGCAATATATCTTAATACTGCAGAGAAAGGATTTAGAGTGAAGAAACTCATGACCATATATAGATGTTGTGTACGATATGACCACTCATCTAATTCAATTGCTTCTTTACTGAAATATCTTCTCATATTTTGTACTGCAGTAGGTACGAATACCAATAAATAACCTAATAATAACCCTATTAATAGGTTAACTGTTGCTTGTACAATCTCAAATCCTAATAAATTATAAGTTGTATTCGGATCTACAACATCAGTAATTGCCGCTGGTTCAACTAGTATTACAAATAAATAGCTGACTAACACAACCCCAAATACCGCATATACAATATCGATTAGGTTAGCTATGAGTTGTAATTTTTTAATTTCTTTTGTTATTCTTTTCATAATATCCTCCCTTTATCAATAATGTACACGTTTTTTACCTACTTGCAATTGAACAACAGTGAAGACCATAATAATTAAGAATAAGATGATTGCTGCTGCTGCCGCTTCACTTAATGCTCCATTTCGTCCTGTTTCTTGCAAATACTCATAAATAAAGAATACAATTGTTTTTAAATTAATTTGTCCAGTAGCTCCTGTTGTTATAACCCCTTGAGTATTAATAATTGCTACTACTGATGAATATGTTTTAAAAGCACCGATAATTGATGTTACTAAAATATAGAAAATCATTGGTGAAATCATTGGTACTGTTATTCTTCTGAATGACTTAGATCTTGAAGCACCATCGATTTGAGCTGCTTGATAATATTGCTTATCAATGCCTTGAATACTTGATAAGAATACGATAATTTTAAAAGCTAACCCTGCCCATACACCATGAATTAAAATAACTGACATTGCTGACCAATAAGTTGCACCTACTCCTATCCAAGGAACGGGAGTTCCGCCAAACCAAGTGACAACCTGATTAGCTAATCCTAAGTTGAATAAATCATTCGAGTTACCTTTAAACATGAATGCGAAAACTAAACCTACAGCAATTGAGTTTGTAACATATGGTAAGAAAAATATGTTTTGGAAAAACCCTTTTAAAGGTTTAATTGAATGCATTGCTACTGCTATAAATAATGCGACTAATATTGCAATTGGAACACTCACAAATACGATAATAGCGGTATTTAGAACTGCTTGTCTAAATCCCGATTCACTTAACACTGTGACATAGTTTCCAATTAATGTATAACCATCGAACTCTCCTGTTATAACATTATAACCTTGGAAAAATGATACTAAAAATGAATTTATAATTGGATAAAACGTAAATATGCCTAAGACAACTAATGCAGGAAGTAAGAAGAATATAGCTTTAAACCATCCTGGCATATGTGCGAAAAAGCGCATGTGATGTTTTTCTAAGAAGTCGTTGGTTTTAACAGCCATATGATGTGTCTTAGACCTGAACGCCCATTTTAGTTCTCTAATAAACTCTTTCATGACAAGATATTTCCAGTTTCTTTATCAAAAATATGAACTTTGTGCGGTTTAATAGAAAGTTTGATTGATTTTTTCCCTATAACCGACTCAGAATCTACTAAAGCTCTTAATTGTTTTTCACCGATCATAAATCTAATCATCGTATCTCTACCGGTGTGGTCTATATCTGTAGTATCTACATCAAAACCATTTTCATCAGCTTTAAAGTCCTCTGGTCTAAGTCCTAAATCATATAAGCCATCTTTTACTTTTGTTTCACCAATTATAGTACCGTTTGATAATACAATATTGCCTTTTTTTACTTCCCCTTCAATCACATTGATTGGTGGGTTTCCTAAGAATTTTGCTACAAATAAATTATCTGGCTTGTTATACATATCTTGAGGTGCATCCATTTGTTGCTCCACACCGAAGTTTAAAACAACCATTTGATCACTAATACTCATAGCTTCTTCTTGGTCATGTGTTACGAAAATGGTAGTAATACCAGTTTCTCTTTGTATACGTTTAATTTCTTCTCTTGTTTGAAGTCTTAAACGTGCATCTAGGTTTGATAGTGGTTCATCAAGCAATAAAACTCTTGGTTTTTTTACAAGCGCTCTTGCGATTGCAACCCTTTGTTGTTGCCCACCTGATAATTGTGCTGGTTTTTTGTCTAATTGATCTTCAATACCGACAAGTCTCGCCATTTCTACAACTAGTTCATCAGCTTCTTGTTTCTTGATATTTAAATTCTCAAGAGGAAACATGATATTTTGTCTAATTGTCATGTGAGGATATAGTGCATAATTTTGAAAAACCAGTCCAATACCTCTTTTTTCTGGTGCTAATCTTGTGACATCATCTTCTCCAAAGTAAATTTTTCCACCTGTAGGCTGATGTAGTCCTGCAATCATAAATAATGTGGTAGATTTACCACATCCTGATGGCCCTAGTAAACCTACTAGTTTGCCTGATGGAATTGTAACTGTAAGTTCATCCACTGCTCTAGTTTGTTTTCCAGATTTATCAGTAAATACCTTAGTCAAATTCTCTAATCTAATCTCCATGTCTGATCCATACTCCTTATTGTAATTTTTTATCTAACTAAAAATAAAAGCACTTATGGCTAACCCAAAAGTACCTACGTTTTATATATGAAAAAAACGAAGTTCATCGTTTTCACAATTATGGTTTGAAAAGCATTTTGTAATATGTACATAAATTGCTCACCTCAACACTTGTATTATATAATAATACCTTTAAAATTTCAATGACCGTGACCAAAGTAAAATTACAAATTTACACATACTTTTCAAGCAAAAATTATGAAAGCGCTTTTAGGGGTAATTAAATTATATTATTTAATGGGGTGAATGTCAATTAAAGAAACCAATATAAAAATAAATATGAAAAAAACAGGTCTATATGAAAACCTGTTTTTCGAAATTATTTCTATTAAAATTCACAATTTTTAGGCGTTCTAGGAAAAGGAATAACATCACGAATATTCTCAACTCCTGTTAAATACATTATTAATCTTTCAAATCCCATACCATATCCTGCATGGATACATCCGCCAAATTTTCTCAAGTCTAGGTACCATTCTAATTCGTGATGTTATTCCTTTTCCATAAACCAGAATTTGGCGAAGATATCATTTAAGCGCATATAAAATGCCTTAATTTCTTTTGGCCAATCTGTAACAAACACTGGTGATTTGAAAGATTAATAATGTATTTAACAGGAGTTGAGAATATTCGTGATGTTATTCCTTTTCCTAGAACGCCTAAAAATTGTGAATTTTAATAGAAATAATTTCGAAAAACAGGTTGTCATATAGA
>CAKMKH010000081.1 GCA_927441705.1 uncultured Acholeplasmataceae bacterium | reverse complement strand
AGAAATGAGTAAGAAGTATGTATACTTATTCCAAGAAGGTAAGGCTTCCATGCGAGACTTATTAGGAGGAAAAGGGGCCAATTTGTGCGAAATGACCAATATTGGGTTACCTGTGCCTCCAGGATTTACGATTACCTAACTATTTACATTATTATGTACTGTTATTGATAACCTCTATACTAACTTTACTACAACCTCTATACTAACTTTACTATAAATAATGCTAAAAGTTCATATTTTCACATAACAAAAATCACATGATTTATTAAAAAAACGCTATAATATAATTTATCTTTTTTATTTTGATTTGTTGATTTTTATTATAGTTTCATGTGGAGCAGCAAGGCTACGAAGTACAACTCTGTTTGATTTAAACTCATTCAATGTATCTAAATGTGATTTTTTTTCTAGATCTGTCATTATAGCAATTTCAAAATTCGGGATATGCGTTACGTACTTTTCAATATTCTTTATAATAGACTTAACCTCATTAAAATAATTAGTTATATTATTAAATTTAGCCATATGTATAAATGAAATATCGAATTTGTTAAAATCTTTAAAAGTTCCCCAAAAATGATTCAATTTGAGTAATGACAAGGAATGAATAAGATCAAAGTTTACAGAATTAAAGACAGGAAGAGAAATTATTTTGTCAACTGCTTTATCCACTTCTAATTTTGCTTTTGCTAAGAAATCGGTCACTAAAATATTTTTATTACGTTGAGTCCCTTTATACAAATATTTAAAGTACACTTCTTCAATTGGAAAAGTTATTTTGTCATCACTTTGAATAATAACAAATTTATTAAAAATACTTATTTTTTCTATTAGCATTTCATATAGGAACTCCAAATCTGGTTTTATTATTTCATATGCTGTTTTTTCTGATCGTAATTTGGGTATATGAATTTGGATAATATAAAAAATATATGCAAGAGTATATCCGGTGGTTATTGATATGAAAATTTGAATTAAAAAGTCATTTACTCTGGGGAGTAAAAACAAAAGAATTAATATAGTAATTAATAAAAATTGGCAAGTTGAAAGTAGATACAATAATTTAAATTTTTTAAAATTGATTAAAATTTTTTTCATATTTCATCCTTTCATTTGGTTAATATTTAATAAAACTAGATTAAAAATGATTTAGCAAAGAAGAACTTGCTAATTGATTTGCTGCAGCTCTTAATACCTGGTAACAAATTTGAACTGTATCTTGTGTAGGTTTAAAATCACTTAAAAGTTGTTGATATGGATGAATATAATTGCGAAAATCTCTTAAAGAACTTGTAAACTTGTGAACATCTGCTTGGAAAACTCCTAGGTTGTAAGTTACATTAATAAATTCATTCAATGTCCAATTATTGAATTTCTTAACATTACCACTTTTGTCTTTAGGTGCTGCTAGTGATGTATTATACATTTTTGGATATGCTGTTGCAATAGCTAACAATAAGCCTTCTAATATACTACCAATCATAATTATTGATGAAAGCGGAGCGTCTTGAGCAACAATAATTTTAAGTTCTTTAATACGTTGCTCTAGTATTATTAATATTTCATTCTCAATCTGTAATTTTGATAAATTTATTTCCCCAAAATTTATAGAAAGAAATTCTTTTGGATTTGTTGCAATAGGTTTTTCTTTTTCGTATATCTCATGAGTTCTACTAAATGATATTTCTTTACCATTTCTATTGATCATCCAACCATCATAAGAAATATATTCATTAAAATCCTTTATTAATTCATCTAAAAACTCATAATTACCAATATACAAATTCGGTGCAAAAATTTTCTTTATACACTTATCAATTTCAGGTGTTCCGTTAATTTGCTCCAGCTTTGAATCAGTATAAATCCATCTAGAAGGGAAGCCTTTTCCATATGCATCTTCAAAACCTAATCCATTAAAAAAATCAATAAGTTCTGGTCCTGATCTATATTTACTTTCTTCATTAATGATTTCTCTCAACTTTTTTAAAGTTGTATCACATAATTTCAATATATTCACCTCTTAAAATATCCTATATGAGAAGTACTAAAAAACCTATTTACCATAAGTACGGATTTTTAAAACATCGAATCGCATCATCAATATCAGTAAAATTTTTCATTTCTTTATGTGTGGCTAAACTACTATCATATAGTTCCTTTTTATGAACAAAGAGAGGTTGTCGCCAAACCTTGTTATACTCATCTACCATCCAAAGTGTCGCTTCAGCACTTATAGATCCATACATTATGAAGTCTTTGTGAAAGTTTATTCTAAGATTCAAAATCCCATTATTTTTTACGCTTTTCTCAAACATCGCTCTGTAATTAAGTAATTTATTTTCGATAAAAAAGACATAAGATTCATTATTAACTTCAAATAAAGAAGTATTCTTTGGACTATTCCATGCTATATAAAAATAACTTATCTCCGATTTTCCAACGTTTTTAATTTCAAAGGATAAACTCATCCAATCTTTTTTTTCTAAAACTTTTTTTTCATAAGTAAATTCTGGATGACCTTCTACCTCCATATAATTTTTTATAGGAACTACAAGACAATCAAGTTCTGCATCTTCATTAGCATCATATTTCCTTAAATTTTTACTTGATATTATTTCAAATTTAGGTCTAATATCAAACATCTCTTTATAGTATTTATTTTGTTCTCTTTGAAATTCTATTTTCTTCATTTTATGATTTTCTATGTTAATCTTGATATTCCATAAACCAATTAAAATTGAAACACTTAAACTTATAATACCTAATATAATCGCAGGTTCCAAAATATCCCCTCCTATCACTAATATAATTCAGTAAATCTATTTTTTAAAATATAAAAACTTGAATTTGTATCAATTTCATCATGTGGAATGAACAAATATTTAAATGATTTGTATCCATGAGCTTTGTTATATTCACTAGCAATCTTGCAATATCTAATGGCTCTATCTTTTTTTGCTAAAACAATTGGATCATCTAGTTCTTTTCTACTTTTCACCTCTACAAGATAGTAAGTGTCTTTGTCCTCAACGACAAAATCAGGTTGATATCTTTTACCTCTATTATATGTTATGTTAAATTGTTTTGCTGCTGGTCTAAGCCATTGGATTACATCTTCAGAATCTTCACACACAATCGCAAACTTTCTTTCAGGTTCACTGTCAAATTTAAATGGTGTCTTTACTGATTTTTTTGCGCCATCATAAATAAGAGATTTTATGTTTTTATCTCCTGAAGGTTCATGTATATTCTTTATTTCAGTATCAGCATGTCGATCTAGAGCATCACCATAAATAACTGTTTCTATTTCTGATATAGTTTCAACGATACCATCATACTTAACAGCTAAATTTTGTAATAATTGAGTTTTAAAATTGTTAATTATATCTTTAAGATACCCAAGGACTATATTTCTAACTTCATCTTCATCATATTTATCTCTATAATGATTTAGAAACTGCATGACAATCTTTTGGATAATAGTCGAACACTTTTCATAATCAATTTCGGATATATCTCTAATATGATCAACTAATTTCTTTTCAGGCTTGAATGACTCAATTTCAAATCCATCATCAACTCTCTTTATTGATTGCTCATTATAATCAATAAGATTCTTGTAAATGATGTCGTTCTTTAATGGTACATATTTCATATTAGACATATCTAAATCAAAATCTTTAATAATGTACTCTTCTTCACCAAAATCTTCTGTTTTTATCTTTGGTATAAACATTGTTTTGGCTTCTAGTTCATCAAGTGTGTTATCCATATAGTGATTAACCAAGTTGTCGAAAAGTCTTTGAGCATCAGTATTGTCCTTAAATCTCACACCAAAATCCTTCTTTAAATCATCCTTGATTTTTTCTTTGTTAACAGGTTTTGTATTGTAAGTACCCTTTTTTTCTTGGATAAAAAGCTTACTTGTTGATTCAATAATATCCTTATAATTTTGGTTAGCCTCTTCGTTATCCCTTGAAATACCTAAATCATTAAATATTTCATCTTTTTTAGAATCAGTCTCCGGTAAATTCAAAGTCGTTTGTGTAATAGTGACTTCTTTTTCAGTCTCAGCATAAATAACACCACCTTTATTAAAGATAGAGTCACTGCTTTGAGCTTCTTCTATAATCTCATTAAACTTATCGTGTGCCGTAATTGTTACTGAATCAACTTCATTATGACCTGTTCTCGTTCCATATGGTAATCTCAATCCTCTACCAACAGTTTGTTCTCTTAACGTTTTACTAGTCGCAGTTCTAAGAGGAACTATTGTATAAAGATTATTGACATCCCATCCTTCTTTCAAGATATTTACATGAATGACAATTTCAACTGGATTATCATGTTTTTCAACGTCTAAAAGCAGGCGAATATTATCTTCTTTTTCTTCGCCTCTTTGTTTACTGTGAATCATAATAACTTTGTCTTTATACTTCCCATCTTTAAATCCGTCAGATTTAATAAATTTCATGACTTTATTAGCATGAGGTGTATTTTTACACACTATCAACATAAAAGGTTTAACCGTCTTAAGCTCATTATTAATCGCATACTGTTTTAAGGTTTGTTTCATGATCTCGTGATGTTTAATACCATCATTAATCATCAGTTTATCGAGTTCTTCTTCATCTAGATTATAACTTTGAAAATCTTGTCTTGTCATTGCGTAAGGTGTTCTAGTATATCCGTCCCTAATAGCTTTACTCAATGGGTATTCATAGACAACATTTTCAAAATATTTAGTCTTAGAATTTGATTGTATTTGTGGTGTTGCAGTTAGCT
>CAKMKH010000080.1 GCA_927441705.1 uncultured Acholeplasmataceae bacterium | reverse complement strand
CACATATCGTCAATTTTGACCTGTATCTAGGTCTTTTTCTGTTTATTCATTATTTTTACTTGACTTTATATAGTTTATCTCCTATGTACTGTTGGTGTTTCTTTAACTTTAGTACATGATAAATATACCATAAATGGTTTTAATTTGCCTTGATGACGATTATTTCACATGAAAATTCAAATGATATTTGAATTTATTTACTATTTTTCTTAAAAATCAAAATATTACCTACATAAATCAACAACATAAAACTACCAAATATCACTAACATTAATGACATTGAATATTCTGCAATCCAACCAATGATTGGTGCAAAGATGACAATTAGCAATGAGGATGTTTGTGCTTCAACACTTAATACTGTAGCCCTTTTATCTTTTTTGGTGACATCGCCAATGATTTCTACCATGATCGGTTTTCTGATATTCATCATAATATATAGTAATAAAAATGCTATAGTAACCACAATTATAGAATCTAAGAAAAAGCTCAATCCAATAATCGCAAGTCCAGTAACTAACCAAATATAAGCAATTAGTGTTGTCGAATCACCTAATTTTTTTACTCTATAAGCATTTTTACTAGAAATTGCACTAATTAAATATATAAATGCATAGATTAATCCAATAAATATCTTTGTGTGTGCGTCTTCATCTAATGCATTAAAAATAACAAATGATAAAGACATAGTCATAACAATTGGTTGTATATAGTCTTTAATGCTCTTAAATGTTGCTTGATAAGAAGCTGAGTTAAAAACAGATCTTCTTACTTTCTTATCTTTAAAAGCATATTTTACACTTTCAATGTTATGTCTAATGAAAGATTTAAATGTAAACTCCACATCTCTTCTTTCATTCAAATCTTTAGGATAAGACATTATTAATAACAAATCTACCAAATAGGGAATTATAGCAACTAAAAATAAATATCTTATATCAGGTAACCATAAAACTAGCACTATAGATACCAAACTTGCTATCATTGACCCGATTAAAGAGTATGAACGAGTAAGGCCATAAACTTTAGTTTTTGAATCCTTAATATTATTTTTATCTAGAAAATCCATAATCATAGATTTATGTGTTCCAGATCTAAATGCTTCACCAAGAGCATATAAAACCATCGCAATAGCAAACACATAAAAATATGTTCCCATAAAAAAGACTAAAAAAGAAAGTATATAAAAAATAAAACAAATGACTAGCTCAGTTTTCTTACCATAACGATCTGCTATTACTCCAGAAGGAATCTCAAAAATATAGACGACAATTTCTCGTATGGAAAACAAAATCCCTATATAGAATAAATTGATTCCAGACATCAAAAAATAAATGAGCATGTATGGCTCGAAAAATCTTAGATTCTTAAGTAAACCATAAAATCCAAACTTAGTTATTTGTTTTTTGTGTTGTTTTAAATCTTCCATATAAACACTCCTTAATTAAGTTATAGATATTATACCATTTTTTACATATTTTTCTTAAATAGTTGGTTGTAATAAAAGCGCTTTCATGATACAATGATTTTGAAATATAATAAGCTTTGCATCTTAAATATTAACTCACAATTACATCATAAAAAGATGATCCATTTTAACACGCTTTATTAGACTTATCATTTTTTATTTCACTAATGCCTAATGCGGAAAGAGGTAATTTTTATGCAGTTAAAATTAAAACCAATCGCTTTACAAGACATTCTTCTACCAAATGATAACATCAACTATGAAAAGTGGTCAGTTGTTGCTTGTGACCAGTTTACTAGTCAACCTGAATATTGGGAAGAGTTAAGACAAAGAATCGGTAATGAGCCATCAACTTATGATTTAATACTACCTGAAGTTTACTTAGAAAACATGTGTGATGAAATCATCGATGGAATCAATCAAAAGATGTACGATTATATCAATCAAGGTATCTTAAAAAACATAGGACCTTCAATGATATTAGTTGAAAGAAAGACATTAAATGGTAAAACAAGATTAGGACTTATGTTGAGTATTGATTTAGAAGCTTATGATTATAGAGATTTTACAAAACCACATATTAGAACAACAGAAAATACGATTATTTCAAGAATTCCACCAAGAGTTAGAATCAGAAAAGATGCACCACTAGAATTAACACATGTAATGTTGCTTGCAAATGATCCTGAAAAACATATTTTGAGAAATTTATTTAAGAGAAAAGATGAATTCCAGGTTGTTTATAATTTTGATTTAAATATGAAAGGTGGACACATTAGAGGCTATCAAATTACAGATTGTGATAAAGTCATCAATGATTTTTATAGTTTAATAAAAGATGAAGATGACCCGATATTATTCATTGTAGGAGATGGTAATCATTCACTTGCAACAGCAAAAACGCATTGGGAGACACTAAAACCTACCTTATCTGATTCAGACTTGATAGATCATCCTGCAAGATTCGCACTCGTGGAAGTTGTTAATATATTTGATGATGGACTTGATTTCGAAGGTATCCATCGCATATTATTTAATATTGAAGATGATTTCTTAGATGGCTTACAAAATGCTATTGATCAAGAGGTAGAAACTTGGGTGTATACAAAGAAAACAGGAAAAATTCCGTTTTATATGCCAAAAAGTACTGCTCTTGCTTACGAACAAATTCAAAATTATATTGATGATTATTTAACATATCACCCAGATGTAATGATTGACTACATTCATGGTGACGAAGAACTCATTAGTATTTGTAATAAACATAAAGATTCATTAGGTATACACATGCCTATACTAGATAGTAAAGATTTATTCCCATTCATTCAAATGGGAAAAATACTGCCTAGAAAATCATTTTCAATAGGAAGTGCTACTGCTAAACGATATTATTTAGAAAGCCGATATATTAAAAAAATAGATATTTAAATATGAAGGGAGAACACATGAAAAGAGTTTATAATTTCTCAGCAGGACCTGCAATTTTGCCAGAGGAGGTTCTAAAAGAAGCACAGAAAGAAATGCTTGATTACGAAGATTCTGGCATGTCAGTTATGGAGATGAGCCATAGATCTGCGATGTATCAAAAAATTATCGATGATGCAGAAAAAGATTTAAGAACATTAATGCACATACCTGATAATTACAAAGTCTTATTTCTACAAGGTGGTGCAACCACACAGTTTTCAATGATTCCGATGAATTTAATGAAACATGGTGTTGCAGATTATATTATTACTGGTGCATGGGCTAAAAAAGCCTATCAAGAAGCTAAAAAGTTTGGAAATGCAAAAGCTATTGCATCTTCAGAAGACAAAATGTTTTCTTATATCCCAGATGTTAAGCACTTAAATATTTCTGATGATGCAGATTATGTTTACATGGTTGATAACAATACAATCTATGGTACAAAATTCTATGAACTACCAGACACAAAAGGAAAAGTATTAATTAATGATGCTTCTTCTTGTATTTTGTCAGAACCTGTTGATGTCTCTAAATATGGTGTCATATTCGCTGGTGCTCAAAAAAACATTGGGCCTGCTGGAACAGTGATAGTCATTATTAGAGAAGACTTAATAAGAAAAGATATCAAAACTGATACACCTATTATGCTAAGATATGATATTCATGCTGAAAATGGTTCAATGTATAATACACCTCCAACTTATGGCATTTATATTTGTGGAAAAGTATTTAAATGGTTATTAAATTTAGGTGGTCTTGAGGCAATTCATAAAATTAACCTTGATAAAGCTAACTTGCTTTATGATTACCTCGATCAATCAAAACTATTTTTTGGTACAGTTGAAAAGAAATCAAGATCATTAATGAACGTATGCTTTAAAACTGATTCAGAAGAGTTAGACAGTTTATTTATAAAAGAAGCTAAACAAAAAGGCTTTGACAATCTTAAAGGTCATCGCTCTACTGGTGGTATGCGTGCTTCTATTTATAATGCGATGCCAACCGAAGGTGTTAAAGCCTTGGTTGAATTTATGGAACAATTTGAACAAAAACATAAAAAGTAGGTGATTAGATGTATAAAATTCAACCAAGGCTTTGACAATCTTAAAGGTCATCTCTCTACTGGTATCTCTTTGAACTCGCGAATACTTCGGCGGTGAAGCAAGAGGTTAAGCATTCCCTCGTACGAGGCGTTGTCTTGAGGTGCTCAAAAAAGTCATCGAAGCTGCCAAAACAGCTCCGATGGGTTTACCACCTTCCGATGTCAACGTACTGGTTTTTGATACTCAAGCAAAGGTGCGCCTGTTTGCAGAGGACTTTT
>CAKMKH010000079.1 GCA_927441705.1 uncultured Acholeplasmataceae bacterium | reverse complement strand
TTTGATTTCACTTACGGAGGTTAAAACTCTATAAATAATGTCCTGTTTCATGCTCCCGCTCCTCCCCCATCTCCTAATTATTCCCTCAAGCTTGCTTCGTTGGTACGTGAAATTGAAAAAATAAATACAGATAAGCCAGTTATAACAATAACGGGTGATATGATTGATGACGATTATGCTGAAGGTGCAGTTGTAACTATAACTTCAATAGAACATCCAATATGGTATTTGGTTAATTTAGGTGAATGGCAACTTTATACAGGACCGATTACATTGGATACAGCTAGTAGATATCGCATACAAGCAAAAACAATTAGTAATGAAAATGTTGAGTCAGAGATAGATTCTGTTTTATTAGATGTTGTAGTTGAATCATATCCGAAACCAACAATTTTAATTGAAGGTGTTGGAAGAGATCCATATTATCAAAATGTTGAGGTAACAATAAATAGTGAAGCTCCGATTGTATCTTATAAAATAAATGATGGCAGTTGGACAACATATACAGTACCTTTTACCATTGATCAAGAAGGTGAATATGTTGTTACTGTAAGAAATGAAGATAATTTAAAAATAGAAGTTTTAAAAGAAATTATTATAGATCAAACACCTCCGAGTGATCCGATTATAACGATTACTGGAGAGAAAGATGGTTTATATTATTTAGATGAAACAAGTATAGATTTAAGTGCTGAAAATGGTAATGATGAAATTTTCTACAGGTTACATAATGGTAGAACATGGACTAATTGGATGCTGTTTGAAGAAACTATTCTATTAATCTTGAATGCGACATACACTATAGAGTACTACGCTCAAGATGCAGCACTTAATGCCACAGAGATATTAAGTGAAAGAATTCGTTTATCTATACCACCTAGTGAAACAAATAAGTTCGTGGTAAGAGATGGTGATTATGTCAATTATTATCAAACAAATACACCGATTGAACTGCCAACTGAATACATAGAAAAAGAAGCTGAAGTAAGAGCTGTATGGGTTGCAACTGTTAGCAACATTGACATTGGGCAACACTATAGCAAAGAAGATTATCAAGATGAAATTATTTCTATATTAGATCGACTAGAAGCACTTAATTTTAATGTTATGTTTTTTCAAACAAGACCTATGAATGATGCGTTTTATGATAGTGATTATGCACCGTGGAGTAGATTTATTATGGGAGCTGAAGGTTCAGATCCTGGATGGGATATATTCCAATTTATTCTTGATGAGGCTCATCATAGAGGTATTGAAGTACATGCATGGTTGAACCCATATAGAGTTTCAACGGGAACTGCTGATAAACAAACACAACTTGATGCACTTCATGATGAAAATTTCGCAAAACAAAATCCAAATTTAGTCATTCAAGATAAACAAGGTAAACTCATTCTAAATCCTGGCGAAGCTCAAGTTAGAGCATACATAACGAATGTTATTTCTGAATTAATGAGTAAGTATGATGTTGATGGTATTCATTTTGATGATTATTTCTATAGCTATGCTGGAACAGATAACATTCAAGACGACGATACTTACAATCGTACAAAATTAACAGGTGAAACTAAAGACGATTGGCGTAGACGAAATGTTGATATGCTAATCCAAAATCTATCTAATGTTATAAAAACTTGGAATACAAATCGTGATGTTCATGTAAAATTTGGTATTAGTCCATTTGGTATATGGCAATCTGGTGGAGAATTTGGTTCAAATACAAACACTGGAACTATGCAAAGTTATTATGCACAATATGCAGATACTAGAAAATGGGTTATGGAGGGTTGGCTAGATTACATCATGCCGCAACTCTACTGGGAATTTGATCATGGCTCAGCACCATTTGCTGATTTAGTTGATTGGTGGGCAGAACTAACTGAAGAAGCTGGTGTAGACTTAATTATTGGGCAAGGCTTTTACAGATATGCAGATAATACATGGACTGATCCAAATGAAATGACAGAACAACTTAGATACATTTCTCAATATGATAGTATTATTGGTAGTTCTTGGTTTTCTTATAAAACATTAAATAGCCCAAACAGTAATGTCATTCAATCATTAGAAAGAGTTCAAGATTATTATTGGACACAATATCCATCATTCCCATGGGAAAGTGATGTTTCAAAAACAATTGATCCAATTGAAACACCTGAATTTAGTATTACAGGTGATGTTGTAAGTGGGAATACTTTTGAAGATTCAGCAACAGTAACCTTGTCTTCTAGTTATGATATTTATTATAAGGTTAATAATGGGGATTGGTTACTCTATGATCAAGATATTGTAATTTTTGGAGTTGGAACTTACATAATAAGCTTTAAATCAGTTGACCTAGATCAAAATGAAAGTATCCAAGGAATGGTAACACTCGAAATCATAGATACTCCGATAACTTGTGGTGATGGTTATGAATATATAGATGGTGAATGTGTGCTAATCGTTGATATACCAGATCCAGAAGAGAGTCAACCCATAGGGCTAATTTTGATTATTTCAGGATCCGTGATTGGACTAGGATTGATAGCTATATTGCTAAGAAAGTTTGTGTTTAAAGTATGATCTTAAATGATATTAAAAATATGCTTGAGGAAGGTGTTTTACAAGAACACTTTCCTGGAGCGCACTTTGGAATTGTTTATAAAGGTGGATTACCGATTGCTGATTTTGTAGGATACAAACAAATCTATCCAAACAAAGTTGATTTAAAAGGTGATGAAATATATGATATTGCATCCCTTACAAAAGTCATATCTACGACAACAATTGTTATGAAACTCATTGAAGATGAGAAACTATCTTTGAAAACAAAGGTATCTCATATTTTTGACTGGTTTGAATTTGATGATATTACCATCTATGATTTATTGACACACACATCTGGTCTTCCAGCAGATATCCCAAGAGCAAGCACATTAAAAAACAAAGAAGAGGTTATATCTAAAATAAAAAGTGTTAAAATGAAAGAAAAGAAGGGTAGTTATGTTATTTATTCTGACATTGGATTTATTTTATTAGGTCTTATTATTGAAAAAATAACAAACAAATCTCTTAATGATAATGGACAAGAAATCATATTTAAACCTTTAGGCATGTTAGATACATCATATTATCCTGATATTTCTAGAGCTGTTCCTACTGAACTTAGAGAAGATGAGGTCTATCAAGGTCTTTTACAAGGAAAGGTTCATGATGAAAAAGCTTTTGCTTTAGGTGAAGCAGGCCACGCTGGACTGTTTTCAACTGTCAAAGATTTAACTATTTTTATTAAAGCAATTTTAGAAGATGATTTTGTATTAAGCAGTGAAACACTTAATATGATATTTAAATTAAGAGAAGAAAAACCATCTCTAAATGGTAATATACTAAAAAGAGCCTTAGGTTGGGATAAACCAACACTTGGAAGTTCTTCTAGTGATTTATCTGATTTTGATCAAACAATATTACATACTGGCTTTACAGGATGCAATATGTTTATAGATAGAAAAAATGAAATTGGTTTTGTGATGCTATCTAATGCTGTACATCCAAAGAGATCTCTAAACCAAATTATAGGGTATAGATATAAAATAGCTCAGATGATTTATAAATATAGGGAGGAAAATGCACATGATTAAAAAAAGTTTTTTAGGATTGATTGTGTTAATTTTTGCTTTCGTGTTATTTGCATGTCAAGAAGATATTACATTATCAATTGATGATTTAGCAGTAACATTAAAAGAAGGAGACACATATCAAATTGAGTTTGAATCTAATGATGAACTCATTAACTTTGAATCTAGTGATGATCAAATTGTTACAGTTAACAATTCGGGATTAGTAGAAGCTAAGAAAGATGGGGTTGCGACAATCACAGTATCTTCAACGAAAGATGAAAATCTATCTTTTGATATTGAAGTTACTGTAGAAAAATTGGTAATTTTATCAGTTGATAAAAACGAATATACAATTAAAGTGGGAGAAACAGAGATTATTCAATACACATCAAACGAAGATGTAGTCTTTGAATCTAGTGATACAAGCATTTTATCAATTGATAATCAAGGTCAAATTACAGGTGTTTCAGATGGCGAAGCGATAATCACAATAACTTCATCAGTGGATGGCACATTATCAGAGACAGTAATTGTTACTGTTAGAAAAGTGATTCAAATTGATGTTGAAAAAGATTATTATGAGATGTGGATTGGAAAAACTGAAAACATTTTATATACATCTAATGAAGACGTATATTTTGAAGTTGATGATATGACTATAGCTAGTGTATCTTCATCAGGCATGATTACAGGTATAAAAAATGGTATGACAACGATAGATATCATCTCAAGTTACGACGATACTGTAAAAGATACTGTTAATGTAAGAGTCTATAACGATGCAGAGACTATCATCATTACCGGACAACATACAGTAAATGTCAACACAGTTGTAACTCTAAATGCTGAAATCGGTCCTGATGATGCTTATGAATACGTTACATGGTCATCTAGCGATGAAGCAGTAGCTACTATAAGTGCTGAAGGTGTCTTGACAGCTTTACAAACTGGGTTGGTAACAATTACGGCTATATCAGATTTTGATGACACACTTATAGCTACATTTGAAGTAGAAGTCGTTAACTATTTAATAGTTGATGAAACAAAGATAGCAGGTAACACAACTGAATATATAGACATGACATTTGAATTTGGAGTTGATATGTTTGCAAATATTCAAGATGCAATTGATGTTGCAACTGAAGGTGCAACAATTTATGTGTTTGCTGGAGAATATGAGGATAGTATAGACATTCATGTAGCAAACATCAGTATCGAAGGTTTGTATGAAGCAATCATCAATGCTCCAGTAGTTATTAACGCAAACAATATTGAAATCTCTAATATATGGTTTTTAGGAGAATCAACTATTACAAATGCACAAACAATAGAAGGTTTTAAATTTAATGAAAACACTATAGAATATATTACAAATTCTACAATGTTTATGCATATTAATGGTATTTCTGATTTAGAAATTAAAGGTAATACTTTCTTGAATCTAAGTGGACATGCAATTGTTGTTGAGAACTATTTAGGTGGTTTAATTAATATTTATGACAATAACATTTCTGATGCAGATACCGCAATCAAAGTTGTAGCAGTTAGCGATTACGATAGCGAAACAAAGCTTCATATAGAGAGAAATACGATTTCTTTGGTAAATGTTGGTATAGATATTCAAACAATATCATCTATTAATATTGAAGATTATGTAAGATTTAATAAAGTGGATGATTATAATATTTTGGCTGCAAAAGCTAATGAAAATCACAAAGTTGATTTCACATTAAACTATTGGGGAAGCGAAACACCAGTTTATACAAATTTTGAGAATATTACTACATATGATTTAAGAGGATTTTATTCTGATCCTACAAAAATTATTAGTGAATCAAAATTTAATCCCAATGTACCTGTTATGTTAATTCCTATTGAAAATGACGTTGAACTAGTTATTGGTGATTCATATCAAGTTGAATATGAAGCATTACCTATTGGATCCAACGGAGATAACATTAGATATATTACCTCAGATCCTGATACGCTTAAAATAAGTAATAATGGTACATTAGAATTACTTAGAAGTGGAGAAGTTGTAGTAACTTTATTACTTGGATCAGACTTTACTGTTAACACAAAAATTAACATATCAATATCAACAACTCCAGGTATTGAACTCTCGCCCTCTGTTGTAACAAACACATTACTTGTTGGAGATGTATTTACTTTATCTGCTGAAGTATTTCCATATGCAATTAGAAATGAAGATGTAGCATTTGAATCCAGCGACATTGCGATTGCAACGATTGATCAAGAAGGATTAGTTACATCTCATAGTTCAGGATTAGTAAAACTTACAGCATCTCTTATATCCGATCCTACTGTTAAAACCGATTACATGATAGAAATTTATGCATCATTAAATGATCAAGATTTAATGGATATGTTAACCATGAGTCAAGTGCATTATACAACTCCACATGAATGGGAAGCAGTTGGCATGAGTTATAATTATTTTGATTATAAGTATGAAAGTGTTTCTCGATATTATTTTGGTGATTTAGAAGTGAATCAATCAAAACTATTACCTGTAAGTACAGGATTGAGATCGGGTTTACCGATGTCACAATTACCAGAGGGTGTCACTTCATATAATGATTATAACGTTCATTGGATTGTGATGCACGACACAGCAAATACTGCCACAGGTGCTGGAGCTTTATCTCATGCTAATTACTTATGGAATCTATATACTAGTGGGTCAACACCTTATGTATCATGGCATTTCACTATTGACGATAAATTGATATATCAACATTTACCAGAAATTGAAAGAGGGTATCATGCTGGTGATGGTTCAACACAGCCTACTCAGAGCTTAACTTATTTAGGAGGAGGTAATACAAACGGTATTGGTATTGAAATGGGTATAAATGATGATGCTGATGTCTATAGAACTTGGCAGCGAGCTGTAAAATTAGCAACTGGCTTACTCGTTAAATACGATTTACCGAGAGATAACATGAAATATCATAATGACTTTAGTGGAAAAAACTGTCCACAAACTTTAAGAAATGCAGGATTGATTCCACTATTTGAAAAGTTTGCGGATATTGAATATAAAATAGCAAGCACTTATAGTGATGCACAGATTACACTTGTATCAAATAATCCTGAATATTTGGATAATACAGGTAGAATCATAAGTATGCCTGATCGAGCTATGACAGTAAGCTATACAATTACTATAGATTTAGATGGTATTCAAACATCTCGAACATTTTATTCATATTTGCCAGGAACAGTGCATTAGAATTGAAAAAAATATTCAAGATATGCAAAAATACAAGTTTATAAAGGGAAATAACCATACTACATTGACAGCGTTTTCATAACGATATAAAATGTGTATGAAAGTTTAAATAAAATTAGGAGGAAAATAAATGAAAAAAATAGTAGTATTTTTATTACTAGGATTTGCATCATTTGCATTAATAGCTGGAAATAGCTCATATGCAGCTGATGAACTTGTTGACTTATATCCATATGATCAACAAGCATGTTTAGAAGCAGCTAATGAATGTACGTATACAAAAGTTGGCTCTTCACATTGGACTATGGAATATGCAGGGCATAGATACCACTTTATTAGAGGTGTTGATAGAATCTTAAGTCAAGTGTCTGATGGCGACTCTGATGGATTCTTAGCTGCTAGTGACTTTGGAGCTTTAACTTATAATGCTTTTGCTGTTCTTACAATTAATGATACTGATCAAACAGCAATTGTTAAAACACTTAATGCAAGAACTGATATTACTTCAGTAGTTCACAGAATGTATTCATATTTTGATGAAAATGGCGCTCTTCAAATGTTTGAAGATCACATTGGTACTTATTACATTCATAATGATGGAACTTTAGCTGAACCAGATTGGCGTTTAGCAGATGAAACTGAAACTGCTGCATTTGATGCTGCGGATGATCCACTAGTGGACACTCCAAACACAAGATTAACTCATATTAGAATAGCTTTAGATGATACAGATGCTGATGGTTATGTTTTAGAACCTCTTAAATATCTTACTTGGACAAATGCTGATGTTGATACAGCTACAGCACCAGTTGAAGATTGGTCTACAATCATTAATGGTGATGGCGTTTTATTTGATGGTAATCCAAACTATGTTGTTATTCCTGCTGGATGGACAGTAGTATCTTGGGGAACTAATGATAGAGGATCATTAAATACTAAGACAGCTGATTATATTCATGATATGCCAGACTTCTTACTAGATGACACTTTAGAAGCAATGACATTTGATTATGCTCCACAACCTGCTACATTTGCTGGTATTACTGCATTAGATGATGATGCTGTAACTCCTGGTACAAACATCGTAGTAGAATATAACGCTGTATTTGATTTACCAACTACAGTTTCTGCTTCATGGATTAATATGTTTGACACTGAAGGAGATATTATAAAGAGTACTGATAAACTCGATTACTCTG
This sequence comes from uncultured Acholeplasmataceae bacterium, assembly GCA_927441705.1. Classification (GTDB taxonomy): domain Bacteria; phylum Bacillota_I; class Bacilli_A; order Acholeplasmatales; family Acholeplasmataceae; genus Mariniplasma. The sequence continues at coordinate 13,286 of CAKMKH010000079.1, read as the reverse complement.
TTGTTATATCTCGCGATGATGTTGATTTAGAAACAATCGATTTCACTTATGACTTAGTTACAGATAGTTATACAGCAAGTGCTGCAGTAACTTCAGTTGACTCAAGTGAATTTGGTGCTGGTTATAAAGCAACTTGGAGCACAACAACTCCTGAAGGCGATGAAACTATGGTTTCTGCTGATATCGTTATTGGTGTTATGCCTCCAAGATTTGCAAATGTTGAAGATAGATTTATTAATCAAAGTTCACCAGTAGATTTATTGATGGGCATTACTGCTGATGATGGTTATGGCAATGATAAGACTTCTGATATTGAAGTTACTTATCCAGAAACTTTAAATGTTTATAATCCATACCCAGGTAATTATGAAATTGATTTAGAATTTACTCATCATATATTTATTGAAGGATTTAGTGCAGTCATTAATTTAGCTGGTACTGAATTTGAATTTGCTGGTACAACAAATGAACAAATTTCAACTTTACAAACATATATCGTTGTTTATACAGATGTAACAAACTTTAAGACTTCAACATTCTCATGGGGTTCTGCAGGTGTATTCATCGAAGTTGATGGCGATGGTAATGTGATTAGAACAATTAATCGTCGTACATGGGATTTAGTTGATGAAAATGGTATCAATGATCCAGCAAATGCTTCTGGAATGTTTGATGACTGGTTAGCTAATTTAACTCTTGAAGAAGGCGGATTCTTAATTAGTGTTGGTGCTAGTATGGGTGATGCTTATACAGCTGCAAGAGCGTTAGCATTCGGCGATCCAATTTCTTATAACTTAGATAGTAGAGAAGACTTTAATTATGATATCATAACTGAAGCTAGCTATATTTTAACAGTCGATGATATGACAGCTCCAATAGCAATGGTAGTTAATCCTAAATACCAAATTTATGCTGGCGATTTCGCTAACGTAAATGATGCTATATTAGCTAATGTTGTAGCTTATGACTTTACTGATGATCAAGAAGACTTAGTTCTATATGTTTCTAACAATGGTGGCTTGAATATTAATGAAGCTGGAACTTATACAGTAGAAGTAACTGTTGAAGATGCTGCTGGTCACACTGATGTTGCTACATTTACAGTGACTGTATTAGCTGCTAAGACTACTGAATCTGATGTTGATCAAAAGATTCAAGATGCAATCGCTAATGATATTATTTCTGAACAAGACGTTCAAGACTTAATTGATGGCAATACTAAGACTGAAGCTGAAATTCAAGAAATGATTGATTCACAAACATTAACTGATGCTGAAATTCAAGCATTAATTGATGCTGCTATTGAAGATCTACCAGAAGATGAAACTGGAACTTCATTATTAGCAACAATCATTATTTCATTAGTTGCTGCAGGTTTAGCATTCGGTGGAGCATTCGTTCTATTTGGTAAAAAATAATCAATAATTTAATCAATAAATTTTGATAAAAAAGTGCCCGATAAAAATATCGGGCGCTTTGTCTATCAAATGAGTATTTCTTAGGATATGTAAACGCTTTGAAAATAATTTTTCATATTTGAAAATATCGATATTAAGCCTATAAATGAAGGTCAAAAAATAGTATAATTAACATGTGAAATAGTGTTTACAAAAACTAAGAAAATATAATAATGAAAAGAGAGGTTATGAAATGAAAAAAGTATTTAGTATTTTATTACTTTTAGCTTTAGCGTTTGGGATTGTTGCATGTAATAATGATCCTGAAGATCCAAATGATCCAAATGATCCGAATGATCCTGTAGATGAAACAGCATCTTTTTCAGGTGTATCAGATGTTACTATTGATTTTGGTGTTGTCTTTGATCCATATAATGGTGTATCAGCTACAGATTCTGTAGATGGCGCTATTTCTAAAGATGATATTGAAGTTTCTGGTGCTGTGGATACAAGCAAAGCTGGAACATATACATTGACTTATACTGTTACAGGTAGTGATGGCAAAGAAGTATCAGCAACAAGAAGAGTTACAGTAAGAACTGAAGACGGTCAAGTTCCAGAACCAACAGAAATCGTGATTATGCATGGTGCTCCTTATGAGGTTGACCCATTTCATGCTGATTTTAGTGGAACAGAACAACAAGCTAGACAAGCAGAACAACGCGAAGTTGAAGATAGATTAAATGTCAAAGTTGTTTATAAAGCTTATCCAGCAAGTGCTGCTTGGGGTCCATCAAGAGTTACTGCAATTATTAATGCATCAGTAGCTGGCGATCCACTTGCTGACATTTATTGGACAACTAGTGACTGGATTCAACAATTAGCTGATGGTAATGCAATCGCATCAGTTGATCAATATATGTTCACACATGGTGAAAATATACATCCAGATTATGTTGAAGTTGGTACATATGCAAATAAAGTATATGGTTTTGGTGCAAATAATTTAACAGTTGATGTTGGACTATATTATAATGCAGACCTTATCTCGAATCTTGGTGTTGATAATCCTTCACAATTATTCTTAGATGGTCAATGGACATGGTCAGTATTTGAAGCGTGGGCAACTGAAGTACAAACAGCTGTTTCAGCTTTAGGTGAAGATTATTACGCATTAGGTGGTGTACCAAGTAACTATGCAGAATCAATGGTTCCTCTTAATGGTGGTAGTTTAATTAACGCAACTACTGGTAGAGTGTCATTTGCACAGACACCAGCTTTAGATACATATACATTCCTAAGTGATTTATGGTCAAAAGGATTGTTTGAACCAGGTGGAGCATATGATGCTGGTTCACCACTTTGGCAAACTGGTAAAGTTGCACTTCATCCAGGTAGTCTATGGTTTGTTAATGCAGATAATAGATGGGGAGGCATTGAGTTCGAATTAGGATTTGTTCCTTACCCAGCAGCAGATGATTATACTGGAGGATATGTTTCACCTATTTCTGGTGTTGCAATTTATAACGTAGCTAGCGGTATGACTCCAGAAAGAGAAGAGTTAGTATTCCAAGTTTGGAATGAACTTCAATTATGGAAAACAGAACAAGAGTTACAAGATGAATTTGAACTTACATTATTGACTAGATTTGATGATGAAATCTATGTTGAAGCATATTTGGAAATCTATGACAAAGTATATCTAGAATTAATTAATGCAATTGGTATTAGTGCTTATGGTGAAAATGGTTGGAGATCTAATGTCAACGCAGGTATTAGAGAAGGAACAGCAAGAACTAATATGGATCGTATTAAACCAATATACGAAGCTGCATTAGAAGATTATTTAAACTGATAAAAAATTAGAAGTCAATCCCCCTTCAAAAAAAGGGGGATTATTCAAAGGAGTTGGTTGTAATGAAGAAATTTTTAATCATCACATTATCAATAATTTTGGTAATCACTGTGTATGCAATTATAGATAGCATCATCGTTAAAGCACAAAAAAACTATCTAGATTATAATAGAGAGCCTGTTGCTAAACAAGAACCTCAAGAAATGGGTGATTATGATGCGTCAGCTTATTTTAGTTATATAGCTTCTAAACCAGCTGTTTTTCCTGCTGATACAAACATTACAATCCAAGCTTCAAATTATAGTATGATTGAAGGCGATCAAGAAGTATTAGATATGTATGAAGGCGTATCTAATCCTTTGTTGACGCTTGAAAGCGGGTCTGTGACATGGCATGTGAATGTGCCTAATGAAGGGTTTTATAATATAATAGTTAATTATTTTCCATATGAAGGAAAGAGTTCTTCCGTAGAAAGAGTGTTATATCTTAATGGAGAAGTGCCTTTTGATGGAGCAAACAATATTGTTTTTCATCGCTTGTGGGCAAGTGGTGGAGATGTAAAAATAGACATTCACGGCAATGATATTAGACCTAGTCAAGTAGAGACGCCTTTTTGGACTAGTGATTTTGTTAAAGATTCTATAGGTTATGTTAACGAACCCTATACTTTCTATTTTGAAGAAGGAATTAATAGTATTACCTTAGAATCTGTAAGAGAACCATTATTAATCGATACGATTGAATTGGTTTCAATTAAAGAAAGAAAAACTTATGAAGAAGTTTATCAAATGTATCAAAGTGAAGGCTATGATGTAGTTGATTCAGATTATTTAATGATTCAAGCAGAAGATGTATCTTATACAACATCACCAACATTATATCCACTAAATGATAGAACAAGTCCACTGACGATGCCAAGTGATCCAGCACTTATTAAATTAAATACAATAGGTGGTGCGAATTGGAGGGTATCTGGAGATAAGATGACTTGGACTTTAGATGTCGAAGAATCTGGATTATATGCAATCAGTATGCGAGTTAAACAAAAGCTTGCATCTGGAATGAATGTTTCAAGAAATATTTATATTGATGGTGAAATACCGTTTGAAGAAATGGAAAATTATCAGTTCCCATTTTCTAGTGAATGGCGCATTCAAACACTTGGAACGGAAAAAGAACCGTATTTATTCTATCTAGAAGAAGGCACTCATGAGATTACAATGGAAGTTTCTCTTGGGGAATATGGGCCATTAATCGCGCAAATTCAAAACTCAATTAATAATTTAAACAAGTTATATAGAGAAATTTTAGTGTACACAGGTCCAGAACCTGATCCATATAGAGATTATGAATTAGAAAAACGTGTCGCTAATTTAGTCGAACGTTTAAATACAGAATTAGAGAATTTATCTAGTATTCGTGAAAGAATTGTTGAAATATCAGGATCAAAAAGCGAGAAGACAGGGATTTTAGATACAGTTATTTTACAATTAGAAGATTTTGTAGTTAAACCAAGAGAGATACATAAAAATTTATCTAATTATAGCGCTAATATTTCATCTCTTGGGACTTTGGTTATTCTATTATCTGAACAACCTCTAGAAATTGATTATTTCGTTGTACATCAACCTGATATAAAATTACCACAAAATAAGGCTTCATGGGCTAGACGAATGATCTTTAGCATAAGAGCATTTATTGCAAGTTTTACAACAGACTATGCCTCAATTGGACAAACTGAAACCGGTGAAATAAACGAAACGATTGAAGTATGGCTATCAGTTGGTAAAGATCAAGCAAACATTTTAAGAAAATTAATTGATGAATCTTTTACACCTGAATTTGGTGTTCAAGTAGATTTGAAATTGGTTAATGCAGCAGTATTGCTTCCAGCAACACTTGCTGGTGAAGGACCAGATGTCGCTATGAATGTTGGATATAACATACCAGTTAACTACGCGATGAGAAATGCAGTTTATGATTTATCGGAGTTTGATGATTTTGATGAAGTACAAGATAGATTTATGGATAGTGCAATGGTTGGTTTCGAATATGAAGGTGGTTATTATTCATTACCTGAACAGCAAATATTTTTGATGATGTTTTATAGAACTGACATATTTGAAGAAATCGAACTTGAAGTTCCTAATACATGGGATGATGTCATCGCAATGATTCCAGATTTACAAAAACATAATTTAGAGTTTTACTTACCAGTTCCTATTACACAAGGCGCGGTAATCAACTTACCAGCAAATCCAATTTTCTCTACAATGTTCTATCAAAATGATGGAGAATTCTACATTAATGGGAATAAAGAAAGTGGATTTAATGAAGGTATGGGACCTGAAATATTTGAAACTTGGACACAGTTTTATACAGATTATTCATTCCCTGTTGAAGCTAATTTCGTTAATAGATTTAGAAGTGGTCAAATGCCTATAGGTGTAACATATTATAATGTTTATAACACTTTAAGCGTGTTCGCTCCGGAAATTAGAGGCAAATGGGATTTTACTGCTGTTCCAGGAACAGAATATTTAGATGAATTTAATGAAACACAAATTAGAAGAGATACAGTATCAACTACAACAGGTGTTATGATTATGGATCAATCTTCTAAAAAAGATGCTTCATGGGAATATTTGAAATGGTGGACAAGTACAGATGTGCAAGTTCAATTTGGCCGAGAAATGGAAGGCATACTTGGTGCAGCAGCAAGATATCCAACTGCAAATGTAGAAGCTTTATCACAACTTCCATGGACAGTACAAGAATATCAAAAACTACAAGACCAATGGGCTTGGGTTCAAGGTATTCCAGAAGTTCCAGGTGGATATATGACTGGACGACATTTAGATAACGCATTTAGATTAGTAATTAATGAGTTTTCTAATCCTAGAGAAACAATATACGATTACGTACAAACAATAAATGAAGAGATTGAAAAGAAACGAAGAGAATTTGATTTAGACTAGAAAGGGGGCATTAATAGATGCAATCAAAAATCGACATGAAACTTAAGAGACAACTTATGTGGAAAGAAATGAAAAAAAATAAGCATAATTATGTATTAATGGCTCCTTACGTTATCTTATTTTTAACGTTTACCATTATTCCAGTTTTTATGTCTTTAGGTATTAGTTTTACATATTTTAATTTACTTGAAAGTCCTAGATTTATCGGATTAGACAATTATACAAAATTACTTTTAGAAGATGATATTTTTATCATATCATTAAAAAACACATTGATATTAGCGGTTGTTACTGGTCCAGTAAGTTATTTACTAGCATTTGTTTTTGCTTGGCTCATTAACGAACTAAAACCAAAACTTAGAGCATTTATGACCTTAATCTTCTATGCACCATCTATTTCAGGGAATGCATTTTTGATTTGGTTATTAATTTTCTCTGGAGATGTTCATGGTTACGCAAATGCGATATTAATGAACTTAGGATTTATAGATAATCCAATTTTATGGTTAAAAGATCCTGATTATATGCTACTTATTATTATTCTTGTTCAACTATGGCTAAGTTTAGGTGTTTCATTCCTAGCATTTATTGCAGGGCTTCAAAGTGTTGATAAAACACTATATGAAGCTGGCGCAATTGATGGTATTAGAAATAGATGGCAAGAATTATGGTTTATCACGCTTCCTTCAATGAAGCCTCAATTGCTATTTGGAGCAGTTATGCAAATTACAACATCGCTTGCAATTGCGGAAGTTTCAATGCAGCTTGTAGGATTTCCATCCATTCAATATGCAGGACATACGATTGTAACCCACTTAATTGATTATGGGTCAACTAGATTTGATTTAGGGTATGCATCAGCAATCGCAACTCTATTATTCTTAATTATGATGAGTGCGAATATTATTGTTCGATCAATCTTAAGAAGGGTTGGTGAATAAGATGCATAATATTATAGAAAATATAAAAAACAGAAAATATAGAAAAACAAAAAGAATTAATAGATCTAAAGGTGGAGATATAGCCTTATTTATTCTTCTTGCATTATTTGGTGTTTTTAGTGCATTCCCACTGATTATGACTGCATCTAATGCTTTTAAACCTTTGGATGAGTTGTTCTTATTCCCACCAAGATTATTACCAAGAAATATTACATTTGATAACTTTAGAGATTTATCAGAATTAATGAGTAATTCATGGATTCCTTTTACAAGATATTTCTTTAATACTATTTTGATTACAGTATTAGGAACATTTGGACATGTACTTATAGCTTCAATGGCTGCTTATCCACTTGCTAAGTATAAATTTCCAGGAAGAACACTTATTTTTACACTTGTTGTTTATTCATTGATGTTTGCGCCTCAAGTTACCGCAACACCAAACTATATCATTATTTCTAGCTTAGGACTTGTTGATAATCCAGCTGCGATTATTTTACCTGCAATTGCATCATCATTAGGTCTATATTTAATGAAACAGTTCATGGAGCAAATTCCAGATGAACTCATTGAAAGTGCTAAGATTGATGGAGCAAGTGAATATCGCATATTCTTCCAAATTGTTATGCCACTGGTCAAACCAGCTTGGTTAACATTAATTATTCTTTTATTCCAAAGATTATGGATAACTGATGGAGGTTCATTTATTTTTAGTGAAGAATTAAAACCAGTCAGTTATGCTTTAAGACAAATTGCGCAAGGTACGATTGAACGTGCCGGTACGATTGCTGCAGTCTCTTTCATTATGATGATCGTGCCTGTAACATTCTTTATCTTCTCACAATCTAGGATTGTTGAAACGTTCAGTCATTCCGGCATGAAATAGGAGAGTGAAAATATGAAATTGTTTATGATAATCTCTATGTTAATCACTTTGCCTATTCAGCTTTCGACTGTAAGTTATAACTACTCATATTATGGAGAAGTTATTCATTCGGCGCCGGGTATGAATTTTGCTACTTATTTTAATGGTAATACAGCTGGTGCAAATTTTGGATCTCCAGAAGATATCGTTGTTTATGATAATCAAATTTATATGATTGACTCAAGTAATCATTCATTGTTTATTGTCAATCAAGATTTTAAATTAGTTTCTGAACATCAATCGTTTCCATTAACTACTGACTATATGGATAAACTATCAGCTCAAGGGGCAACAGATTTTAGTGATTTAACACTTTTATCTCCATACGGCATAGAGGTCAAAGATAGTGGCATTTATATTGCAGATAGTGGTAATTATAGAATTGTAAAACTTAATCACAATTACGAAGTAGTTGATGTTTTTAGTGAAGTTGAAGATGCAACGTTCACTGAAATTAGTTTCGAACCAAGAAAGATTACTGTTGATGGTTCTGAAAGAATGTATGTTGTTGCTAGAAATGTCTATGAAGGCATTATTGAACTTGATACTGATGGAAGTTTTAACCGTTTTACTGGGGTTAATCCAGTTTCACTTAATCCACTTGAAATCTTTCAAAGATCAATTATGACGGAAGCACAACTAGCTCAACTACAATTATACTTACCAACAGAATATACAAATGTTGTGATGAGTGATAAAAACTTCATTTATGCAACTTCTAAACCAAGTGAAGAAAATGCAGAAAATATTATTCAACTTATTAATCCAAAAGGTGTTGATGTCTTAAAGAGAAATGGATATCATCCACCAATGGGAGATATTCATTACATTGAAGGCATGAATAACTATGTTATAGATGGACCAAGTAATTTAGTAGACATAGCTTATACTGATTATGGAATTTTTACAGTTTTAGATCAAAAAAGATCTAGATTATTTACTTATGATAATGAAGGTAATTTACTATACATTAATGGTGATGAGGGTGCTCAATCAGATAAGTTTTCTGAAGGTGTTTCCCTTGCATACTTAGGTGATGATTTGCTTGTACTAGATAGAAAGTCAAGAACTGTTATTGTTTATCAATTGACAGAGTTTGGTTCTAAAGTAAATACTGCAATCATGCATCATACCTTAGGTGAGTTTGAAAAAGCTGCGGAGTTATGGGAAGAAGTACTGGTATTAAACACAAATTATGAGGTAGCTTATAATGGTATTGGTAAATTTTATTTACGTGAAGGTGATTTTAAAACAGCTATCGAGTACTTCAACTTAGGACATGACCGTTATTATTATTCAAGAGCATATAAAGAATATCGAAATGATATTATAAAATCTAATTTTGGTTATATCGTTGGAGGGATTGTTTTAATTTCAGGAGTTCTTATTGGATTAAAGATCAGATCAACATACAAAAAGGGAGGTAGCATACTTTATGAAGACTAAACTTAAAAGTATTTGGTTTGATTTTATCAAATTTCCAAAATATATTATGCTACATCCGTTTGATGGATTTGATGAATTTAAACGATATAAAAAAGGTAAAATTAGCGTTGCATTAATCTTTATTTCATTATATGCATTTTTCAGAATATTTACATATCAGAATGAGGCTTTCTTAATCAATGAAAGAAATCCACTGATGTTAAATAGTTTACAAGAAATATTTTCTGTTATTTTGTTGATAGGACTTTTTACAATAGGTAACTGGTCAGTAACAACTCTAATGGAAGGTAAAGGAAAATTTAAAGAAATTGTTATGGTAACGGGATATGCATTATTTCCACTTATTATTATTGGTTATCCAGGCGTTGTGCTTTCTAACTTTTTGACGTTAGAAGAAATGGCGTTTTATCAACTCTTAATGGGTATTGCATATGGACTTACAGCGTGGATGTTATTTATGGGTATATTAAATATTCATCAATACGGATTAGGAAAAACCATATTTGCATTTATTTTAACTGTGGTTGCAATGGCAGTCATGATGTTTTTTGGTTTGTTATTCTTTGATTTGATTCAGCAGTTTATCGAATTTATTGCCTCGATATACGAAGAATTAAATCTGAGATATTAGAGGTGATGATATGAAACATATGAAAAAGATTATAATCATAGTCTTAATTCTAGCAGTTGCTAGTATCTATCTATTTGCCTTTAATATGAAAGCATCTAGTATGGTGGAAACACAAGTAAGAGCATATAATCCGGAAAATTTCACTGATGCTAGTGGATTAACTGATACAAGTAGATTAGTGGCATCAAATGCTAATTTTGAGTTGTATCTTGATGAAACGACATCTTACTTTAAAGTTGTAGATTTAAGAAACAATGAAGTTTACATGTCTAATCCGATTGAAGATGATCCATGGGTTACAAATCCAAACAAAAAAATTACAGATTCAGCAATTGAAAAACAAAAAGCAACTATGGAAATTCAATACTTTAATAAAGCCGGATCATTGAAAACTGTTAATAATTATAGTTTAAGTATTTTCCATGAAGCAAGTCTTTTAAATGATGAAGGTGAAAGAACTTTCGGTATTAAATATATAGATAACGGAGTTCAAATTAAATACATAATTGAAGACTTAGAAGTTGATTATCTATACTTCCCTAAATATCTTCCAAAAGATGTTATGGAAGCTAGAGAAGATTTTAGTACACTAAACCGTATAGCATACACTGGTTATGATGAAGAACGCGAGCTATATGAAATTGTTAATTATGCAGATATGAGTAACCTTGTAAAAAGAAGATTATATGACATATTTTACAAAGAATTAGAGTACACAAGAGAACGTGCAATCGAAGAAAACGAATCTTATGGATATTTCGAGCAATTCGAAAAAGTACGTTTTGAAATAGCAATTGAATTAAAGCTTACAGATGAGGGTTTAAAAACAACAATATTGAGAGATTCAATTGTTGAAACAGAAGCTGTTAAGATTGCGAAAATTACGCTTTACCCACTATTTGGAACTGCTGTCTCAGTAAAAGATGATATTGAAACAGAAGGATATATAGTGCTTCCGGATGGTAGTGGGGCAATTATTGAATTTAACAATGGAAAATTCTTTCAAAACGCTTATAATAAGCGTTTATATGGCCAAGATTTAGCTTTATTGCCATATAAAATGGCTGAGCGACAACAAAAAATTAGCATGCCAGTCTATGGTATGGTAAAAGAAAATGGTGGGTTTGCAGCAATCATTACTGAAGGAGATACAATGGCATGGATTAATGCAGATGTGTCAGGCAGAATTGATTCCTATAATAAAGTATTTACAGCATTTTCTTTAAGAGAAGTTGAATCAGTTGTTATCGGATCAGGGTTTAATAGATATGGTGTAGACTTATGGACCGAAGAGATTGTATATACTGATTTTACTGTTGAATATAAGTTTTTAGAAGGTGATGATAACAGTTATGTTGGTATCGCAAACGCTTATCAAAAACATTTAATTGAAAATTATGGATTAACAAAAAATGATACCACGAGTGATACTGTTCTAACGACTGAGTTTATTGGTTCATATGATAGAAAAGAATTTTTCTTAGGTGTTCCATATTATACGAATGAATCTATGACAACGTTTGAGGAAGCGAAAGAAATTGTTGATTTATTGGTAGAAAAAGATGTTAAATATATGAATGTTTTATATAAAGGTGCAATCAATGGTGGTTTATCACAAGATCTAAACGATCGTGTTGATTTTGAAAAAACACTTGGTGGTAAAAAAGACTATGAAGCATTAGCAAGTTATTTAGAATCACTTGGTATTGATTTGTATCAGTCTTTAAATATCATGACAGCAAAAGATTATCATAAATCTTTTGATCAATATAGATATACTGCAAGTAGAATTAGAGGAAGTCATTCACAGATGTTTAATTATCATTATCCATCGAGACTACCATATTCAGAAACACCGTTTGAACATAGTGGCGATTCATATGTCATTAATCCATTATTTTATGAGCCAATCTTTAATAAATTCAACAAGGATTATCAGTTTGATAATATTGAATTCACATTAATTGGATCAATGATTTCTGGTCACTATACTGATAATTTAATGATTTATCAACAAGATAGCATTTTACTACAACAAAGATTTTTAGAATCAGTAGATCAAAAGATGATGTTTAATGATCCATTATATTATGCATTTAGTTATGCAAGTTATATTACTGATATGCCTGTAGAAGCAACACTGTATTCAATCATTGATGGACAAATTCCTTTATTGCAACTTGTATTATCGGGATATGTTGATTATTCAAGTAGTAGTATTAACTTAGCAAATGATAGAAGTGTTGACTATCAGTTCTTAAAACTTATTGAATCGGGATCGAACTTAAAATATACACTAACACATGATGATTCAAGAGAGTTATTAAATACAGAGTATAACTATTATATGTCAACTGATTATAATAATTGGTTAGACGTTATTGAAGAGCAAATCAAAGAGTTAGATGATTTGGGTATTCATCAAGGCAATTTGATAAATCATGAGATTATTGAAAATAATGTTTATCGCGTCACTTATTCACATGGATTAAGAATTTTAATAAATTATAACTTAAACGATATCACAGTAGGAAGTTATACTGTGCCTAGCCTAAGTTATGTCATAGAGGGGGTATAAAGATGGACGAGCAAAAAAAGACATCTTCTAAGTTCTCATTTCCAAAACTCCCACAAATGAATTATAAGCATCAAAAGTTATTCTGGGCATTTATATTCTTATTGCCGTGGTTAGCTGGTATTATCTTTTTGTTCTTAGTTCCATTTTTTGAGTCACTAAGATATAGCTTCTTTGATTTAACACCTCAAGCAGGTGAGATTGTCAAAGAGTTTGTAGGATTTGATAATTATTTGTTTGCATTTAACACACATGTTACTGCAACTTCATCGTTTAGAGTTGAATTATTAACAACGACAACGGATGTTTTAATAAATCTACCGGTTTTATTAATTTTCAGTTTATTTATAGCAGTTATGCTGAACATGAAATTTAAAGGTAGAGCGATTGTTAGAGCTATATTTTTTGTTCCAGTTATTTTAAACTCTGCAGCTGTTATATCAGCAGTTGGTGGTGGAGAAGCTATCAATGCCATCTTAGAACAACAAGGCATTGATCGTATATTTGATTTAGAGTTTTATTTATTGCAAACTGGTAT
>CAKMKH010000078.1 GCA_927441705.1 uncultured Acholeplasmataceae bacterium | reverse complement strand
TTAAAACGAATCTAGTTTGTGGCATAACGCCTTCAAATGCATCTACCAATAAAAGCACACCATCGACCATGTGCATAATTCTTTCTACTTCTCCACCAAAGTCAGCATGACCAGGTGTATCAAGTATATTTATACGATAGTTTTTATATATAATTGCAGTGTTTTTTGCTAAGATAGTAATTCCACGTTCTCTTTCAATGTCGTTGCTATCTAAAACACGATCATTCATTGTTTGATGTTGGTCATATCGATCACTTTCTTTTAATAATTGATTGACTAACGTTGTTTTCCCATGATCAACATGGGCAATAATTGCTATATTTCTAATATCCATAAATTTCCTCTTTTCATAACCTTTTCTATTATATACCTTTTTCGGCTTATTTCATAAAAAAAAGTTCCATTTTGTCGGAACTTTAACATTTATCGTGTATTATCACGTAGTGAAAGTGTTACCATTTATTTAAATGAGTCTTTTACGGCTAGAATCTCATTTTCTGAAATTTCACCTTGTCTTATTATTTTTATCTTTTTAGATGTTAAATCAAGAATCGTTGATGAAATATCACTTTTTGTGATATTACCCTGTGGATATATATCTTTTACAAGTAATCCGAATCTTTTTTCAATTTCTTTAAGATTAGATAATGGTTTTTCATCACTTCTATTTAATGATGTTACTCTTAGTGCTCCATTCATGTCAATTAATTTCAAAGCGACTGGATGTTTTGGCATTCTAACAGCAACAGTTTCTTCACCAGTTTTTAGTTTAAATTCTGGAGTTGTTTTTAATACTAATGTAAGAGCACCCGGCCAATATTTTTTAATGAACATTAAACTAAGTTTACTCATTTCGCAAATATCTTTTAATTGCTCCACTTTTGAAACTAATATTGGAATTTGTTTGATTTGATCTCGCCCTTTTATTTGATATATCTTATTTAAAGCTTTTTCATCATATAATTTTGCTGCTAAGCCATATACTGTATCAGTAGGGATGATGATAACATCACCTATATACATCACGATAAAACCCCTCCTAAACCAACAAATGTAAATCTATCTTTTTGTTGTAAATCCTTTTTCTGTATAATAATTGCTTCTGGTAAATGTTTTTCCACAAAACCTCTAATAACATCTTTTTGCATATATCCATGCTCAAAAGCAATCAATGCTTTTTCTTTTAAAAAAGGCTTTATATTTCTAAGTATTTTTTCATAAAAATCAACACCTAAACTTCCACCAAATAATGCGACATTAGGTTCTTTTTTTACAATGCTTTCTATCACTTCTTCATCTGGAATATACGGTGGATTAGAAACGATGATATCAAAATTTCCTTTAATATCATTAAATAAGTCACTATGAACAGTAGAAACATTTGCACCTAACTTAATGCCGTTTTTTTTCGCAACTTCTAATGCTTCTAAACTAATATCACTAATGGATACTTCCATACTAGATTCTTCTAGAGCTAGTGTGATTCCTATACACCCACTACCTGTTCCTAAATCAAGAACACGAACTTTTTCATTTTCAAAATATTGATCATATAAATATAATACTTCTTCAACCAACTGTTCAGTTTCACTTCTAGGAATTAAAACTGCATCAGAAACTAAAAAAGCATGGCCATAGAAATATGCATGGCCAATTAAGTGTTGAACTGGAATATCATTTTTTAGATATTGAGTCAATTTATCTTCAAATAATGCTTTAAATTCATCATTAACTTCACTTTTTAAATTTAGATAAAATGCATGTGGATCTTGATTTGATAACTCCATAAGTAGAAGCTTAACAGCTTCAATTTCCTTATTATATTTTATAGCTTCTTTCTGACTATGTTTTAATAATTGTTCAAATGTCACGATTTCATTTCTCCGGTTAGCTGACGCTTTTGGAACTCATTAAGTAGTGGCTCTAAAATCAAGTCTAAGCGACCTTCCATGATGGCATCGAGTCTTTGTAGGGTTAAGCCTATACGATGGTCAGAGACACGATTTTGTGGGTAATTGTAAGTTCTAATCTTCTCAGATCTATCGCCTCTTCCAACAAGAGCTAAACGCTCAGCATCTTCTTTGGCCATTTGCTTTTCTAATATAGAATCATAAATTCTAGTTTTTAACAATCTGAAGGCTTTATCCTTGTTTTCATGCTGAGATTTTCCTTCTTGACAGCTTACTGCAATCCCTGATGGAACGTGTGTTAATCTTACAGCTGATTTAGTGGTATTTACTGATTGTCCACCTGGACCACTTGAGTTGAATGTATCAAAACGAATGTCATTCCAACTTATATCAATTTCAACCTCTTCTGCTTCAGGCATAACTAAAACTGTTGCTGTTGAAGTGTGAATTCTTCCTTGAGATTCAGTCTCTGGAACTCTTTGAACACGATGTGTTCCTGATTCATATTTTAGCATTGAGTATACAAGTTTACCTGATATCATAAATTCTATTGATGTATAACCACCCATAGCACCTTCCATGGTATTTAATACTTCAATTTTCCAATTTTTTGTTTCAGCATACTTACTATACATTCTAAATAAATCACCAGCAAAAATATTACCTTCATCTCCACCAGCTGCACCTTTGATTTCAACAATAACGTTTTTATCATCATTAGGATCTTTGGGTAAAAGTAATATCTTTAAACGTTCTTCAGTTTTTTCTAGAAATTTTTCTAGTCTATCAATTTCTTTTTCTGCCATTTGAATTAGATCATCATTATCATCTTCTTCAATTTCTAGCATTTCTTTTAAATCGTTTAATTCACTTTCTTTTTCTTGATAAAGTTGAAACGTTTCAACTGTCTCTTGAATCCCAGCGGATTCTTTCAATAGTTCAGTCATTTCTTTGACTTCTAAGGTTCCACTAGAAACTTTATCTTGTATTTCCTTATATTGTTTTTCTATAAGTTTTAGTCTATCAAACATATTATCACCTTTAATAATATTACCATAAATTTCATGTTTTTTCCATATATATCTATAAAAGATGATAAATGCGTCTGCCTTGTTAATTATTATAAATAGTGTTATAATTAACTTAAGAAATGAAAGGAAAGGTGTTGACAAATTATGGAAAAACTTTACAATGTTTTAAACAAACAAGTTGCAAACTTGAGTGTGTTTTTCACGAAACTACATCACTATCATTGGTTTGTAGAAGGACCACAATTCTACCCATTACATGTAAAATTTGAAGAATTGTATGATGAAATGAATGAATTATATGATGCATTCGCAGAAAGATTATTAATGATTGGTGGAAAACCATTATCAACTATGAAATCTTATTTAGAAACTTCTTCACTTAAAGAAGCAAGTGGTAAAGCTGATGCTATGGATATGGTTAAAGCTATCTTAGAAGATATCAAATTAATTAACAAAGAAATGGGCGAAGCTTTAGCTGTTGCTCAAGAAGCTGGAGACGAAGTTACTGCTGATTTACTTATCGGTACTATGTCAAGTTTCGAAAAACACATTTGGATGTTATCTGCAACAATCAAATAATTATTAATTAAAGAAAAAGACTACCAAAGATGGTGGTCTTTTTTTTTGATATTATATTTAAATGCTAATCTCTATATAACTCTTCTTCTCTATCTTCTTTTGCAGTAAATCTTGAATATTCAGTATCAAATCTAAAACTCAATCTAATGCCTGCCATACCTTGTCTATTTTTCGCTATACTCAATTCAACATCTCCTGTTTTCTTTTCAGGATCATGTATATAATAATCTCCACGATATAAGAACATAACGATATCTGCATCTTGTTCAATAGATCCAGATTCTCTTAAATCTGCAAGCACTGGTCGTTTATCTTCACGTTTTTCAACTTCACGAGATAATTGAGATAATGCAAGAATTGGAATTTTTAATTCTCTAGCCATTTGTTTTAAACTTCTAGAGATTCTTGCAACTTCTTCTTGCCTATTGCCAGATTTATCATCACCTTTAATAAGTTGTAAGTAGTCAATAATCACAAAATCTAATTTACCTTCTTGAGAAAGTTTTCTACATTTTGCTCTAATATCAGCAACTGTAACACTTGCAGAATCGTCAAATGAAATATTGAGTAATGATAATGATTGTATACCGCCTTCAATGTGTTGCCATTCTTTTGAAGTCAGGTTGCCAGTTTTAATCTTATTATTTTCAACATTTGATTCTGTAGATAACATACGCGCAGCTAATTGTTCATTGCTCATTTCTAATGAGAAAATTGCAACTCCAGCTTTACCTTCTTTATTATGCTTAGCGATATTTAATGCCATATTCATAGCAAGCGCTGATTTACCCATTGATGGACGTGCCGCTAGAATAATTAATTCTTCAGGTTGAAGTCCAGCAGTTAATCTATCAAGGTTTTCAAATCCTGTGTGAAGACCAGTGATACCACCTTTTTTATTTCTATTTTTTTCAGTTTTTTCTTTAACTTCTTGAATAACCTCTGAAATAATAGAAAATGCTGATGTCTTTCTTTTTTGTGCTAGTGCAAAAATGCGTTCTTCAGCCATCGTTAAATATGAGTTAGCTTCAGCATCACCTTTATAACCTTCTTCTAGTATTTCACCAGCTAGATGGATTACTTGTCTTTTTAATGATCCATCTTTAACAAGATCAATATAAGTTTCAATATGTGCTGTCGATGGTACAAAATCAGCTAATTCTAAGATATATTTCATACCTCCAGCCTTAACTAATTCTTGTGCTTGTTCTAGTTTAGATCCAACACTCGCAAAATCGATTTTTAAATTATCTTGGAATAAATCTCTCATTGCTTGATAAATCATCATATGAGAATGATCAAAAAAATCATCTATATCCAATTGGTCCATAACAGCCACAATTATCTTAGGATCTAAAAATATTGCGCCTAAAACTGATTGTTCCGCTTCTTTATGAAATGGTAAACTTTTAGCCATAATAAAATCCTACTTTTCTATGATATGTACTTCAAACTGTGCCTTTATGTCTTTATGAAGTGTAACAAATGCTGTATAGATACCTACTGAATTAATATCAGATTGTAATTCGACTTTTTTCTTATCGATTAATATATGGTGTTCTTGCTCAAATGCTTCAACGATTTGTTTTGTCGTTATGGCTCCAAACAACTTACCATCTTGTCCAATTTGAATACCTAAAGTTACTTTTTTACCTTCTATTTCATTTTTTAAAGATTTCATTAAAATTAAATGTCTTTTGTTTTCTTCTAACGCTTCTTGTTTTTGTCTTTGCAATACACCTAAATTTTCATCATTAGCCGGTAAAGCTTTCTTTTGTGCGAGTAAGTATTGACCATAGCCATTAGCAACATCAATCACATCATCCTTTTTGCCCTTACCTTTAACATCTTCTAATAATATAACTTTCATGTTTTCTCCTCCTTGAGCGTACTCTAATTCTATCATGTTTTTTAAGTCATCAACGACTTGTTGTATAGATCTATTCTTGATTTGTGCAGCAGCTACACTAAAATGTCCTCCTCCACCAATGCTTTCAAGTAATATTTGAACATTGACTTTTTGGAAACTTCTAGCGCTAATGCCAACAGTATTATCACTCATTCTTGATATTGCAAATGCTGCATCTATATCATTAATTTGCAAAGCTGCATCCGCAACTTGTGCCAATAAAATTCTATCATCATATACATCTTTAGTAATTACAAAAGCAAAATGATCTAAGAATATTTCTACATGATTCAATAATGAATTAATTTCCATAGTTCTGATGTAGTCTTTTCTTAACCATGTTTTTACTTCTGAGGTATCAGCACCTAATTCTTTAAGTTGTGCTGCGACTTCAAAAGTTCTTGAACCTGTACGATATACGAAGTTATTCGTATCGACAACTAAACCTGCATACATCATTGTTGCTTCTACTGGAGAAATATGAATTTCTTCATTCATATTATAGAACCCTAGGAGTTCCATAACAAGTTCAATGGTTGAAGAAGCTGATGGTTCAATAATCGAAAACATTGCATTAAATCCCTCATCACCAACTCTATGATGATCAATAACAATGATCTGTTCAGTTTTCGTTAATACATCATCATTCATAATGATTTTTGGTGATTGTGTGTCTAAAATCATTAAGATCGATTGACTATCAAATAATTCTAATGATTCTTCTGTTGTAATCATATGCTCAATTAATTCTTTGATATCGTCTTTAACAATTTCTAAAACTTTCTGAACTGTACGGTCTAATTTTTCTTTATCAAGAATCATATAAATTGGTTTGTTAGAAGCTTTTGCCATATGATAACAAGCGATCATTGATCCAAATGCATCCATATCAGCTTGATTATGTCCCATAATAAAAACTTTACTAGAATGATCGATAAAGTCTTTAATGGTTTGTGCATTAATTCTCACACCAACTCTTGAGCTTTTTCCAGTCGTATCATTTCTAGCGCCAAAATAACTGATTTTTTGATCTTGAATGTTGATAACTACTTGATCTCCCCCTCGCTTTTCAGCAAGTTCAACAGCATTTTGTGCATATACTCCTAATGATTCATAGTCTATGTTCCATGATGCTATACCCATAGAAATTGACACTCTTACTTTATTTTGATTAGAAATATCTCTAATTTTTTCAAGAATCTCAAACTTGTTTTCTATCATTTTTTCTAAATTTTTGCGGTAGCACATTAAAAAGACACGTTCATCAGAATATGGTTTTAAATATCCATCATATAGATGAGCCCAGTCATTTATAGCTGCTAAATATTCACCTTTTAGAGATGATTGTTCTGAAACATCAAGTGAACCTAGTGCTTCATCAAGATTATCTAAATAAATAATACCTAATGCTGGAATTTGTTCACTATATTTTTTACTGATATTTTCTCTGTCTGTGACATTAAACAAATAGAAGAAATTAAAATCCGCTCTATATGTCATATCATAAACATCACTTTTTTCTTCAATCATGAATTTAACTTTATTGGTTGTAGCTTGCGTATATAGTTTTTCATGAACTTCTTTTAAATGACGCCCAGTTATTTTTTGATCAAATATAGATTTTGCATGTGGATTCGCCCATTTGATTTCAAATGTTTCATCGCATGCAATAATGCCTATTGGTAACTCATTAAAAACTTCATCACCAACTTGATTTACATGATATGATAACTTAGTCCACATTGATAATCTATTTTGTAAGGTTTTTATCTTTTGTCTTGATTGATAATTTAAGTTGATATAAGTCCCAACAAAAACTATACCTATGCTAAATATTAGAAATAAAAAGCTAAATAAATGTCCTGATGATTCAAAAGAAAAATAAGGTATATAAAAATATATGCTTAATCCTAAAACTATAACGACGCCTGCTAACAAAATCCATCGTCTCACATGAACCACCTACTTTATCATATTATATCAATAATATGCTTCTTTTTCAATCAAATGTCTGTGTATAGTGATACATTAAAATTGAATATAATTAAATCACTATTTGTTGAAAAGAATAATATAAATCCTATATGTTCTATTTTATGTCTAATATATACAATTTATTACAAAAACCTCGTCATTTGTGATGGTACAACATTAAAAGAAGGTATTTGTTGATAATAAATTTGTGATTCAACATCAATATATATTTGATTGTATAAAAAAATGCTGCATTTGGCAGCATTTTTATTGCAATTGTATTAGTCTTTTACGAATGGTAGTAATGCCATGTGGCGTGCTCTTTTGATAGCAACTGCTAATGGACGTTGCCATTTAGCTGATGTGCCAGTTACACGTCTTGGTAAAATCTTACCACGGTCAGTAATAAAACGTCTCAATAATTCAACATCTTTAAAATCTATATGTTCAACTTTGTTTTGTGTAAAGTAACAAACCTTACGACGTCTTTTAAAACCACCGCCACGTCTATTGTTGTTTTGCATGTTCTTCCTCCTTAAAATGGTAGATCTTCTTCAGCAGCAAGTTGTTTTGATGTCTCATAAAACTCGTCGCTGTCTTGATTGTTAGCATCATTGTCAGTGTATGTTGGTTCTGGTTGTACATAATCAGAAGGTGAAGAATCACCTTTGTTTTCTAAAAATTGTACTGAATCACATACGACTTCAGTGATGTAGCGTGTGCCGTTGTCCGCTTCATATGTCCTTGTTTGAATACGTCCTTCAACACCTAAAAGTGCACCTTTTTTTATAAAGCGTGCTAAATTGTCTGCTTGTCGTCGCCATACTATACATTGAATGAAGTCAGCTTGTCGCTCACCTGATTGGTCTGTAAATTGACGATTTACGGCAAGCGTAAAGTTAACGAAGTTAATATTTGATTGTGTAGATTTAAGTTCTGGATCTTTAGTTATTCTTCCTACTAAAATCACTTTATTAATCATATTACTCGCCTTCCTTTACAACTATGAAGCGAATGACTTCTTCAGTAATTCTTACAACACGGTTAAATTCAGCAATTGCTTCTGGAGTTGCATTTGCAAGCAACCAAACGTAATAGCCTTTTTTATGATGATCAATCTCATAAGCTAAATCTTTTAGCCCCAACTCTTTAAGCTCTAGAACTTCACTATTAAGGTTAACAAATATTTCATTAAATTTGTTAACGATTTGTTTAATGTTCTCGCTCTCTACAGTTGGACGGATGATATACATAATTTCGTATTTTTTCATCTGTTCCACCTCCTTCTGGTCTATGGTCTTTGATAAGACAAGGATTATCTTACGCCAAATAATTATATCATAATAATAGACATATTACAATGAAATCATACACATTTTTTTATATCAATTCATATAACTTTTGATAAATGTGGTTAATCGCAAAGAATATATTTTTCTCTCTTGTATCCTCGGTTAATTCTATTTTGAACTGATGCGCCTTTTCATTTATCAGTATGACATAATACGCAACTTTTGAATTTGTATTTTTTTCTAGTTGTGGACCTGCATTACCAGTAATTGATATGCATATATTTGCATGTGTTTTATCTAAAATGCCTTTTGCCATTTCATAAGCTACTTCTTTACTAACAATTGAAAATTGATCAATTGTTTTTCTATTAACATTTAATAAGTCAATTTTCATTTGTTCGCTATAAGCAACAATACTGCCTTTAACAACTTTAGATGCATTAGGATATTTAACCATTTCATAGGATAATGCACCTCCTGTCATACTTTCAGCAAAGGCTATTGTAATGCCTTGATCAACTAAAAGATCAAACACTTTTTTTTGCATCATGATAATATAATGCTTACAGTGATTTCTACAAATTCACCATCTACATTTCTTAATACAGTAATTACATGAACATCACCAAAATCAGAACCTTCGAGTTCTGCTGCTAAATCAGCAATTGACGTAACTGGTTTATCATTGATTCCTATGATTAAATCATATTCTTCTAAGACTAAATGTGCATTTCTTGTTAAATCGAATCCTATAACAACTACGCCTACAGGATTAGAAGGTAACAGTGATGCCTCATTTTCTTCTAAGAATACTGAAACTTCTTGAATCGTAACACCTAATCTTGGCGTTCTTTCAACTCTTTGATAATTAACTTCTAAAAAGTCTCGTACGATAGGAGCAATTTTATTGATATTAAGTGTATAGTTAAGTCCTTCAGCTGGAATACTTCCATCTGAAGTCTGAACGTTTGTTATTTTAGCTACATTAATCCCAATTAAATCTCCATTTAAATTAAATAGTGGGCCACCACTGTTTCCTGGATTTAATTCAGCATTATGCATTAATACCAATCCTTCGATGCCTTCATATTTATAGGATACTAAACTAACTGTTCCTGTTGTAACATAATTAAACTTTGTTATATCTTGAGGTGTGCCAATAGCAATCACTTCTTGTCCCTTAATAATTTCTATAAATGCATGTTGATCGATTGCTGCAACGAAATGCACTCTTAATTCTCTAGTTGTTTCGATTCTTACTACTGCAATATCGTATAAAGGATATGTTTGATAATCCACAACCGCAATGTCATCATGGCCTGATCCGAAATGGATTTTCATCTCTCCACCGTCTTCAACGACATGATTATTAGTCATAATATAATATCTAGTTAATCCCTCTGTAATAACTTCATTAGGATCTTCTGATGTGACAGGTTCAGATTTATAAATAATACCTGACCCATGACCAGTTTCAGTAATGACTACAACCACAGAAGGTTCTACTTCTGCAATGACATCCATTCTTAATTCTTCATAAGTTGATGGAGATTCATATGTGACTGTAGCTTTAGTTTGTATAGTACAACCAATTAAGCTAAGTGTTAATAAAAATGTAACAATAATAAATAATATTTTTCTAATTTTCATCTTTTAATCCTCCTAAGCGAAACAGCTGATGTGCATTTTTCGTTGTTATAAAACTCACTTCTTCTAAAGATAATGCTTTTATTTCAGCAATTTTTTTTGCTACTTCTATCAAATAACTCGGCTCATTTCTTTTCCCTCTATAAGGTGTGGGTGCTAGATATGGGCTATCTGTTTCTATTAATATATGTTCTAAATTAATTTCCTTTACTATGGGTAGTAATTCTTTTGGTTTATTGAATGTTATTGGACCATCTATACCTATATAGTATCCTAATTCAATAGCTTTTTTCGCATCATCAAGATGTGATGAAAAACAATGAAATACACCAAAAGCTTTATCTTTATAAGGAACTAAGAGTTCATATGCTTCATCAAATGAATTTCTTGTATGAATGACAAGTGGTAATTTATATTTAATTGATAATTTAATTTGCTCGCTAAAACATTTTTTTTGTTTTTCGATGTTATCTTTTTGCCAATATAAATCAAGTCCTGTTTCACCAACGCCTACGACTTTAGGATGGCTCAATAATGGTTCAATAAATTTAGTATCATTATCATCTACATATCCTGGGTGAAGTCCTACAGTTGCATAAACATGCTCATATTTTTCTGCAATTTTTATTGCTTGTAGACTTGTTTGCTCATCCATTCCAATAACAATTAGCTTTTTAATACCTATATGATATGCTCTTTTAATAACAGCATCTAAATCCTTTTCAAAGTCTTCAGTATTTAAATGAAGGTGTGTATCTACAATCATGTTCATCATCCCTTTTATTTATATCTATTTTAACATAATAAAGTTAAAAAAAGGGGTAAATCACCTCTTGTCCTAAACTTTAACATAATTTGATATATTTTCTATTCTCAATGATAATCTTAATCCTAAAAATCACTTTTTTTATGCTTAAGTATCATAAGATATACGGTATATGCAACACCAAGTAAAATAAGTGCAGTCACAGTTAAAATAGCTTTTGTACCTAGAGCAAAGGCTAATGTAGTCATTAATATGCCACTTGCGATTTGACCAATGCCATCAATTTGCCCGAATGTAGACATGACAGTAGCTTTCATACTCGATGGGATTTCTCTTGCTTGAATGCTTGTATAAAGCGGATCTAAGCCTTGTCTAGTCATTCTGAAGAAAAAGAACCCAAGCATAGCAAAATATGCATTTGGTAAATATGCGAATAGGATAAGTCCTAAACTCATTAAAAGTACCAAACTTAAAAACCATTGATATGTTTTTAAACCTTCTTTTACATGTCTTTTAATAATAAGTAACATGATCACGCCTAATATAGCTACAACCATATGCATGATACTAACTATATATATTGAGGGCAGATTGCTAAAAACTGTTAATGAGGTTCTATCGAGCACAATATATATAGTTAGTATCATGCATATGGTTG
>CAKMKH010000077.1 GCA_927441705.1 uncultured Acholeplasmataceae bacterium | reverse complement strand
TGTTTTTAAAGGCTTCTTTTACTCCAATACAAAAGCGGTCATTTCTAATTACTATAACTTGATCGTTTAAATAACTTGAGTAATCTGATAACATTTTTTGCAATTTATCCTGCAATTGTTTATCAAATCGTGATAAGTCTTTTCTAATACTTAATAGTTTTGGTGTAGCATCATCTAAAATAACACCATCTTCATCCATTTTTGATTGTATATAATCTAAAATATTCTTGTGGTTTGCTAATTGATTGAAATATTCAGCTAGATATTCAGTCTTTAAATTAATTGATTGCTTTTGTCTTAAATAGAGATTAATATCTCTTTCCATCACTAAAAATAATCTAATATACAAAAGATCTTGAATCGAATATCTTCTTTTAATTTCCGCATAATATAGTAAGTTATAAATATCAAAATCATCTAAAAAAGGAACTCTTCCTAATTTCGCAATTAATTCGAGCATGTCTAAAACTTCATCAAGTTTCAAGTTGATAATATCTAGATTATTGTATGGTTCAAGATGATTAAATTTATCTTTAGCTGAATCAGATTTTACATATTTCAATATTGTTTCTTTAATCTGATCTAATTCTAACGTTTTTGTCATAAAACTCATATAAAACACCCTTTTTCCGTAAAAATATGGTATAATTAGTCTTGATAATAGAGGTGAAACATGAAACATTACACAATGTCTGTAACAGAAATTGAACTAGAAAAATTAAATAAAGTCTACCAATATCATCAAGTAGAGGATAAGAATCCCTATTTGCTTTTTCATGCTAAACACAATGATATTGATATTTTAGGATACAAAACGGGTAAAGTATTGTTACAAGGTGCAGAAATTACACATGAATTAGTAGCTATCAAAACACATTTGAACAAAGAAGATTATGCAGCTGTCGGCTCAGATGAAGTCGGAACTGGAGATGTATTTGGCCCAATTGTTGTCTGCTCAGCATTTGTTAATAAATCAGAGATTCCTTTTTTAGAAGAACTTAATGTAAGAGATTCTAAAAACATGAGTGATCAACAAATTATTGATATCGCGCAAATCATAGCTAAAAAACTTGTACATTCACTACTTATTTTACCACCTACAAAGTACAATAAGCTTGTAAAAGATGGGTATAACCTTAATAAAATTAAAGCTTTGTTACATAACCAAGCTATTATTAAGACATCATCTAAATTAAAGGATAATGTACCAGTGATCTTGGATCAGTTTTGTACACCACAGTTGTATTATAACTATTTGAAAGATGAAACCTTAGTTTTTAGAGACATAGAGTTTCATACAAAGGCAGAATCAGTGCACTTAAGTGTAGCTGCTGCATCCATTATTGCACGTTATGCATTTTTAGTCAAAATGAAACAGTACAGTCAAAAATTAGGTATTAATCTTCCTAAAGGAGCTGGCAAAGAAGTTGACGAAGCAGTTAAAAATATTTTTGATAAAAAAGGTATTAAAAACTTAAATTTAGTAACGAAAATGAATTTCAAAAACGTTACAAAACAAGATTTATAATAATTCATCAATAAATTTTTGAAAATACTCGGGTATATCGGCGTTAAACGTCATATACTCTTTTTTTATTGGATGCATGAAAGCAAGCTCAATCGCATGTAAAAACTGACCATGATCACTAATTACGTGCTTAGGTCCATATATTGCGTCACCTACAATTGGATGATTAATATATGCCATATGCACTCTAATTTGATGTGTTCTACCAGTTTCAAGTTCACAAGATATTAAAGTATAATCTTTATCAAATCTTTTTAGAACTTTAAAATGAGTAACTGCACGCTTACCATCTTCTACAATCGCCATTTTTAGACGATTTTTAGGATGTCTGCCAATAGGTGCATCAATTGTGCCTTCTTCTTCAGTAAAATCATGATATACAAGTGCGATATAAGTTCTTTTTATTTCATGGTTTTTTAGTTGTTCACTTAAAAGTTGATGTGCTGTATCACTTTTAGCTACAACCAATAATCCGCTTGTGTCCTTATCAATACGATGGACAATACCTGGTCTAATTACACCATTAATTGAACTTAAGTTATCGACTTGGTGCATTAAACCATGAACTAGTGTTGGTTCATGATAACTAGATGCTGGATGAACAACAAGGCCTTCAGGTTTATTGATGACCAAGAGATCATCATCTTCATATACAATATCTAAGTCTAGATCGACAGGGTTTAAATCCAGTTGAACTGGTTCAACATCAAAAATGGTAATATCATCACCAGATTTTAAAATATATCCTGTTTTAACTTTTAAATCATTGACTAGAATGTGTTCATCTTTAATAAGATTTTGAACATAACTTCTACTTTTTTCCTTAAATATGACTTCTGATAAGTAAATATCTAGTCTTTGTTTTTCAAATGTTTCTGTTACTTTTATTTTATGTTGCATCTTGTACTTCCTTTTGTTTTCTCATTCGTTTGGCTTCAAAGAAAAATAAATCTATGGCAAACAATACTATTGCAGCTGATAAATAATTATCAGCTAAATTATTAGTGAAATTGCTTAATCCTGGAATATTATCTAAGAAGTTTAAAAATGGGTAATGCAGAAAATCGATAACAAAGCCATAAAGTGCACGATCAATTGCGTTACCTAAAGTACCACTAATGAAAAGTGCGATAGATATAGAATAGACTTTTTTATGCTTAAAATTGCTATCTTTAAAAAGATAACCAAAAATCACTAGCGCCATAATTGTTATTAGAAAAAATACGATATCCTTATAAGCATAATCTCTAAGAAACCCTAAGGATGCACCTGGATTTTCGTAATAACTAAGTTCTAATAGTTTAGGGATTACGACGGTATTTGATCCAGTAAAAGTTGGTGCAATCAAATGATACGCAAGTTGTTTTGTTACTTGATCAATCAATAAAGTTGTAATGATAATAATAAGTCCTATAAGCATGCTAAACTCCTTTAAAAGATAACCGTTAATACGATAAATCCTAGCGTCATTAAAATAAATGCTACAAATGAGGATTCTACATAATAAGGTATTTTCGTATTAATCTCTTTGATTTTTTCATGATAGTTTTTAATTAACACATAATAGAAGTGGTAATAAAGGAAAACCCAACCAATCACCACAATTAGTAAAATAATTGATAAAAATAACTTAAGTTTAGTAAATATAAACATATTGATAATCAATATAGACGGTAAAAGTACGATTAAAAATGAAATAAGCAAAGCACCCAAAACTGATTTTGTAGCTGTTTTCATAGTTGTTTGTCTATCAATGAGCTTTACTAGATTTCTATACTTATGATAAAACCTATATACCTTATCCATTATATGCTTCATAGAGCCACAATGCCGCCTCATCTATTGTTTTTACAGGGACGATTTCATAGGTCACATCTATATGTTTTATCTCATCATAATGTGCTTCTGGAATGAAAAATACGTCTACATTATTGTATTCTGCAGTATATATTTTTTGAACAATTCCACCTATTCTACCGATATCTCCACTGCTATTTATGGTACCTGTTCCTGCAATTTTCACATCCGGAATGTTTAGTTTAAGTAAACTTACATAAATACTAAGTGTTTGTAGCATTCCCCCACTAGGTCCTCCAACAGTACTATTTAGACCTGGGAGTTCATAACTAGGATATGCTTGATAGATCTCATACTTAGTATAAAACAAGAATGAAACATCTCCTGCTATTTGTTCGTATGTATATTCATAGGTTGTACCATCTTCTTTTTCTATTAAGTATGTTACGTTTTGATGATCTGATAAATCGAAAAATGCCTGTGGATCATAATCTTCATACGATTGACCATTAATTTCTTTAACAATGTCACCTATTTTTATCTGATCAAGCCTTTTTGGAAAATCATAGATATATAATCCTTCAAATCCATAATCCATTATTATTGTATCATCTTGCACCTTAGCCATTTCATAGGCTTTTATTAAAGCAATTTGATATGAAACACTTTTTGATATTTGACCTTGGCGATATTCATCAATAATTGTGTTTTCTTGTTCTCTAATGGTCGGTCTTCTAATAACGACAGTTTCATCATTTTTTAGTAACATATATTGAAATGCTGTAATTGGATTATAAGAATAAACATAAACACTATAAAATTGATTAGGCATCTCATGGTCTTCAATGACAAAAACTTCATCAAGAGGTGTCAAACCGCCTGGTGCAGTCACTGTATAATTCGTTGGTACGACACCAACAAATAAGACGTAGATATATGCAAATATACCAATAACAATCCAATTAAAATGCTTTTTAATGAAGATTAACATATGTCAACTCACCAACTTCGATCTTGCGATAAGAAACATTTGCAGCTTTAAGCATTTTGATTGCTGCTTGATGTTCTTTAGTATGTTGATATTTATTACTTTCATATACGATTTCAGTAATTCCACTTTGAATAATCAATTTTGTACACTCGTTACAAGGAAATAGAGTCACATAGATCTTTGATCCTTTTAAAGATTGTGTTGCATTTAAGATAGCATTAGCTTCCGCATGAACTACATAAGGATATTTAGTGTCTAAATAATCTCCTTCACTATTCCATGGAAACAGTTCATCATCTGCACCTTTTGGCAAACCATTATAACCAATCCCTACAATTCTCAAATCAGAATTGATAATACACGCTCCTACTTGTGTTGAAGGGTCTTTAGATCTAAGTGCTGATAGTTTTGCGACACCCATGAAATATTGATCCCAATTGATATATTCTTTTCTCATGATTTTTTCTCATCTTTTTTTGCTAATCCAAGATTAACGTGACAGTATCCAAAAGGATTCTTTTTTAAATATTTTTGATGATTTTCTTCAGCTAAATCATAATCAACATTTTCTTTAACTTTTACAGCAACTTTATCTAAATTATCACTAAAATAAGACTCCATAAAAGCCAAAACTTGCTCTCTTTCACGCTTGTCATCTAAATAAATGCCACTTCTGTATTGATGTCCGACATCGTTTCCTTGTCTATTGATACTAAATGGATTAACAATTCTAAAGAAATGTTCTAAGACTTGTTCTAATGAAACAATCTTTTCATCATATATAATTTTACATGCTTCCGCATGTGTTGATCTGCCATCACACACTTCAGCATATGTAGGATTTCGTTTATTGCCATCGACATAACCAACAGAAGTATCTACAACACCTTTTAGTTGATCAAAATAAGCTTCTACGCCCCAAAAACATCCACCTGCTAATACAATACTTTTCATATTATTCACCTCTAATCTTAAGATGTAATTCTTCTAACTGCACTTCATCAACATCACTTGGTGCTTGCATCATCTGATCTTTTGCACTTTGTGTCTTTGGAAATGCTACAACGTCTTTTATATTTGAAGTATGTGTCATTAACATGACAATACGGTCTAAACCTAATGCTAAGCCACCATGTGGTGGTGTTCCATATTTTAATGCATCTACGAAAAATCCAAAACGATGTTTAACATCTTCATCAGTTAAACCTAATGTTTTAAACATTAGTTGTTGGACATCTTGAGAGTAAATTCTAAGTGATCCTCCACCAATTTCATATCCATTTAAGACGATATCGTATGCTTTAGCCATCGCTTCTTTTGGATTATTTAAGAGTACATCAACATCCTTTGGTTGTGTAAATGGATGATGTTTTGCATAATATCTCTTTTCATCTTCATCATATTCTAATAATGGCCAATCTGTAATCCATACAAATTTGTAGTCATTTGGATTTGTAAGTTCAAATAAAACTGCAAGTTCGACTCTAAGTGCACCTAATGCATTTAGACAATTATCATCTTGTCCTGGAACTAAGAATAAAATATCTTCATTGTTTAGCCCTAGAAGTTCATAGTCCTTTTGTGACATAAACTTGTTTATAGAACCAGAATATTCGTTATTTTGTTTCTTAATGAAAACGAGTGCATCTCCGTGGTTTTTCTTAACTAAATCAGCTAATTTATCTATTTGTTTACGTGTAAGCCCAGCACCATTCGGCATGATTAAACCTTTGATATATTTCTTATCATTAAATAAAGGAATATCTATTTGATTAAATAGGTCACTAAAATCTTTAATTAAAAGGTCATATCTCATATCCGGTTTATCTGTACCATAAAAATCCATTGCATGTCTAAAACTCATTTTTTCAAAAGGCGCTTTTACATCAACATCTAAAACTTCTTTAAATGTATGGACCATAATGTTTTCAATGACACGTTGAATATCTTCTTCATCAATAAATGAAGCTTCAATATCAACTTGAGTAAATTCAAGTTGTCTGTCTGATCTTAAATCTTCATCTCTAAAACATCTTGCAATTTGAAAATACTTTTCAAATCCAGCAACCATAAAGAGTTGTTTATATATTTGTGGTGATTGCGGAAGCGCGTAAAAATGGCCAGCATAAAGTCTTGATGGCACTAAAAAATCTCTTGCTCCTTCAGGTGTTGATTTACCCAAAATAGGAGTTTCTAACTCATAAAAACCTTCTTTGACTAAAACACTTCTAATCGCTTGAGTAATTTTATGTCTTTGAATTAAGAAATTTTGCATTACTGGTCTTCTTAAGTCTAAATAACGATATTTTAATCTCGTTTCTTCTAGTGCATCACTCTCATTAGTCACAGCCATTGGAGGTGTTTCTGCTGCACTTAATATTTCTAGGTCAGAAACCTCAATTTCAATTTCTCCTGTAGGAATGCCTAAATTCTTGCTTTCACGCTCAATAACGACACCTTTAACTTCTATAACAAATTCACTTCTAAGTTTTAGTGCTTTTTCATAACTTGTGTTTTCAGGTTTTACCATGAGTTGTGTGATTCCAAAACGGTCACGTAAATCTACAAAAATGAGTCCTCCTAAGTTTCTAGATTTTTGAACCCATCCTTTTAAATAAACTTCTTGACCTAAATGTTTTATATTTAATTCATGATTATAATGTGTATATTTCATGTTAATTCTCCAATTTTTCCATAAGATATTTGACAATATCTTCTAATTTAACTTCTTCTTGAATTTCTGTTTTTGTATTTTTTATGCTAGCAACACCTCTTTGATACTCATCTTCACCTAATATCACAATATATTTAGCCTCAAGACGTAGTGCTTGCTTAAACTGTCCTTTAAATGATTTATCTGTATAATTCATATCAGCAACGTAATTTTGACTTCTTAAATCATATAGTAATTTGGTCGCAATTTTTCTTAAGTCTTTACTCATTGTTATAACAAAACAATCAAGCTCCAAATCTTTAGAAAAATTAACATGTGATGCTTCAATGGCCATTAATAATCTTTCCATACCAAATGCAAAGCCTATTCCACCTAAATCAGGTCCACCAAGCTCTTTAACTAAGTTTTGGTATCTACCGCCACCACCTAAAACATTTTGCGCACCAAAACCTTCAATATCGGCTTCAATTTCAAATACAGTATGACTATAATAGTCAAGTCCTCTAACTAATTTAGGTGCAATCTCATAGCTTATACCAGCAGCATCTAAATAACTGATCACGTCATCAAAATATTCTTTTGATAGATCATCTAATAAATCAAGTGGTGTAGGTGCATTAATAACTGCTTGATGCTTATGATCAATTTTACAATCCAAGATACGTAGAGGATTTTTATCGATTCTAACTTTACAATCACTACATAATTCATCTTTATAAGGTGTGAAATGACTAACTAAAGCTTTTTGATATGCAGTTCTTGAAACTTCATTTCCTAAGGTGTTGACTCTAACTTTTACACCTTTTAAGCCTAATCTTGTAATAAAATCATAAGCTAAGATCACGATTTCAGCATCTAATGCTGGATCAACTGTACCAATAGCTTCAACACCAAATTGATAAAATTGACGATATCTACCTTTTTGTGGTCTTTCATATCTGAAATTAGGACCTATATAATAAACTTTCTCTAATTCTTGAGATGTATACAACTTATTTTCAACATAAGCTCTAATCACACCTGCAGTACCTTCAGGTCTAAGTGTTAATGCTCTATTTGAGCGATCAACAAAATCATATGTTTCTTTAGTAACCATATCAGATCCTTCTGATTCACGGTGAAAGACATTCGAATACTCCATCATCGGAGTTCTAATTTCTCTCATATGATATAAAGAAAGAATATCTCTTATTTTTTGTTCTAACATAATCCACTGATGTGATTCATTAGGTAAGACATCATATGTCCCTTTTACTCTATTTGTTGCCATAGTATTGCTCCTTTGTTATCTCGTAGGTTAACATATCATCTGTCATCACATGTGTACTCTTTTCAAGTACATATGGTTCTTTTTTTACGTATGTAAATCCACTTTTTAAAATAACTTTTTTACTTCCAATGTTTTGTCCTAAGTGTTTCACTATAATTTTATCATAGTTTAGGTATTCGAATCCAAGTTTAATGAGATGTCCTACTGCTTTAGTCATTATTCCTTGTTGCCAATAATCTTTATGAAGTGCATAACCTAGTTCAACAATGTTTTCATCATATTTTTTAGAATGAAAATCTACCGTACCAATCATCTTGTTTAATTTTGTATCAATGATTGCATATCCTCTAGGAAGTTCATATTTAAATCTTGGATAAAAAACTTCTTTAATTGTTTTTTTCGCTTCAACAGGACTTACAAGAGGTCCCCATGAAAGAAATTTAATAACATCTTTGTCTTTGCCATATTCGTAAAGGCCTTTAAAATCACTTACTTTAATTGTTCTAAGCATGATGTCATCAAAAGTAATGACAGGCATGTTTTTATATGGTTTTTTAGTTTTCATCACATGACCTCATCTATTTAAAAAAAATCGCCCTTAAAAATATCTAAGGACGAATGATCGCGGTACCACCTTAGTTCTAGAATACTTTCTAGCCCTCTTTAACTTTTTATGCCTCCAAAGGTGTCACAATTTAATATTAATTAAATACTCTTTTTCACTGGCGATTTAATTCTAACTTTATTTTATCTTTTTTTTGCTTTGTTTGTCAATCAATTTCAATAATTATTGTAACTGGACCATCATTTATTGATGAAATTTCCATATGGGCTTGAAATACGCCTGTTTTTACATCAAAATCTTTTTTTAAATTGTTTACTAATAATTGATATAAAGGTTCTGCTTGCTCAGGTCTTGCAGCATTGATAAATGAAGGACGGTTATTGCCTTTTGTATCTCCATAAAGCGTAAATTGAGATACAACAAGAATAGATCCTTCTACAGCGCTTAAATTTAAGTTCATCTTTTCATTTTCATCTTCAAATATTCTTAAATTTTTGATTTTTTGTGTAACTTTATCTACGATTTCTTCGTTATCAGTAGATGTAATTCCAATATATAACAAATAACCTTTATCAATACTAGAAATAATCTTTTGATCAACTTTGACAAATGCTTCTTTAACTCTTTGAACGACTACTCTCATTTGAAGTCTCTTTCTACTGAATAAATGTCACTTACTTTTCTTAAATTAACCATTAATGATTGAAGTGCATTTTGATTCATAATTAAGATTTTAAGTTTAATAACCATTTCCATATTTGAACCACTAGCTGCATTAACTTCAGCAATTGTAATTTGCTGTGAATTAACTGCAGTTACGATATCTGTTAATAATGTTGGTTTTGATGTACCTATAATCTTAATTCTTGTTGGGTATTTTCTTGTTATCTCTTCTGACCAAAATGCTTCAATTAATCTATTTTCATCAAATTGATTACAATTAGGACAATAAGTTGAATGAATGACTATACCACTTGTTTTACTCACAAAACCGATAATAGGATCTCCTGGAATCGGAAGGCAACAATTAGCAAGTTTTAATTGTGGACTAGATAGTCCTTCAATAATAACACCAGTTTCACTATGTGTAGTAAGTTGTCTAGCTGCTTTTTCCATTTGTCGTTGCAATAAAAATTCTTTATCTACTTCTTTACCTAAAAGCTTAGCAACAACGGTTTTGGGACTAATAATACCTTTACCAATTTCAAGATATAGAGATTCAACATCAGAAATCATGTTTTTTTCAAAATGTTTTTTAACGAAAGCATCGTCAATAGGCGTTTCTACTTTTTGTTGATGTAATTCTCTATCTAATTGTTCTTTCCCAAGTTGTACTAAACTATCTTTATTTAATTTATTTAAGAAACTCTTAATTTTATGTTTTGCATGCGAAGATTTCGCAATTTTTAGCCAATCTTCACTAGGTCCATAAGAATTCTTATTAGTTTTAACACTAACAATATCTCCAGTATTCAACTCATAATCAAGTGTTACAATACGACCATTGACGATTGCTCCAACCATTTTATTACCAATATCGGTATGGATTCTATACGCAAAATCAATAGGTGTTGCACCTTTTGGAAGTTCTATAACTTCACCTTTTGGAGTGAAAACATAGACATTAGCATCTAATATATCACCTTTAACAGTACCAACAAATTCTTCAGCACCACCATCAGTTTCATCACTATCCTCAGTCATTTTCATTAACTCGCCATACCACTTAAGTTTTTGAGCAATTTCAAATTGTTCACGTTCTTTAGAATATGTCTTATTTTCTTTATATGCCCAGTGAGCAGCAACCCCAAATTCAGCAACTGAATCCATTTCATGAGTTCTTATCTGTACTTCAAAAAGTGTACCATCATCAGATAACACAGTTGTATGTAATGATTGATACATATTTGGCTTAGGTACAGCAATATAATCTTTAAATCTTCTTGGTATTGGTGTGAAATTAGCGTGTATAATGCCAAGTGCTTGATAGCATGTCTCAACTTTATCAACGATAATTCTAACTGCTAATAAGTCATATATGTCTTCAAAAGCACGATTATCTCTAACCATCTTCTTATAGATTGAAAATATATTTTTAATTCGACCTTTTATTTCATAACCAACTAATTTACTTCCTATAAAAAGTTCTTCAATGTGTTCGATTACATGATCAATAGATGATTCACGCTCAGTTTTTTTCGCTTGAATCATATTAGACACACGGTAATACATTGGAGGATCTGTATATCTTAAGGATCTATCTTCTAATTCAGCTTTGATTCTAAAGATCCCTAATCGATGTGCAAGTGGAGCATAGATATCTAGTGTTTCACTTGCTATCTTATATTGTTTTTCTGGTGACATTGAATTAAGAGTTCTCACATTATGCAATCTATCTGCAATCTTTATTAAGACAACCCTAATATCTTTTGCCATTGCTAAAAGCATCTTTTGATGGTTTTCAGCTTGAGAAGCAACTGTATTAAAAGATAATTTACTTATTTTCGTTACACCATCAACAAGAGCAGCAATTTCTATACCAAAATCTTTTTCAACATCTTTTAAAGTTAGATTAGTATCTTCTACTGTATCATGTAGTAGAGCTGCAATAATAGTTGCTGGTCCTGCAGTTAATTCTGCTAGAATTTTCCCAACAGCAACAGGATGTGTAATATATGGCTCTCCACTTTTACGCATTTGACCTTCGTGTTTAGATTTCGCCAAAAAATAAGCCTTTTCAATAAGCTCTATATCTTTTTCATTATGTATATATTTATTAAAAGACTCAAATAATGACTGAAACAGTGGATCTGCCATTTACATACTCCTTTTATTAATAGTTTATTAATGTAAGTATATCATGTCCGATAAGTTTTTCTCTGCCATTTAACTCGCTTAACTCAATTAAGAAAGCTAATCCTACAACAGTACCGCCCAATTTTTCAACGAGTTTAATCGTAGCTTCCATTGTTCCACCTGTTGCAAGTAAATCATCAACAATTAAAACACGATCACCAGGTTTGACTGCATCTTCATGCATACATAATTCATTTGTTCCATATTCTAGTTCATAAGCAACTGAAATAGATTTTCTTGGTAGTTTACCTGGTTTTCTAACTGGGGCAAATCCTATACCCATATTATTAGCTACAGGACATCCAAAAATAAAACCTCTTGCTTCTGGTCCTACGATAACTGTTGCATTTTTTTCTTTTGCAAATTTTGTAAATTCATCTGATGCAAACTGATATGCTTTACCAT
This sequence comes from uncultured Acholeplasmataceae bacterium, assembly GCA_927441705.1. GTDB lineage: Bacteria > Bacillota_I > Bacilli_A > Acholeplasmatales > Acholeplasmataceae > Mariniplasma. The sequence goes on along the minus strand of CAKMKH010000077.1, from coordinate 1,026 downwards.
CTAACATCAGTGGTGTAATATCTCTAAATAAGATTCCTTCTTTAGGAAAATTAGGCACTTCAGCAATATAATCTTTTAAGTTCATTTTAAGCCTCCAAATAATCGTTTTATACATTTTGTATTACTTAAATATTTTAACTCATTTTATACTTTTTTACAAGTATGTTATAATGTTCGTAGGTGATGAAATGAAGCCATTAGCATATAGAATGAGACCAACAGAATTTAAAGATGTTTTCGGACAAGACCATCTCGTAGCACGTGATGGTGTTTTAAATGTTATGATTGAAAAATCAAAGATTTTATCTTTTATTTTATATGGTCCACCTGGTACTGGTAAAACTACAATTGCTGGCATTTTTGCAGAAAAATGCGGACTAGAGTTTTATTTTTTTAATGCTTCAACAGATTCTAAACAAAAATTAAAAAATATTTTAGATACTACAGTATATAAAGACATCTTAATCGTAATTGATGAAATTCATAGAATGAAAAAAGATATCCAAGATTATTTATTACCATTTATGGAAAATGGTAAAGCAACTGTCATCGGATTAACTACGCTTAATCCTTATCAAAGTGTTAATCCAGCGATTAGATCTAGATGTCATTTATATGAAGTTAAGAAATTAACTGATGATGATATTAAAAAAGCAATATTAAACGCAAGTCATTATCTCGATATTAACATCGGTATTAATGATGCTGCATTAGATAAAATTGTAAGATATTCTAATCATGAAGTTAGAACTGCTTTAAATCTACTTGAAAGTGCATCGTTATTACTTGATGATGGAGATATGCTCACTGGGGCTCATGTCGACCGTATCAGCGGAAAGAAACATTTAGACCTAGATGATCATGAAGATCATTTTTATGATTTGTTAAGTGCTTTACAAAAATCAATTCGAGGTTCTGATGTAGATGCCTCTGTCCATTACTTGGCTAGACTACTAACATTAGAAGACTTACAAGCACTTATTAGAAGATTATTAGTGATTGTTTATGAAGATATAGGACTCGCTA
>CAKMKH010000076.1 GCA_927441705.1 uncultured Acholeplasmataceae bacterium | reverse complement strand
CTTAATAATCCAAATATACAAAAGAGATTTTTGTTGTGTTATAATTGCTTTGGTGATAAAGATGAATCAAAAAATAATTGATAAATTACAATCAGAATATCATGTTGATTATGTTAAAGATATGCTTCTACAAAAGAGATGCCATATCCATTTTTACTTTACATTTGATGAATCTCCTATGATATTTCATATTATTAATGGTGATATGTCATTATTAGGAATGCCCACACAAGAACACTTTACAAGTCAAGAAATCATTTCTTACATAAAAATAGATAATGAACTTGCTGAAGTTGAAGGTAAAAATTCGTTTATAAGTGATTTGCAAGAACGAATCAAATCAATGAATGATGAAACTTTTATTTATCTACCTATTCAAAATGAAACTGAAACCATTTGGTTATATATTAGCTTACAACGGGTAAAAAAAGGCAACAATAAAATTATCTTTGGTCAAGTTCTAAGAGTACTTCACAGAACGCCTAATGATATCATTCATTATAAGAAAACATACCAAGATCCACTTACAAAATTGTTTACTCGTGAAACACTGAAAAAACATTTATCTAGTATATCTAATTATGAAGGCTCATATGGTATTTATTTTGATATTGATAATTTTAAACAGGTAAATGATGTCTACGGTCATCAAAAAGGCGATCAACTACTAATAGATATAGCTCAAATGTTTATAAATAAATGGGAGAAAAATGTTATGTACTACCGTTTAGGTGGTGATGAATTCTTTATTTATGTATATAATCATACAAAAAAAGATGTCATCGATAGAGCTAATACTCTAATACGTGATATAGAAAACCTAAATGAGATGACCATTGAATTAGGGGTAAGCGCATCTGTTGGAGTCATCCCTATTACATATGACAATAATGACTACCACAAACTTCTAGATTTAGGTGATAAGCATATGTATATATCTAAACATAGGGGCAATGGAAATATTACACTATATGAACATTAAAAAAAAGAGGATTTTTAAATAAATCCTCTTTTATTATGTTTTTTTAGAATGCTTCTGAAATTGTTTTGCCTTGCATATGTAAAATTAAATAGTCTGGTCCACCAGCTTTTGAATCTGTACCACTCATGTTGAATCCACCAAATGGTTGATAACCAACAATCGCACCAGTACATTTTCTATTAAAATATAGGTTTCCTACATGAAAACTTTCTCTAGCCATTTCTAAATGCATACGATTGTTAGAAAAAACTGCACCAGTTAGTCCGTATTCAGTATTATTCGCAACTTCTAATGCTTGTTCAAAATCTTTAACCTTACAAATTGCTAAGACTGGTCCAAAGATTTCTTCTTGCATCAATCTAGAGTTTGGTTTTACATCATGATAAATTGTAGGTTCAATAAAATAACCTTTTTCATCACTTGCCTTACCACCACTAAGTAATTTACCTTCTTTTTCACCAACTTCAAAGTAGCTGGTGATTTTTTTATACGCTAGATGATCATTAACAGGACCCATAAAGTTTTCTAGTTTTTCTGGATTACCTACTTTTATTTGTCTTGTGATGCGCTCTACTTTATCAATGATTTCATCATAAACATCTTCAACAATAATTGCTCTTGAACATGCACTACATTTTTGACCACTAAAACCAAATGCAGCCTTAACAATTGATTCAGCAGCTAAATCGATATCAGCATCTTTGTCAACAACGATTGCATCTTTCCCACCCATTTCAGCAATCACTCGTTTTAACCAAATTTGATCTTTTTGAAGTTTAGCAGCCTTTTCATAAATTCCTACACCTACATCTTTACTACCTGTAAATGAAATGAATCTTGTTTTTGGATGATTAACTAAATATTCACCAACTTCACTACCTTTACCAGGTAAGAAATTAACAACACCATTTGGAAGTCCAGCTTCTTCTAATACTTCAATAAATTTATAAGCAATGACTTGAGTTGTACTTGCTGGTTTTAAAATCACAGTATTACCTGCAACAACTGCAGCACTTGTCATTCCAACTAAAATAGCTAATGGAAAATTCCAAGGTGGAATAACAATACCTACTCCAAGTGGAATATAACGATATTCATTTCTCTCAATGTTTCTTCTACTTAAAACAACATCATCAATTTTTGTTAATGTTAACATTTGTCTTCCGTAATACTCTAGAAAATCAATAGCTTCAGCAACATCTGCATCAGCTTCTGGCCAAGGTTTACCAGCTTCTTTAGTCATTAAAGCAGAAAATTCGAATTTTCTTTTTCTAATGATAGCTGCTGACTTAAATAAAACATCTGCTCTAATTTTAGGATCAACTTTTTTCCATGTTTCAAAAGTTTTTAAAGCGACTTCCATGGCTTGATTAGCATGTTCCATTGAAGCTTGATGAATAGTCCCTACAACTTCTTCAAATTTTGATGGATTAAGTGAATCTAATGTTCGATCGGTTTTAATTCTTTTTCCATCGATAACTAGATCATATGTTTCACCTAAATAAGTATAAACTTTTCTAATCCCATCTTCATAGTTTTTTACATTTTGCTCATCTTGAAAATTTGTTAGTGGTTCTGTTTTGTAATCATAAATTGACATATTTTCTCTCTCCCTTTTTTTTATACAACTGATTTTTCGATATGAATATCTTCTTTATTTTTAAATCTTTTTATTGATAAATCTTCTAAGTCCATGGATAGTTTTTGACCTAAAACTAGTTCACTAATGAGTAATCCTGTCATTGGCGCTAACATAAATCCATGTCCAGAAAACCCACAAGCCATATAAAAGTTATCAATTTCGATAGCTTTTGATATGATAGGTTGATGATCAGGTGACATATTATAAGAGCCACCCCATTGTCTTACTATATTTAGTTTACCAACTAATGGCATGATATCGCAAACTGTTTGGCTCATTTCGTCTAGAAACTGCCAAGAACTTGATACATCATGACCTTTTTCTTGATTTGGAGTAGTCCTTCCCATTAAAAATGCGCCATGAGGGACTTGTTGACAATAAATGTTTTTAGAAAATGACATAACCATTGGACCTTGTAGTTTTTCTACTGGCTCAGTTGCAAGTATTTCATGATTTTCTGAATACACTGGAATATCAACTCCTGCTAATTGCCCAATTTCTTTTGCATAGCCACCAGCAGCATTAATCAATATATCTGTTTCATAGATTTCTTTATTAGTAACAACTTTTTTAACATGATTATGTTCAACTATCAAATCTTTCACTTCTTCAAAAAATTTGTATTTAACGCCTAATTTTATAGATGCTTTATAAAATGCCTCTGTCATTTTAAAAGGGTTTAGATGCCCATCAGTGTGACAAAATGTAGCACTTAAGAAGGCATCAGGGTTTAAATGAGGTACAATTTCTAATGCTTCAGCTTTTGTTAAAACCTTTGATGGAATATCCAACTCATTTTGTAGTTTAACGTTTCTCCTAAATTGATCTTCTTCCTCTTTTGTAGTAGCTAAAATCAAATAGCCTTCCTGCTTAAGTTCTATAGAATCGTTATACTCTAAAGTTTTTTCTGCAGTTTCAAAAAATTCCATGCTTTTTTTAGCCATCGAACAATTCATCTTGGTTGCCCATTGTTGTCTAATACCTGCACCACATCTTCCGGTTGCACCATTGGTAAAATAGCCTTGATCAATCACTAATATATCTTTTACACCTTTTTGAGCCAAATGATAAGCAATACTGACACCGCTAATACCTGCGCCAACAATCACGACATGCTGTTTCATTTTTTTGCCTCCTTAGCAATACTTTCCAAAGAGATGCCTTGTAACATCGGTCTAGCTTTGTGTGGTTTTACATCACCAACCTTTTTACCTAGATATGTTGCAAGTTCTTTTTGGATGAGTTGACCGCAAGTATTCGCTTGACAAGGACCCATTCCTATTCTTAATAAACGTTTTAAATCTTCAAAAGTCTCATAGCCTTCATCAATTTTTTTATGTAAATCTTCTAGTGTCACATCTTCACAGCGACACATGATAATATTCTTTTTGTCCATATTACACTCTCACAGTTACGAATTCATGTAAGTATTCAATAGGCACACTGACTTCTATTAATGCTGTATGATCGTTTGTTTTTCTCATATTCACTTTTAATATTTTCACATCACAAATTTTAATTCCTTCTCGATTGATACCCTCTACAATATCTCCTACACATGGTTTAGGATTAAATTCAAAAGGTATTTTGAATATAGCTTGATCAAAACTAATTTGTGCAACAATAATCGCAAGTCCAGGACATGCAGTTACACAAATACCACAGCCCGTACATTTATCTGGATCTAATTTGGGTTGAGTATTAATGTTATCACCAATATGAATTGCATCAAAAGGACAACTTGTGCTACATGGATTACAAGGAATATCTTCATAACATTCCAGAATAGCTTTTGGTCTAGCTAAAATCTTTTCATCAAAAAATCTTGATAAAACTAGTTCTTTAGGTGCCACCCCTGTTTTATCTAGCATCATTCATCAACTCCCTCATCCGATTTAATCCTTTAGATGTTTTAACCCCAAATGGGCCACTTCTAAGAACTGTTAATGCATTTTCATATTTTTTAACTAATTCATCATAATTTGGATGTTTTTGTTCTAAATATTTAGAGACATACAAACCTGTAAGATACCCTTCCATCATTGCTGATGAAGCCTCTTCAATACCGATATTATCTCCACATGAAAAAATACCATCAATTGTAGTCATATGTTTCTCATCAACAAGAGGAACACTACCTCCTAGTTCGGGAATATAACCAATCTTAGCATCTACCATGTCTAGCATTTGATAACTAGGAGCAAGCCCAACTGATATACAAATACCGCTTGTTTTTATAATCTCTGATGAATTTTCTATCTCTTTAAAATGTTCATCTAAAGATATAATTTCAGCAGCTTCTACTCTTTCTTTACCAATAGCTCTTTTTATAGTTTTATTTGTATAAATGGGTACACCTAATCGTCTTAATTTAGATGCATGAACTTTGTATCCACCAATCTTACTAGAAGCCTCAATCACAGCTTTTACATGAACACCTGCTTGCATAAGTTGATAACTAACAATTAAACCGATATTTCCGGAACCAATCATAACGATATCATCTTGAGGTTTAACCCCAAATTGATTCATTAATGTTTGTACTGCTCCAGCACCATATATACCAGGTAGATCATTATTTTCAAATGCTAAAAACTTTTCACTAGCACCAGTTGCTACAATAATTGTTTTTGCTTTAATCTTCTTATACTCATTTTCATGAGAAATAGTTGCAACCTTATCTTTATATAAACCTAGAACAGTTGCCTCTTGTAAGATTTTAAGTTTCGGATGATCTTTGACTTGATTGATCAATATACTCGCAATATCAAATCCTCTTGTCTTTGCATATTGATCTTTCGATCCAAAAAACTTATGCGTTTGTTTTATTAATTGTCCCCCAAGTGATAATCCTCGATCAACAATCATCACTTCTAAGTTACTCTCTAATAGCATTGCTGCTGCACATAATCCAGATGGTCCTCCACCAATGATTAATACGTCTTTATATATCATTCGTAGACCCCCTTATCAGTTTGTCTTTCAACAACCATATTGGGTTCTAACTTAGTTATGCATGTTTTAACATTCGGTTTTCCATTAACGATCATCTTACATGAGGCACAATTACCAATTGCACAATAGTAGCCTCTTGGTCTTTTAAGTTTAATCGAATAACTAAATACATCAATACCAAGATTTACAAGTGCAGATGCAATTGTATCGCCTTTTTTGCCAACCATAATCTTTTTTTCAAACATAAAGGTAATGTCTTCTTTTTCTTCAAACTCTAAAATCGGATGTGAATGAATGCGCATAATGTCTCCCTCTATACACTTAAGATAATATTTGATCGATGGCTATAGCTGATTTTTTGCCAGCACCCATCGCTTCAATCACTGTTGCTGCACCTGTAACTGCATCTCCACCTGCAAATACAAATGCTTTTGATGTTAAGCCTGTATCATCTTTAGTTATGATACAACCTTTTTGATTAATACTTAACTCCGGACTTGTTTTTGATATCAAAGGATTCGGTGTCGTTCCAACTGCGATGATAACAACATCAGTTTTCACTTCAAACTCTGATCCTTCAATTTTTATAGGTCTTCTTCTTCCTGACTCATCAGCTTGTCCAAGCATCATTTTTATGCATTTAATTGATTTAACAAATCCTTCTTCATCTCCCATAATTTGGATAGGATTTGTCAATAAATCAAAGATAATTCCCTCTTCAATAGCATGATCAATTTCTGCTTTTCTTGCTGGCAGTTCCTCTATTGATCTTCTATAAATAATGTGAACCTCTTTTGCTCCTAATCTTAATGCTGATCTTGCTGCATCCATCGCAACATTACCACCACCTACAACTGATACAATAGAACCTTCATATATTGGTGTTGCTTGATTTATTTCATAAGCTTTCATTAAATTAACTCTTGTTAAAAATTCATTGGCAGAATAAACACCATTTAATGTTTCTCCATCAATGTTCATAAACTGAGGTAATCCAGCTCCTGTTCCAATAAAAACCGCTTTATATCCTCTTTCAAATAAGTCTTCTAAATATAATGTTTTTCCAATCACAGTATTTGTTTTAAGTTCAACACCGTGTTCTATCAAGTTGTTAATCTCTTTTAAGACAATTGATTTAGGTAACCTAAACTCTGGTATGCCGTAAGTTAAAACGCCTCCTGGGGCATGTAGAGCTTCAAAAACAGTCACATCATATCCTCTTTTGAGAAGTTCGCATGCACAAGATAAACCCGCTGGACCAGATCCAACAATCGCAATTTTTCTATGGTTTTTGTGAATATCTAGTATACATTTAGAATCTTTTTGATCATAATGATAATCTGCAACAAATCTCTCTAGTCTTCCAATAGCAACAGATTCTCCTTTAATGCCTCTTACACATACACTTTCACATTGACTTTCTTGTGGGCAAACTCTGCCACATACAGCAGGAAGCATACTATCATTTGTAATGATTTGATAAGCTTTATCAAAGTTTTGTGCTTTTATTTCATGGATAAAACCAGGAATATCAATTAAAACGGGACATGCACTCACACAAGGTTTATGTTTGCATTCTAGACATCTATTTGCTTCTAATATAGCATCTTTACTATCATAACCCAGTTCAACTTCTAAAAAGTTATGAATTCTAATTGATGGATCTTGAAGATGCATCTTCATTTTTTCTAAGGCATGATTCATAAGTCATCACCTCTAGATTTTATATCTTCAAAGTCTTTTCTCTCTTTTTCAATATACATTTGGTTTCGTTTAATTAAATTATCATAATCAACTAAGTGACCATCAAAATCAGGACCATCAACACAAGCAAATTTCATGTGTTCTCCAACTTTAACCCTACATCCTCCACACATGCCAGTACCATCAACCATAATCGGATTTAAACTAACTGTTGTTGGTATGTTATAGGTCTTAGTTATTTCACTTACAGCTTTCATCATGACAATAGGACCAATCGCAAAAACATGGTCATATTTTTGATCTTTTTCAAGTATTTTTATTAATATATCAGTAACAAACCCTTTATATCCAAAACTACCATCATCTGTTGTAAAATTTTGCTGATTTGTTACTTTTTTAAATTCTTCTAATAAAATCATTTGAGATTTTGTTTTAAATCCTGCAATCAATTCAACATTAGTATGTTGTTCAAACAAAGCTTTACATAATGGATAAGCGATTGCTGAACCCACCCCTCCACTAATAACTAATACCCTATTTAAATGATCAATACTTGTAGGCGTCCCAAGAGGTCCTACAAAATCTTGAATATAATCTCCTGTTTGTTTTTGATTCAACAAATAAGTCGTCTTACCAACAATTTGAAAAATAATGGTAATGCATCCATCATTGGAATTAGCTTCTGCAATCGTAAGAGGGATTCTTTCTCCCTGTTCATCTACTCTTAAGATAACAAATTCTCCAGCTTTAGCATGCTTAACAACATCAGGTGCATAGACCTTCATAAGTGTGACTTGCTCTGTTAAAGTCTTTTTTAAAGTGATTTTATACATAGTAAAAGCCTCTATTGTTTTCTTTCATTATATCATGTAATTTATGGAGTTAAAACGAGAAAAAAGAAAAGCCTTTAAGATTTATCTTAAAGACTTATATTACACATTCAAATTTTCTAATTTTTTACGTTTTCGATCTATTTCTATCTTCGGCTTAAAATCTATTTGTCTATAAAAGTAAATACCTGGAAGAATAATAACAACATTGCTGATGAGCATTGCATACCAAATACCACTGCTTCCAAGCTCAGTAAAATACTTGAAGATCATAATGGCTGGAATTCTAAGTATCCACAGTCTTGCAATAGTAAATGCAAATGTGAATTTTGTATTACCAGTCCCACTAAATGTCCCAACAAAAGTTTGAAATATACCCATTAAAGGTAAACCAATTAATAAATAAAACATGTACTCAATGCCTAAAGCAAGGGCTACTGGATCATCTTTAATGAAAATAGATAGCAAAGGTGATCTAAACCAAATAATCATAAATGATCCTAATGCCATAAGCCAAAATGATAATACCATTGCTTTTCTAAATGCTAATCTAGCACGATCTGGATTTTCATTTCCAATGTTTTGGCCAAGATATGCTGCAAGCACACCTCCAATTGCCATTACTGGATGTAAGATTATGCTCGTGATTCTATTACCTACACTAAATGCAGCTACTGTAGGATCACCATAAGTTACAATAATGGTATTCATAATAATAAACCCGATGGCTGTAATAGATTGACCAAGCGATGCTGGTACTGAATATTTAACAATAATACGCGATACTTCTCTATCTAATCTAAGATATTTTTTATCAACAGTAATGCCTTCTTTTGCATTAAATAACTGATGAATCATAAATGGCATAATCACAACATTTGCAATTAAAGTTGCAATTGCTGCACCGCTGACTCCAAAACCAAAAACTGTTATAAATAGTGGTGATAATATAATATTTAAAACTACTGTAATAACTCCGTAAATCACTGGAGTTACAGTATCTCCACTGGATTGTCTAATTGCTGTAAATGCAAAGAATATAAAAACAAATGGTAACTCAAAAGCTCTAATTTTTAAGTATTTTACACTATTTTCTAGAACAAAACCGTCAGTTCCCATTAATCGCATAATAGGTTCTGCGATGAAGAATGCCACAACATTTAAAACTAATCCTAATATAATCGAAATAACAAATAAATTACTCGCAAATCTTTTAGCTTTATCTATCTGTTTTGATCCTACATGTTGACTTATAAGTGCAGTGCCTGCAGCACTTAATCCAATACCTAAAGATAGGTATGTAAAAAATACAGGAAAAGTTAAAGAAATCGAATTGATTGCTTCAGTTGCAAATCCTGGTATTTCACTTACGAAAAACATATCAATGACATCGTGAAGTGTTTTGATTAAATTATTTAACATTAAAGGAATAGCCAGTATTAAAAGCCCTTTATATATATTAGGATCTTGAAGGATTAAATACTGTTTTCTTTCATCTTTAGTCAAAAAAATCACCGTCCAACCAAACTATTATATCATAAATAAAATAATTGAAGCATAAAAAAAGTATCATTTAAGATACTTTTAAGATTTACTTTCTAATAGTTTTTAAAGCTTTTGCCCACGTATTAACTTGATCTAATAATGTAGTTAAATTAGCTTCATGCAATGCTTGTGGTTTAAAGATAGAACCATTTTCGAAATCAGTAAATAATGATAATAAAACTTGAGTTCTGACATCCGCAATTTGAAGTTCACCTAAAACATTTCTTAAGTGTTCTGCAGCTCTTGCTCCACCAATAGATCCATATGAAACAATACCTGCTGACTTATTATTCCAAGCATCTCTTGCTAAATCTAGTGCATTTTTCAAAGCTGCTGACATTGAATGATTGTACTCTTGAGCGATGAAGACGAATCCATCAAGTGAATCTAGTTTTTTGTTCCACTTGGTGATGCCAGTGATGTCACTGCTTTCACCGAGCAACGGTAGGTTATAATCTTTAATATCCACAATTTCATAAATTGCATCATCTCTTTGATCTGCAAAATCTTTAACCCAACTTCCAACTTGTGGACTCATTCTACCTTCTCTTGTAGATCCTAATATGATACCAATGTTTAATTTATATTTTTCCATAATAATCTCCTTTATATTACTTACTATTTGTAAGTTAATTATAATAAAGTTATCTTATAATGTAAAGTAATTTGCTTTTCTAATGAAATTATATATAATGTAGGTAAGCGAGGTGTTATTTATGAGTCAAATCTGCGTGAAATTTGAGAGTGCATCTAAGATTTTAAGTAAAAGATGGGTTGGTTTAATTATACATCAACTCCTAGAAGGTCCCAAAAGATTTAATCAATTAGAATCTGAACTTAACATATCCGGAAAAGTATTATCTGAAAAGTTAAAAGAACTCGAAGCTCTTGATTTAATCAAAAGAGATGTATATCCAACAACTCCTGTTAAAGTAGAATATAGTTTAACAAAAAAGGGTGAAGGATTAGATCCTGTCATTAAAGCAATAGAAGTTTGGAGTCAAAATTGGATATAAAAAAATGGCAAAAAGTGAAGTGTGCCATTTTTTTTATGCGTCAAGAGCTAAACTAGGAAAATCAATCGACATTTTATGAATATATCTCATTTCAATAATTAATAAAGTTATACTTATAAGGCCTGATAGTATATCAGCAGCCGCAAATCCAAACCATATACCTTTCATATCGTCAAATAAATAAGTGAGCAAGTATACAAATGGTATAAAAAACACAACTTGTCTTGATAATGTTACAATCATTGCTCTAATCGGATAGCCAAGCGCTTGGAAAATTGCTCCAACAATAATTTGAAAACCTACAAGTAAAAATCCTATTGAAATGATTCTAAATGCATAACTACCATACTCTATAAATAATTGATTTTTATCTTCAGAAAACAATCTAAAGAGTGCAGGTGAGAAAATTTGAATAAAAAGAAAACCAAAAATAAAGTAAACGACAATAACCTTTGTCGCAAATATTATCGTATCTCGCATTCTTTTATAGTTTTTTGCTCCAAAATTAAAACCTACAATAGGAACCATACCTTGTACAATTCCAAAACTAGGAAGGAACACAAAGTTAATTATTCGGTTAATAACACCATATATCGAAATGTATATGCCTGGTTCTTCTCCACCATATCTATTGATGAGTCTATAAATAATTATTGCTATAAAGGCTCCTAAAGAATTTCTTAAAAAGGTTGGAAATCCAACAACAATAATCTCTTTAGTAGTTTTAAAATCCACTTTAAACCATTGATTAAGTCTAATTTTTAAATTAGAGTCTTTATCTAGTGCTCTAATAAATATATAAGTGAGCCCAATAAACTGAGCAATCACGGTTGCTATTGCTGCACCACTTACACCCATGTCAAATCCGAAAATAAAGATTGGATCTAATATAATATTTGCTCCAGCTGCAATAACTAATGAATACATCGCAACCTTAGATCTACCTTCAGCTCTAGTTAAATTATTTAATACAATCGATAATGATTGTGGAATTAGTCCAATAAGAATAATACTTAAATAATCATATGCATATCCCATATTTTCAGCAGTTGCACCAAAAAATATTAATAAATCCTCAATAAAGATAAAACTTAACACTGTAAATATAACGGCTAATACTATATCAACTCTAATGCCTGTATTAACAGCTTGTTCCATTTTTTTATAATCTTTTCTACCGAAAGCTCTACTAAATACAGATGCCGAACCTATACCGATCATCAATCCAACAGCGATAACAATCATCTGAATTGGAAAAGCAAAAGCAAGACCACCAATAGCAAGTTCTCCAGCAGCTCTAGCAACAAATAAAGTATCCACAAAATTATAAAGAGCATTAATTGCCATTCCTGCAAACGCCGGAATGGATAATTTAATGAGTAATTTTTTTACATCATATTCTCTTAGTAATTTTTCATTTTCTTTATTCATACTTGCCCCATATTCTAATAAAAAAATATGGTGGAGTTACCGAGGATCGAACTCGGGACCCCTTGCACGTCAAGCAAGTGCTCTCCCGCTGAGCTATAACTCCACACATATATTCATTATACTTAGATATTTTTATATTTTCAACATATTTATTTAGCTAGTTTTCTCCATGGACTCACAAATCCACCTTGAACAATCGAAACCTCATTTGCAACAATTAAAGCTTTTGGTTCTGTTTCTTTGATTAAGTCTAGAATTGTAAGTTTGTTTTTTCTATTTGCAAAAATCATTAACACTGTGCGATCTGTATCTTTACCATGAGCATCAATGCTAGTAACACCATGACCATTAGCTCTTAAAACATGCATAATAATATCTGCACCTGTTTTATCTGATATTGCTTGTATTAAGATTTTACCAACTGCTACTCTGTTTTCAATAAATGATCCCACATAAACACCTAATGCAAAACCTACACTATAAACAATCCCTTTAATAGGGGCTTCAGTTACACCTTGAATAACTGAACTTGCAATAAACACCCATAATAGTATTTCAACGACAGCTAATGCTGTCCCTTGTTTACGATACCCTTTACTAATCAAGATGATACGCATCGTCCCAATGGTCACCTCAACTATTTTTGCTATAAAAATTAATAGTAGTTCCCAAAATGAAACTGCTGTAAAAAAATTAACAATTACTTCCCACATATTTCTCACTCCTTTATGTCCTTATCTATTGTCTATAAAAACCTATCATTTGTCAATAGATGAAATGGTTATTTCTTATTTTGTTTATTTAAAGCATAGTCCTTAAATATTTGCATACCTGATTTAGTTTTATTGATGAAATTTTCTTTCGGAATATTGACCTTTGGAGAAAATAAAAACTCAACGTCCATGATCCATTTCGTCTGATCATTTTCATCATAAAAATAATTTTTACAAAGATTATATGCTCCTGGCACTTCATAGATAACTTCTAACTTGTCTGGTGCCTTAATGTTTTTAACGGTCATCTTCATCTTCATTTCTTTATCATTATATTTAAAAATCAAAAAAGAGACCGCATCTTTTGCGAAAATATTCGATTCATTTGATTCTATGCGATCCAATCCAAGTTCCCATCTTTCAAAATGCTCTTTAGTTGTATACATCTCAAAAACTTCTTTTCTACTTAATTCAATTAACATCTCTACTCTATATTTCATAGCATCACCTATAACTATTATAACAAACAAAGAGAAAAAGGCTAAGTGATTCTAGCCTTTTTCCTATCTGAAACGCATATAATTTAAACTTAGTCTAAATATGCGTTTACGGCGTCATTTAGTTTTACTTTTTGGATGATTGTATTTGTTTCTATATGATACACAATCACTTGTTCATATGAGAATGTATAAATATATCTATCAGTTACTACATCACCTACACTATTTTCAATATAGATTGCTCTATCTACTTGCATATAATAATCCGTTTGGTTATGTGAAATAAAGATAGGTTTTGAAATAATTTTATCACTCTCAAAATCTATAAAGAATAATACAAATGAACTTTCATAATAATAATCAACATCTGTATATCTATATAAACTCATTGGAAATCCTATGATGCCTTTAGTTGCATCAACCATTAAAGCTTTTGGATTATAAATAGCTTCTGAAAAACTGTAGCTAAATCCTGCTTGTTCATCACTAGCAAAACTATATGTATCAAGTGGCACTTCTAATCTCGTATCATAAGCACTAAGCTTAAGACCAGTTATTCTACCTTCAGAAGTCGCATCAAATCCGAAACCAATTAGATAATGATCTTCATTCCATACATGCATATATGTAGAATATCCTTCTTCTTTAATTGGATTTTCTTTTATAAAAGGATTGAGTGGATCAGATAAATCGATTGTATATAATGGATCTGTTTGTTCGAATGTGACAACTTGAGCATAATCTTTATTAAATCTTACAGATTTTACTGTTTCACCTTCAAGCCCTAATCCTTCATCAATTTTAGAGACGATATTTAATTTATCTTCAAATTCATCTTCTTCTAGTATAAATATTCTATTTTTTGCTGGCCATGATTGAGAAGTAACAACTCTTAAATATCCCTGATACTCATCCATCCAATATGAATCTTGAATAATACCATCAACAGTCTGTCCGCCTTGATATGTAAAACTACTTTCTTCTGGGTTTATTTTGAATTTTATAATTTTACTATATTGTGTTCTACTTTGATCTAAATGATATTCATAATAACTAGACGCTGTATATAAGCTATCTTCATCAACATAGACATGATTGACATCACCTATAAAAGCTTGAGCTTCATAGCTAAAATCGTTTAAGTTAATACTCGTGATAATCGTCATTGCTGGTGAAGAGACATCATCATAATAATAAATACTATCATAGTCAATATATGACTTATATTCTTGGCTATCTTTTGTTTCAGTAATCGTTGGTCTTAATTCTTCATCATACTGATTGCTGTATTTTCTTGATACTAAATACATAGTACTATCTATAATTCTATGATCAAAAAAGTATGTATCTGTCTCAACTTCATAAACAATGTCATTTGTATCTCTATCAATAACAACTACTGTACCAGTTGGACTACTATAAGTCCATATAAAATCCATTGCGCCTACTGCATATTGATATGGCGTTTGCTCATATGTATACCCCACAACAATTACATAATCTTCTGTTAAATAAATATTTTCAGTATACACATCACCTAAATCTATAGAGTCTAACACTTCTACTTCATAATCTTCATTCACTAATACAACATTAATCTTTTGATAATACCTTGATGCATAATAAATATAATTTCCATCTGTTTTTATGATATCAGCTTCAGAAACACCTTCAACTTGTTCATTGGTATCAATAAAATCTCTTGATTGAGCAGTTGCCTTCAAATCTGGTGCTGTACTTTGAGCTTCTAGATCTCCCATTTCTGGAAAGAGTCCCCAATAATTTGAGTTTGTTGCTGTCAATAGTTTTATAAGCTTAGCCCTTGTACCAACTTGCTGTGCTTGTGTTAATATTTTTTGGTTTTCTAGGATTATTTGTTCTTGAAATATGCCTGAAATACTTAATGTAAATACTAACATCATTGCAAGCGCTACTTGGTAGGCTTTTTTAAATAATACAACTTGACTAACAGCCACATTAGAGCTATTTAACTTATTCTTAAAAATATTCAATTTTTTATTAAGTATGAATTCCAATATGAAGTTGTAGAGTAAATACAATACAATTATACTTAAAGCTGATATAACTATCCATCCAAAAGTAGTCATGTTTAATACCTCCTAAAGTTTTAAACCTTGCTTAAATCGTTTAACATAGGATCTGGTTACATCTAGTTTAGTTCCTTCTTTTAGTTCTAAATTTAATTTAGCATTAAGAGCAACTTTAATATACAAAATCATTCTGATATTAACGATATACGATTTAGAAATTCTTATAAAATGATACGGTATCAACATTTCCTCTAGTTGATATAGTGGTTTTTTTATATGTTCAGTCTTATTTCCTAATAGATGCAAGTAAATATCATCTTTAAAGGATTCAACATAAACTATATCTCTTAGATGAATTTGAACAAAACCTTCTTGCGTTGGAAAAAACATTTGCATTTTTTCATATTCAATAACTTCAAGTGTTTTTTTAAAATTTTCTTTATTTGTATCATCAATTTCTATACCGATCATATGTTCAGGAATCTCATCTAGACTATCTAGAATCATATAATGAATATCATGTTGATTTAGTTTTTCTTCTAAACTAGATAACTCATTCTTACTCCATATGATTTTAATCATGTAAGAGATCCTCCCAACCTAAATATATGATAGATTTTATTAATTAACAATAGTTTCTTGATAACATGCAATTATGACCGATATCTTGCACATATATCAACATCATATCAAAAAAAGGAAAAATCACGTATAGTTTAACGTGATTTTATCTTTTTTTCTTAATATCCATTAAAATTTTAGCTCCTGCTATAAAGACTACAAAGAATTCAAGTCTTCCTAAAAACATACCTACCGTTGATGTCCATAATATAATTGGATTTGCAGTATAACTTACAATTCCAACAGACAATCCAACTGTACCTAATGCAGACGCAAATTCAAACAACGAATCTTTAATACTATATCCAAATCCAGAAAATATTAATGCTCCAGTAAATAAAGCAAGTAAATAAGTCATTAAGAAAGAATAATTTTGAATAACTTCTTTATCTACAACAACTGTTGGTGTACCAATTTTGTTTATATAGTGTGTTCTAATTATTTTTTTATGACCGAATTGTTCTCTTATATTCCAATAAAGACTCTTAAAGGCTAGAGCAACACGGTATTGTTTCATACCACCAGCCGTTGAACCCATACCTGCACCTAAAACCATAACAATAATCAAGACACTCATAAAGAATGGTGGCATGACACTAAATGTGCTTATTGTTTGAAACCCTGTGCCTGTTACAGCTGATATAAATTGAAATGACGAGATTCTTAATGATTCAAAAAAATTACCATTATACATACTAAATGTATTAATGACAAGTAATGGAATGAAAACAACAAGTAATATACCTAATAGTTTCATTTCAACATGACCAAATACATTTTTAAATTTACCTCTTAGTAACATTAAATGGACGAAGAAATTGGTTCCTCCAAGTAACATTAACACCATAATAGTTATTTCTACACCTAAGCTATTAAATGCACCAATACTAGCTGCTTGAGTTGAAAATCCGCCTGTAGCTACTGCAGTAATTGAATGATTAAGCGCATCAAATGGAGTTAATCCGAAAATAACTAAAAAGATTGATCCAACTAAAATATAACCAATATAAATTGATAAAATCATTCTACCTGATCGAATTAAATTGGGAACTAATTTATCACTATGACCTTCTGCACTATATAGACGCATTCCAAATTTATCAGAAATAGCTGAAGTTAAAACTAATACAAGTCCAACCCCTCCGACAAATTGTAATAAACTTCTGAAAAATAAGTAGATATTTGGTGTCTGTGTGACATCAACAACAGTTAATCCTGTAGTTGAATAGCCCGATGTTGATTCAAATATCGCTTGTGTGAAATTATAATTGTTAGTTAACACAAAAGGTAATGCAGAAATAAAAATTGCTAAAATCCAAATAGAAACGACCAAAATAGCATCTTGAGAGCGTCCTAATCTTTCCTTTTCCCTACCTTTGAAGATCCAAACAACGATAGTTCCAAGACCAATCGATGATAATGATGGAATTAAAAAATTAGTAGCTTCTGTAACTTCTGACGGATAGAAAATAATCACAGTAAGCGGTATAAGCAAAATTAATCCAATTAAAATCGCAAATATGCCTAAATAGTTTATGATTAATGGATATCCTGAAATATGTCTTTTTTCTTCCATATTACTTTCTCTTTTGAATAAATTCTACAATTTCGTCTTGATCATTTGGTGTGGAAATAATGATGAGTTTATCATCAGCTTTAATTAACGTATCCCCTTTAGGAATGATGACGTGTGGATCTCTAAATATACAGCTTATATTGATGTTACTTGGAAACTTAATATCCATTAAGCGTTTGTTAACGATTGCGAATTCTTCTTCTACACCAATTTCTAACATAACTATCTTTTCATCTTCAATCGATAATGTTTTAATAATATTTTCAACTGATGATTCATTTAAAATTGTTTGTGCTAATAAATAAGTAGAACTTATAACACTATCAATACCTAAACGTTTAAATAATTCAACATTTTTTGGATTTTTAACTTTTGCAACTGTTCTTTTGACATTAAATAATTTTTTTGCAGTGATACATGTAATGTAATTATCAGTATCATTATCTGATAAAGCTAATAATACATCTGCATTTTGTCCTTCAGCATCTGAAATTACATATGCTTTTGTTGGGTCTCCAGGAAATACATCAATGTTGTTGTTTGCACTAATATATTCTGCAAAATCACGATCTTGATTAATCACAATCAAATGATGGTGTTCTTTTTTTAGAATGCTAACGATATAGTCAGCTTCATGCTTTCCGCCTGTAATGACTATTTTCATTTGTCTTCCTCCCCAACATTTAGATCCATAAACTCACTATAAGAAAGGTTGAATGGATAGATTGCTTGAATAGTTGTACCGTCTAATAATTTCCCTTTATCAGTATCAGAAAGTCTTACAAATATTTTTGGAACATTATACACATAAAAACAAATATGTGCCAAATAAATATTTACATTATCACTATCAGTGGTAATCACTACTGTTTTAGCATGTTTGATATACGAGTTTTCTAAGATGGTTAAATCTGTTGCATCTCCAACGACTTGATAACCTGAAAATGATTCTTGTAGCTTTCTAAATGAGTCGTCTTGAGCATCGATGATAATAACATCTTCACCTAGTTCTGACATAGAGGTTGCGATATTAGATCCCAAGCGTCCAGAACCTATAACGATGAATTTATTTCTTTTCATAATTTAACTCCTTTTGTGGTGTAAAAATACAATAATTGCTCACCTATATCATTTTAACACAATTCACTAAAAGTGAATAGTGATTAATATAATATCATTTTACTATTTTTTTGGATAGATTTGAAGTTTTACTGAGACTTTTCTAACCATTTAGTATGTAAATGGTCCATCAAAATAGCTCCAAATGGGGCAGTAATTATAATTGCAAGCACAGAAACCATTAAAATAAGTTCACCATAAGGTAGTCCAAGTGATAGTGGAATTGCACCAATTGCAGCTTGAACGGTTGCTTTTGGTGTATAAGAAATTGCTGTAAAAAGTTTTTCTTTAGTGTTGAGTGATGTTTTAAGTAAAGATAAATATACGCCTAGCATTCTAAAAGACATAGAAATGATGATTAATAAAATTGATAATAAGCCAACATTCAACAGTACACTAATATCGACTAAAGCACCAACTAAAACAAACAACATTATTTCTGCAATCACCCATATTTTTTCAAACTTTTTAACTAATCTTTTAGCAAGTAATGGATAACTTCTATTAAGGGCTATACCAAATGACATTACAGCTAATAATCCACTTAATGCTATATACTTACTAATACCATCTTCTAATGCTATGAATAAGAATCCTAGCGCAAATATAATTAAGACTTTAACTGTGTCACGCATATGAAATTTCTTAAAGAAAATTGATGCCATCAAACCTATAAAAACACCAATAATCACTCCTAATAAAATTGAAATAGGCACATTTAATAGTGTAGTAATCTGAAAATTATCACCTTGTCCTAATTTTAAAAATGCATAAAATAAAACAATTACATAAACATCATCAATAGATGCTCCAGCTAAAATCATATGAGGAATTCTTTTTTCTCTTCCATAACCACTTTCCATCATCTTTATCATTCTTGGGACTACCACAGCAGGTGACACTGCTGCAATAATAGATCCCATAATAAGTGCTGATACATAATCAATACCAAAAATCATGGGTGCAAATATGAATACAGCTAATATTTCAATAGTAGCTGGAACAAATGACAATAAAATCGCAGGTCTACCCACTTTTTTTAAATCACTTATATCTAATGATAATCCCGCTCTAATTAAAATAACTACAAGTGCAATTTCTCTTAATTCTGTAGATATATTTAAAATGTTAGGGTCTATCAAATTTAAAGCAAAAGGTCCAATAATAATACCCGCAAGAAGCATACCTAATATTGGAGGTAGTTTTAATAGATTAAAGATTTTTGAAAGCATTAAACTAATTAAAATAATCAGCGATATACTTAATAACATAACAATTCTCCTTTTAAAAAAAATGACTCTACAACAAAAAAGTTGTAGAAGTCATCAGCGTACGCGGTTTTAGTATAACTAAGGGAGACATTCATTCCCTAAACACTATTATAAAGATTTTAACTAAATTGTCAACTTTCTTTTTGATACGTTGAAACTTCATCTTCTTTTCTAATAAATGGCACAATCATTGATACCTGTTCTTGATAAAGTTTATACTCAGGTCTAGTCTTTAAAATCTTCTTTTCCATCATTGGAATGCTAATGAAAATAAAGAGCATACTCATTGAAATTGGTGCAAAAATGTAGATGTCTAGCTGTTTAGCAATACCAATATACATGACATACAATCCCCACCAAACCATCACTTCACCAAAATAATTAGGATGTCTTGAATAACGCCATAGACCCTCGTCAATGCATTTCTTCTCTTTTTGATTGCTAGTTCTAAATCTTCGCATTTGTTCATCTGAAATATATTGAATAGTGGTTGCACCAATGACCATTAAAAAGCCAATTACAAATACTAAATTTAATGCTGCAGTAAATTCAAAAATATGAATCCCAACTAGTATTTGTACAAATACAATGAGAGTTGGGAAAAGCTGTATAGCTAAAAAGTTTGTTAGAAAATATAATTTTGGTGCTTTATCTCTTATCATTAGATAACGCCAATCAACTTCAGAAAAACCATGCCAACCTTTTATCCAATTAAGTGTTAATCTTATAGCCCAAAAGCTAATTGCCAACATCATCAAAAAATATGGTAAGTTCAATGCTTGTCCTGAATAAAGAAAAGCAAATATGAGAACAACCGGTGGAATCACACTCCAATATGGATCATAAAGACTTGCGTTATTAATAATAAGACTCATGATATAAATGAAAAGCATTGCGGCGATATCAGCAATAAATAGTCGTGCAATTAAAGAAAAGTCTTTAAATACGTAAAATACGACACCTGCTAATGCAATTGCGACAACATATAATAGAAAAACAACTAATAAATCCTTATGTTTTTTTGTCATATAATTCCCCTCGAACTTTTTTTATATTATATCATATTTTTTTATCATAAAAATTATGTTTTATATGAACTTAATAAGATTTCAAGTAATTTTTCAAAAACTTCATCTTTATCTACAATATAATTATTTATTTTTTTAATTGATGTTGCCTTTATACCATTAAAATCAGTTTGATTAATATTCAGTCCAATACCAATAACCACATACTCTAACAAGTCGTTTAGTGTTCTTGTTTCAAATAAAATACCACATATTTTGTCTTCATTGATATATATATCATTTGGTTCTTTAAATATAGGTTGCATATTATATGATTTTAATAACTTAAATAATCCTTCTATAATCCATTTTTTTAGAAATTCTAGATTTTTTATATTTAAATCTTTTAATAAAATACTAAAAAGTAGATTCTCCCCTTGATTAGAAATCCATTTACGATCAAACTGACCTCTACCTTCACTTTGATAGTTAGCTTTAATGATTGTAAAATTAGAAAAAGAGCTATAATGCTCTTTTAATAAATCGCTAGTTGATGATATTTCATCAAATGTTAATATTGTATAATTATTCATTTCCAACAGCAAAGGAAATTTCAACTTCTAACACTAAATCATCTCCCACAAAAGCTTCTCCTTTTCCAAATCCAAAAACACCTCTTATTTTTGTTAACTCACATTTAAAAGTAACGGTATCTCCTGGTAGAACACTTTTTCTAAATTTTGCATTTTTTATACCGGTAAAATAGGCTATTTTTCCTCTATATTTTTTATCAGATAGTAAAACTACAGCACCGACTTGAGCAATGGTTTCAACTAAAATCACACCAGGAACAACCGGTTTACCTGGAAAATGACCTTTAAAGTAAAATTCATCTTCATGCATATATTTTGTTCCTACAGCATATTTCAATGTTTCTAACTCTGTAATCTCATCTAAAAATAAAAATGGATCACGATGAGGAATAATTTCTTTAATTTGTTCTTGTGTTAATTTCATAAACTTACCTTCTTAAATATAACAGCTGCATTTTGTCCACCAAAGCCAATATTAATATTCATTCCGTATTCTAAATCTTTTTTAACAAAGTGATTTGGTGTATAGTTTAAATCGCATTCAGGATCTATCGTGTTTAGATGAATAGTCGGTGGAATTAAAGATGTGATAATTGATTTAATCACAGAAATAGATTCTATCGCGCCAGCAGCACCTAAAGCATGTCCAGTCATCGATTTTGTTGAACTAATTTGAATGTTATAAGCATGATCACCTAAAGCTTTTTTTATGCCTAAAGTTTCTAATTTATCATTTAAAACTGTAGAAGTCCCATGTGCATTAATATAACCTAATTGTTCTGGTTTGATCTTAGCATCTTCTAATGCTAATTGGATACATTTAGTAATTCCATTTGCTTCATCATCTGGAGCAGTCATATGAAAAGCATCAGCTGTTGTACCATAACCAACAACTTCAGCTATAATTTCGGCACCTCTATTTGTCGCATGCTCAAAACTTTCAAGCATCAAAACACCCGCACCTTCAGCAATGACAAATCCTGTTCTAGATAGATCAAATGGTCTTGATGCATACTCTGGATTATTAGAAAAATCTAAAGCCTTTAAACTTGCAAATCCACCTACGCCAATTTCATTAATTGGAGCTTCTGAACCTCCTGCAAATGCAAGATCTAAATAACCATCTCTAATGTATCTAAAAGCTTCTCCAATTGAATTGGTTGCTGCAGAACATGCAGTAACCATTGGAAGGTTTGGACCTTTTGCTTTATATTTTATTCCTATTTTTGCACCAACCATATTGATAATTGAATTCGGAATAAAAAATGGAGAAATTCTATCTTGTCCTCTAGTAACAGATGTTTTAACTTCTTCAAATATAGTCGTTAATCCACCAATGCCACTACCAACAAATGTTCCAAATCTATAAGGATCTATATCATCTAGGTCTATTTTTGATTGATTAAACGCTTGCTCAGCAGCAACTAATCCTAAGTTTGTTACACGATCTGCCCTTTTAATTTCTTTTTTTTCTATATAGTCTTCAAAATTTAAGTTTTTAACTTCACCAGCAATTTTTACTTTCCAGTTTGTAGCATCACTTAATGTGATAAAATCAATGCCGTTTTTCCCTTCAACTAAAGCTTTAAATGAGGACTCAACATCATTTCCAACTGGTGAAACTAACCCCATGCCTGTGATTACTACTCTTCTTTTATCCATCTACATCACCAACCCGCCATCAACTACTAAAACTTGTCCTGTTATGTAGCTTGATAAATCACTTAGTAAGAATAATACTAGATTTCCAACATCAGTTGGATCTCCTAAACGTCTAAGTGGTATTTTTTCAAGATAAGCTTCAACAAATTTCGGATCTAACTTTTCAGTCATTTCAGTTTTGATAAATCCAGGGCATACAGCGTTAACACAAACTCCACGTGTTGAAAACTCTCGAGCTAAAGCTTTTGTTAATCCAATTAGTCCCGCTTTAGAAGCACTATAGTTTGTTTGTCCAACATTTCCTGTAAGTCCGATAACACTTGAGATATTTACAACTCTTCCAAAAGGTGATTTCAAAAGATATTTAGCACTATGTTTTGCCATATTCCATGCACCTTTTAAATTAGTATCCATTACATTATCAAACTGACTTTCTTGCATTCTTAAAATAAGTTGATCATCTGTGATGCCAGCATTGTTAACTAGGCCATCTAATCTTCCAAATTGATTGATTGTTTCATCCACTAAAAACTTAGCCTCATCAAACTTAGAAATATCAGCTTTAACCGCCAATGCTTTAGATCCTAATTTTTCAATTTCTTCGACTAAAGCTTTTGCTTTTTGTTCACTACTTCTATAATTAATAACAACTATTGCTTGATGTTTAGCTAAAGTTAGTGATATAGTTCTACCTATACCTGAAGCTCCACCTGTAACAATAATAACTCTATTTTGTAAATCCATATGTTTCTAACCAACCTTTCACAGTATTAAATGATTCTAATTGATCGAAATTAATAGTTTCGATACTAGAATCTATTTTTCTAATTAAATTTGTTAAAACTCTACCTGGGCCAACTTCTAAAATATGAGTTATGCCATCTGCTTTCATATTTAAAATCGTATCTATAAACAATACACGGTGTGTCATTTGATTTTCAATATGAAATAAGATATCTTCATCATTTAATATTTTAGCATCTATATTCATATAGATTTTAATTTGACTAGCTTGTGGTTTTAGTATAACATTATTTTTAATATCTCGGACTAATTTTTCACTTGCTTCTTTCATTAGAGCAGTATGGAATGCACCACTTGTTGAAAGTAAAACTACCCTTCTTGCTCCTTTTTGTTTTAGAGCCTCGATAGCTTTATAAATGAGTTTTTCTTCACCAGATATGACATATTGATTAGGTTCATTTTCATTTGCAATATCTATCGTGCCCTCTTTTAATAAAGCCTGACAAACTTCCTCTATGGAATTCCTATCTAATCCTATAACTGCAGCCATTAATCCTGGTATTTTTTTAGTTTCTAAATCCATGTATAATGCTCTTTTTGATACTATATTCATTATTGCTTCAAAATTAAACACTGAAGCTGCATAATATGCACTATACTCGCCTAGACTAAACCCAGAAATTGCACTTATAGTAGGATTTAATTTTTTAATTTCTTCAAATCCTAATATTGTTTTTAAAACCATGAGGGGTTGGGTATATTTAGTTTCTTTCATAGCTTCTTCTGAATGTAGCGATTCTATAACGTCAAACTCTAATATCTTAGAAGCTTCATTAGCCATTTTATGATAATCTTTAGAAGCATTAATAAAATCAAGTCCCATATTTAAATATTGACTACCTTGGCCAGAAAAAACAATTGCTAACTTATTCATCTTGGTTGTTAAAGATTTAAATTGTATAAAGTTAAATCTTTGCTCCTTTCTATGTGATTTCTTAAATAGTGTATTATTCTATAAAGACAGCAAAGCGCTACCCCATGTGAATCCTCCACCAAAACCGACTAGAATTATTTTTTTATTTTTGTATTTATCAATCAAAAAATAATCATCAAGTGTTATTGGAATACTTGCAGCTGAAGTATTACCATAAGATTCGATATTAATTAAGAATTTATCTATTGGAATATTCATGCTTTTTGAAACAGCCTGAATAATTCTTATATTTGCTTGATGTGGAATAATCATGTCGATATCATCTATTGTTAATTTTGCATCATTTAGCACTTTATCTATGCTTTTTTGCATGATATCAACAGCGAATAAAAATACTTTTCTTCCATCCATTTTTATATGTTTTACAACAGTTAATGAATCTAGATCATCAGCTTTTGCAGCATTATAAAAAAATGCTTGATCTTTTTGATCATCACTTGGCTTTATGATGAGTGCTCCAGCACCATCACCAAATAAGATACATGTATTTCTATCTGTATAATCAGTGACAGTTGTTAATCTTTCCGCACCAATGATGAGTGCTGATCTATATCTTCTGGATTGCAACATTTGTGATGCAATATCTAGACCATACACAAATCCTGTGCATGCAGCGTTGATGTCAAAGCTCATACAGTCATGTGTGATACCAAGTTTCTTTTGAACTAAATTAGCTGTAGATGGTGTTAATTGGTCACCCGTAATTGATGCAACAATGATTAAATCTATAGTGTTAATATCATGATTTGCTTTATTTATCGCATCGATAGCAGCTAAATAAGCCATGTCACTTGTCAATTCATCTTTTACTTTATGGCGCTCTACAATTCCTGTTCTTGATACAATCCATTCATGGTTTGTATCTACTATTTTTTCTAAATCTTGGTTAGTAATTATATCTTTTGGAATATATTTTCCGCTTGATATGACCTTTATAAGTGTATCATTCATGTTTAACTCCTTCTTCTTGATAAACACCAATCTTTCTGAATTTTTGATATCTATTTTCAAGTAATGTTTTTTTATTTAATTTAAGTAATTGATTTAAATGTTTAGATAATTGTTTTTTTAGTTCATTTACTCCAAATGTTGGATCTTCATGAAGACCTTCCTTTTCTAAAATTACTTTATCAATGATTTGAAACGATAATAAATCCTTTGCTGTTAACTTCATAATCTCTGCAGCTTCTTCAGCTTTTGAACTATCTTTATATAAAATTGATGCGAATCCTTCAGGTGACAAAATAGAATAAATTGCATTTTCAAACATTAAAATTCGATCACCTACACCAATCGCTAAAGCACCACCTGATCCACCTTCACTTAAAACAATAACAATTATCGGAACTGATATTGTCATCATATCAAATAAATTTTGTGCAATTGCTCGTGCTTGTCCTCTTTCTTCTGCTTCAATTCCCGGATAAGCACCAGGTGTATCAATAATAGAAATAATTGGTCTGTTAAACTTTTCTGCTTGTTTCATTAATCTTATCGCTTTCCTATATCCTTCAGGGTGTGGCATACCAAAATTATGCTTAATTTTATCGTTGGTATCCTTACCCTTTTCTTGAGCAATAATTGTAACTGGCATTGCATTAAATTTAGCTATACCTCCCACTATTGATTGATCATCTCTAAATAAGCGATCACCTTTAAGTTCGATAAAGTCTGTCACTAAGTGATCAATAAGTGTTCTTGAAGTGATTCTCTTGGGATGTCTTGCAAGTTTTACAATATCCCAAGCAGTCTTATTTTTCATCATCATGGCCATCCTTTTGGTGCAGTTTTAAAAGGTTATACAATGTCTTTCTCATATCACTTCTATGTACAATCATATCGACTTGTCCATGACTTAATTGAAATGCATCAGTTTGAAAACCATCTGGCAATTCTTGTCTGATAGTTTGTTTAATAACTCTAGCACCAGCAAAACCGATTAAAGAAGATTTTTCGGCAATCATAATATCACCTAATGAAGCGAAACTTGCTGCAACTCCACCAGTTGTTGGATTCGTTAAAACACTTATATATAACAATTTTTCAGCATCATGTTTTACAAGTGCAGCTGAAGTTTTAGCCATTTGCATTAAAGAATAAATGCCTTCTTGCATACGTGCACCACCAGAAGCTGAAAAAATCACAAGTGGTAGCTTATGTTTTGTTGCATATTCAATTAATCGAGTAACTTTCTCACCTACAGCACTACCCATAGATCCCATCATAAAAGTAGAATCCAATGCCCCAATCGCTACTTTTATACCTACGATTTTACTAGTTCCACATAAAAAAGCTTCATTAAGTTTTGATAATGCTTTCCCAATATTTATTTTGTTTTCATAACTTTCAATTCCAAGTGGATTTAACGATTCTATGTCATCAAATAAATTTTCAAATGATCCTTCATCTGCAATTAATTCAATACGACTTGTCGCATTCATCCTAAAATGAAAATCACAAAAAGGACATATATAATGGCCGATTTGTAGTGTTTTTTCATATATAGCAGCTCCACATTGTTCACATTTAATAAACAAACCTTCTGGTATATCAATAGGTTTATAAGTGACTTCTTTTTTGCGAACTGTTTTTTTAAATTCTTCTAATCTTTTTTTTCTTTGTTCCAAAAAATCATTCATTATTCTTTTCCTCCACTAGTAGGTGAAATCTTTGAATAAATCCTGTATCGTAGACACCTTTGATGAATTCAGGGTTATACATGATTAAATACTGATATTCAATATTAGTATCAATGCCTTCAATAACAAACTGTTCTAATGCGACTCTCATTTTCTTAATAGCTTCTAATCTTGTTGGTGCATATACAATAAGTTTTGCTAATAATGAATCATAAAAAGGAGGTACATAATAGCCTGGGTAAATATGTGTATCAACCCTAACTCCAGGCCCACCAGGAAATAAAACATTCTTTATTTGTCCAGGTGTAGGCATAAAGTTTTTTAATGGGTTTTCTGCATTGATTCTGCACTCGATAGCATGTCCTTTTATTTTTAAATCTCTTTGTTTAAAACTTAAAGTTTTTCCATAAGCAATTCTTAGCTGTTCTTTTACGATATCTATGCCGGTTACCATTTCTGTAATTGGATGTTCTACTTGAATTCTTGTGTTCATTTCTATAAAATAAAAATTTTGTTTAGCATCAATTAAAAATTCTATGGTTCCAGCATTTACATAATGAATTGCTTTTGCCAACTTAAGTGCCGTCTGTCCCATTCTTCTTCTTAATAATTCGTTTAAAACAGGACTCGGAGCTTCTTCAATCATCTTCTGATTTCTTCTTTGCATTGAACAATCTCTTTCAAAAAGATGTACATAATTTCCTTCATGATCCCCAATAATTTGAATTTCAATATGTCTTGGTGATTCAATGAACTTTTCAATGTATAGCGACCCATCACCAAAATTTGACAAAGCTTCCATTGCTGTACGAGAAAAAGCACTCATAAATTCATCGTCAGAGCGCACAATGCTAATGCCACGACCTCCGCCTCCACTTGAAGCTTTTATCATGACAGGATATCCAATTTTTTTAGCTATTTTTAGTCCATCTTCAACATCTAAAACAACACCATCACTACCTTCAACAATTGGTACATGATTGTTTTTAGCAATTGTTCTTGCTGATGATTTATCACCAATTAGCTCAATAGTTTTTGAAGAAGGACCAACAAATTTAATTTGACAACTTTCAACCATTTCAACAAATTCTGAATTTTCAGATAAAAAACCATATCCTGGATGAATCGCATTACATCCTGTAGATATTGCTGCTGATAAAACTCTGTTGATATTAAGGTAACTATCAGTACTTGAATTTTCTCCTATACAAACAGCTTGATCAGCGAGTTTGACATGTAGGCTATCTTGATCAGCTTTTGAGTATATTGCTACAGTTTCAATACCTAACTCTTTTGCAGCACGAATAATCCGAACAGCAATTTCCCCACGATTTGCAATTAAAAGTTTATTTTTCAACAAGATCACCAATCGTCATTAATACTTGATCATATCCAATGACGTCCTTGTTATTGACTTCTATTGATTTAATGACCCCAGATACAGGAGATGTAATCTCATTCATGATTTTCATTGCTTCAATTATACAAACAACTTGGCCTTTTTTAACTTTTTGACCAACTTGAGCAAATGGTTTTTGATCTGGTGTTCCAGCAGCATAAAAAGTACCAACAAGTGGTGATTTTATTGTGGTATGGGTTTTATCTTCGATAACATGTTCGTTTATATAATTAGATTTCGTTTGTTTTTGTGGTTGTTCTTCGATACGTTTTTCATTAAATTCATTTTTTTGTTTTGATAATTTAATTTTGACATCTTTTGTTTCAAGTTCTAAACTCATAAGAGTTGATGATTCAAATTCTTTAATGATATTCTGTATTTCTTTTATAGTCATTTTATACCATCGCTTTTTATATTTATTTTAATTTTTCATGTTTTAAGGTTTTTCAAAATCGGCATTTTATTTCCTAGATAAATCGGTATAATACCACCTTCTTTTTTTGCATATCAAATGATTTGAATATCAAAATACTGTTTCTATTCTATCACAATATATAATAATGTCAATTAAAAACATATATTTTACACAATAAAAAAAGTGTGCTTGAGCACACTCTTTAAATAATTTTGTTATCAAAAGGTTTATGGTTAATGTATCGATAAAAAGTATCTTCAATTTCATCTGCAATTCGTTCATGAATTTTTGGTGAAGCACTTGCATTATGAGGCGTAATAAAGCATCTTTCTAGTGTCCATAATATATGGTCTTTAGGAAGAGGTTCAGGATAAACAACATCTAATGCAGCTCCTCTTATTTGATCGCTTACTAATGCTTTAATAAGTGCCTGTTGATCAATGATTTCTCCTCGAGCTACATTAATTAATATTGCGTCAGGCTTCATCATAGATAATGCTTTAGCATCTAGTAAAAATCTAGTATTATCATTTAAAGGTAATGCACATATAACATAATCACTTTCTTTTAAGAGTTGATGCAATCCATCCTCTTTAGTATAGATTTGATCAAAAAAGGGTACATGATCAAACACTCTACGATATCCAATCACTTTAGTCTTAAATGCTTTAACTCTCTCAGCAACATGCTGTCCAATAGAACCTGTACCTAATATACCTACAGTTGATCCATATAATTCATGTGATTGAGATTTGAACTTCCATTCACTTTCTTTTTGTTTCTCCATATGGAATTTTAAGTTTTTATTAAAATACAATATTTTAGCTATCACATCTTCAGCAATTTGAATACTAAAAACATCTTTCGCATTTGTTACTAGTATGTGACGTTTTTTTAAGTAATCTAAATCAAGAGTATCATAACCTGCAGAAACTAAAGCGATATATTTGAGACTCTGATAGCGATCAAAATCTTTATTTTCAAATAAATGCCCCATAGAAATAATAACTTCTGAATCATAGCTATTTTCCACAGTATAAACAAAAGTATGTTCTGGATACTTATTTATAAATGACTCAAAATATTCAAGTTTAACAATGCGTTCATCTAAAAAAACTTTCATAATGTTTCTCCTTCTAATGTGATGTCATAGGCAAGTCTTTTTCTTTCTCCTGGATGATCTTTTTCTAACAAGATATAACCAGTTAATTTATATCCAATACTTGTAAATAATCTTTGTGCTTTTATATTGTCTTCATGCGTGTCAATTCTAACATAATAAATATTATGATTTATTGCTAATTGATGCGCAAATGTCATTAACTCTTTAGAAATATTTTTGCCCAAAAATTGAGTATCAACTGCTAATCGATGAATTGTATAATACAGCTCATCTTTAGTCCAAGCGCCTTCATAGATGTCTAAATATGTTTCTTCAATACCACTTTTAATCGCAATCATTCCAATAATTTTAGAATCCAATTCATATACATAAAACTCATTTTGATTAATGTCTTTGATAAATGTTTCTTTTTCTGGTTTAAAGTATTGCCACTGATCAATACCTCTTGATTTTAACAATGCTGTTGTTT
Organism: uncultured Acholeplasmataceae bacterium; assembly: GCA_927441705.1. Classification (GTDB taxonomy): domain Bacteria; phylum Bacillota_I; class Bacilli_A; order Acholeplasmatales; family Acholeplasmataceae; genus Mariniplasma. The sequence continues at coordinate 11,947 of CAKMKH010000076.1, read as the reverse complement.
GTAATCTTAATGCCCAAATGGCATCTAAATCGCTTAATTTAGCTAGTCTAATCATATATTTACTCCACTAAAATGACACTTAGTAAAAGTGCATCAGCATTTGGCATTTTTATAGGCAGGGCATACATAAAATAAGTGCTTTCATTAACTTCTTTTAATCTTAATCCTTCAATGATATAAATATCGTTTTCAAATAATATTTTATGTGTTGGATGATCATTTTGATCTCTTTCAACACCTAAAGCATCAATACCGACACCACTTATGCCTTTTTGTGCTAGATAGCGAGCAGCACTTTCTTTAATATATATAAATTTAAAATTGAATTCACTTTCAAAACTATTTCTTGTTTTAAATAATACAAAATCACCTTTTGAAATATCTAGGTTTAATAAATCTTGAGCTTCTATAGAATCTTTAACTCTGGTCATATCAAAAACTTTAACTTCTCTAATTAATCTATCTAATTGGAGTTCACTAGATGTTTGTCCATCTTTAATCATGTGAAGTGGAAAGTCCATGTGTGTACCTGTATGGAGATTTAGTTCTACTTTGGTTTCATGACTAGTCCCAGTATTAAAATCTGAAGCAATCTTAAAAACAGGCTTTTTATCCTCTTTATCTTTATAAACTTGCATGTCATTTGAGACAATCATACTTACATCGTAATAATTCATGGCATATCCACATCCAATTTGTCTTTAATAAGTGTTTTTAATTCTTTATAGTCCTTATAAATTATTGGATCTAGTTGTTTTTGCTTGATATGATCTATAAGTTTCCAAGATAGTTCTATTTCATCCCATCTTGTAAATAATGATTTATGATGTTCAGTTGCATCTAGTAGTAGTTTTTCATATGCCTCGCTCATATTTCCAACAGCTTCACATGCTGCACAATACTCTAATTCTACTTCTTCAACACCATCAGATAAACCAGGAACTTTAGAATTAAATCTTAATCCAACACCATCTTCAGGAGCAATTTTTATATAAAGTTTATTTGTTGATAGAGGAAGATTCCACTTTCTTTGCTCTGATGTTTCTTCGAATTCTATAATAATTACAGATTCTTTTTTGTCTAATTTTTTACCTGTCATTAAGTAGAATGGTACACCTTTAAATCTTGGTGTATTAACGGATGCTTTTAGAAATACAAAAGTTTCAGTCTTAGAGTCTTCTTTTACTTTATCTTCTTTTAAATACCCATCATACTGACCAAATACTAAAGAATTTGAATCAATTGTAACATTTTCAAACACTTTTACTTTTTCATTTTTGACATCTTCACTATGATAAGAAACCGGAACTTCCATGCCTACTAAACTTAACATTTGAAGTAGATGGGATTGTACCATATCTTTTAATGCACCAGATTGATCGTAATAACCACCACGATTTAAAATGCCTTCAGTCTCTTTGACTATAATTTTGACATTTTTTATGGTCCGATTATACCAAATATCTTCAAAAATTCTGTTCGCAAATCTGACCATCATTATGTTTTGAATCATTTCTTTACCTAAGTAATGATCGATTCTAAAAATTTGTTTTTCATCAAAGTATTCCCATAGTTTTTGATTAATTTTTTTTGCGCTTTCTAAATCATGTCCAAAAGGCTTTTCAAAGATAATTGATTGATTTAAATTATTTTTATCAACGAGATTAGCATGATTAATATTCTTTGCAACATCAAAAAACAATTCAGGACCAATAGCTAAATAGTAAAGTTGTTTTGTATCTTTTTGAGTTTCTATTTCAATCATTTCCTTCAAATAATCATATTCATCACTATTTGTGATTTGCATTTTATGGTATATGACTATTTTTTCTAATGTTTTTAGGTCAAGTTCAGTACTTGCTTCATCATTCATATATGTTAAATAGTCTTTTGTGTTTAAATTTTTTCTACCTAAACAAATCACTTGTGTTTCATCTGGAATTAATTTATCTTTATAAAGTTTTGCGATTGCTGGAAGTAACTTTCTCGAAGTTAAGTCTCCAGTGGATCCAAATATCGTAAATATCAATTTTTTCATTTTTTCTTGTATACGGCGTGCCCACCGAATTCCTTTCTCATAGCTGCCACTACTTTTTCTGCAAAATGATTTTTATCTCTAGATTTGTATCTAGCATATAATGACTGTGTAATAACTGGCATAGAAACTTTAAGTTTTAGCGCTTCTTCAATCATCCACATACCTTCACCTGAATCGTCCACACGACCTTCTATGTTAGTAAACCTTGGATTATTCTTAAATGCTTGTCCAGCATGTTTTAAAAGTGTTGATTCAATAACAGATCCATGATTCCACATTTCAGTTATTTGCTGATGATTAAACTCAAAAGGAGAAGCTTCTAAAAGATCAAAACCTTCTGCGATAGCTTGCATCATCCCGTATTCAATGCCATTATGAACCATTTTAGCAAAATGCCCAGCTCCAGGCTTTCCTACATAGGCAAAACCATTTTCAACTGAGACAGCCTTAAATATAGGCGATAGAAAATCAACAACTTCTTGTTCTCCTCCGGCCATCAAGCATAAACCATTTCTTGCACCATCTGTACCACCTGATGTGCCTAAATCAACAAAATCAATATGTCTTGTTTTTAAATAATGATATCTTCTAATCGATATATTAAAATTAGAATTACCACCATCGATGATGATATCATTTTCATTAAGATATGGTAACATCTCTTCTAAAACTTTATCGACAATTTGACTTGGAATCAGCAACCATATAACTCTTCTTTTATTTTCACTTTTTAATAAGTCTTTTATAGAATGAGCGATTGTTATGTCATCTTTTAGTAGTTCTCTGACTTTATCATTTGAATCGTATCCAATGACTTCATATCCATTCTCTTTAAGATTTAATGCTAAATTTGAACCCATTTTTCCTAAACCAATTAACTTTATTTTCATCTAAATCTTCCTTTCTATGATTCATCCCATATATGCCACAAATAGTGTGATACAATTGTGCGATATGGTATCCATTTTAAACTATACGCCTCAATGTCATCGTGCGTCATATCAGGTCTATTTAATAATAATTTTAATGCATTTCTTAGTCCTAAATCATGTGTTGAAAAGATGTCACTTCTTCCCATTGAAAACATCAAAAACATTTGTGCTGTCCAAATACCAATACCCTTAACTTTAACTAATTCTTCAATAATCTCTTCATCATTCATATCCTCAAACTTATCAAATTTTAAGTCTTGATTGATTACATGTTCAGCTAAAGAAAACAAATATTTTATTTTAGGTCGTGATAATCCTATACTTCTTAAATCTTCTTCACTTGTGTTTAAAATGTTTTGTGGTGTCATATCATTTTGCATAAGTTTTTCAAACCTTTGATAAATCACATTCGCGACTTTGCTTGATAACTGTTGTGCAACAATTGTTTGAACTAAAGATTTATAGTAATCTTTAGAAATATTGACAACGACTTCTTCTGTTTTTTTAAATAGTGGTATTAAATTTGGATCTTTTTCAATTAAATAATTGACTTCTTTGGAATTGTTTTTATAAATAATTCGATTTTCCATAAATATACCTCTGTTTTTGATAATCATATTATATCATGTATTTAACTTAGATACCCATGATAAGAAATTATAAATTAATGTTAAAATAGACATATACATAAAGAAATCTGGTGATTATATGTTTACAGAAAACCAAAAAAAGAGTTCTATTAAAGCCAAATATGGTGTTGTAGCAACGAGTGAACCGAATGCAGCAAATGCAGGATTAGACATTTTAGAAAAAGGTGGAAATGCTATCGATGCTGCCATAGCTTGTGCTGCAGCTTTAACTGTTACAGAACCAACAAGTAATGGGATTGGTGGCGATAATTTTGCGATTATATGGTTTAACGGAAAACTAATTGGGATGAATTCAAGTGGAATGACACCTGCATTATTATCTCATGATGTTTTAAAACAAAGACATCTGGAAGTTATTCCTACATTTGGATTTATACCTGTTACTGTGCCTGGCGTAGTCAAAGGATGGTCAGAGTTGTCTAAAAAATATGGAAAACTAGAATTTAAAGAAGTATTACAACCTGCTATAAAGTTAGCTGAAAAGGGATATAAAATAGCTCCAACAGTGAGATATTACTGGGAAAGAGCATTCCAAATTTATCAAAAAAGTTTAAAAGATCCTATGTTTGAAAGTTGGTTTAAAACATTTGGGAATGTGCCTAAAGATGGTGACACAGTTAAATTAATTGATCATGCTAGAACATTAAAAGAAATAGCAGATACTCATGGTGATAGTTTCTATTTTGGAAAACTTGCTGATCAAATCCATGAATACTCAGTACAAAATGATGGTCTTTTAAGAAAAAACGATTTAGAAAAACATGAAGTCCAATGGGTAAAACCAATATCAACAAATTATAGAGGTTACGAAATCCATGAACTTCCACCAAATACACAAGGAATTATTGGCCTAATGGGGCTGAATATATTAGAAAACTTTAATTTTGAAAATCTAAATGAAATAGAAACATATCATGCATATATTGAATCTATAAAACTCGCTTTTAGTGATGGACTCAACTATATTGCTGATCCTAGATATATGAATATATCTACTGACGAGTTGCTATCAAAATCATATGCAAAAAAAAGATTCTTAGAAATTAAAGATGAATCTATTTTACCAATATGTGGGAAACCAGAACAAAAAGGTACTGTTTATCTAGCAACAGCAGATAAAGAAGGTAATATGGTTTCATTTATTCAAAGCAATTATATGGGTTTTGGCTCAGGTTTAGTTGTACCAAATACTGGTATAGCACTACAAAATAGAGGACACAATTTATCCATAGATCCAAAATCTGTGAATTACATAGGTCCTAATAAAAAAACATACCATACAATCATTCCTGGATTTATTACAAAAGATAATAAACAAGTAGGACCATTTGGAGTCATGGGAGGGTTCATGCAACCTCAAGGTCATCTTCAAGTCATATCTAGTTTTATCGATTTTCATTTATCTCCACAAGAATCACTTGACAGACCAAGATTTCAATGGATAAAAGATAAGACCATTTATATAGAACCTTCACTAGATAAAAAAACTATAAATGGATTAAAATCACGAGGTCACGATATCATAATTCAAGAAGATCTAGGTCATTTTGGTAGAGGTCAAATAATATTAAAAAATGATGACCAATTCATTGTTGGAACTGAAAAAAGATGTGATGGTACAATTGCATATAAATAAAAGTGCTCCTAAGAGCACTTTTCACTTTTATAAAGGTATTATAACGTATATAATTTCACCCAATAAAACTATTACTTAATAACTAAAATAAAATGTTTTTGTTTCATTGTATCATTACTTTCTAGTCATTTATTGACTATTTTTTATGATATGATTTTAATTATAAATCGTCTTCTTTATCTTCTTCATCTTCACTATCTTCTTCATCTTCACTGTCTTCTTCATCTTCGCTGTCTTCTTCGTCTTCTTCGTCATCATCATCGTCATCACGATCTCTTCTATATTCATAAACTTCATCGTCATCTGTATCGACGATTAATTTATAACTCGTTTCAAGAGTGATTTCATCAACAATAACATAGACTTCAATTTCACCTTTTTGTTCTAAGCCATCAGTTTCAACATCAAAGTCAATTGATAGTATAGTCATACCATCTTTAGTTTCATATTTAAACTTATAAGTGCCAAAATTATTATCTTTTATGAATTCAAGAACGATTTCTTTTTCATCATTTTCAATTTCAATTTCTATAATTGATTCTTCAGTTAAAACTCCATTAACAATAGTTTTAAATTCAAATTTTGTTTCTGCCTCTTCAACTTTATATTTAGAAGATACATAATTATTATCATCTATATAAGCAGTAAACTCAAACACTTCTTCATCTATTTCAATCTCTTTAGATCCATCAAACTGATATGTTTTATTACCGTGAATTAAAATACCTTTCATTTCATAGGTTTCTTCTTCATTTTCTATTTCTTGATTCACTATATTATAATACATTATATATCTAATACTATTAGCTAATGCGTCAACAGTCTCGAATTCAGTCTTATTTGTATATTCTATCAAATCTGATTCAAGTTCAGTAATTAGAAAACCATTTTCTTGAGATAAGAATCTTTCAGATAGTTTGAGATATGGCTCAACGTAATCAACAATACTATTCGCTTGACTTTGAGTCATAGAAAGTTTTGTAACTTGAGTTAGTAAATTTTGACTTTCTGTATAAGATAACAATGAAGTAGTTGACATTGCACTAAATGATACAACTTCGTTATCTGCCTTAAAAGTATACGGTTGAGTTGGTACTTGTTGACTAGCTGGTTCATATAAAAACATTGCAGCAGCAATAAATATAATGATAAAACTAGCTAAAGATAATCCATATTTAAACTGCAAGGAAAGTCTTCTATTTGTGCTTGGATTTATTGATTGTCTCAATCCAAAACCACTAGTTTCTAGGCGTTCAGGAATATGCTGATCAAACTCAGATTTAATTATTCTTTTTATTTCTTTTTTTCTCATTTTATTCCCTCACTTCCTTCATTTTTTTAAGTGCTTCTTGGTACATCCATAATACTGTTCCTAAAGGCATATCCAATAGTGATGCGATATCTTTATGTTTCATATTATCAACAATTTTTAATAATATGATTTGTCTCTCATCTTCAGATAAAACGCTTAATAAACTTTCAAATCTATTTTTTTCATCTGGATTTTCTTCATTTGATGAAAACTGTTCTTGAAAATCATTTTCATCCATGTGAACTATTTTTTTCTCTTTTCGATAATAATCAATAGCTTGATTTTTCGCAATCATTAATAACCAATTATAAAAGTTAGTTTTCTTTTTATACAAATGCATAGAGTTTAACATCTTAAGGTAAACATCTTGCATGACATCTTGAACTACACTATGATCTTTAACAACATTATAGATGATAATATAAACACCTTTCTTAGTTAGGGCATAAATATATTCAAATGCTTCTTCATCTTTTTGTATTAATTTATCAATATATTTTTGCTTAATGATCATGCCTATTACCTCAAATTCTATAGTGGTAGAAGAGTAATGTCTCTTCTACCATATTCTAACATATATAGAATTTTTTTATTTAAATTATAACTTCGAATTTAAAATTATTCTTCGTCTTCAAAATCATCGTCATCTTCTTCGTCTTCATCTTCTTCGTCGTCATCATCTCTATCTTTTGTATAGTTATGATCTTCTTCTCCATCTTTATCACTATCTACAGCGATTTGATAAGAAGTTTCTCCAGTTACTTCATCAACAATAATATAAACTAACATTTCTCCATCTTCACTTATGCCATCAACATAAGTATCATATTCAACTTTAATCGTTGGAATACCATCTTCAGTTTCGAATTTGAACTCATAATTATATTCTTCTTCACCAATTATGTACATTAATTCAATTTTACTTTCATCATCTTCAGTTTCGATTTCGATTTCTGTTTCTGAATACAACAAACCATTTCTTACTTCTTCAATATAGAATTTAGTTTCATCATTTTCTAATTCATATCTAGATGTAACATAGTTATTTTCATCCATATAAGCTGTAAATTCGATTTCTTGTTCATCATCTTCTATTTCTTTTTCACCATATACTTCAAATGTTTGATCACCATAGACTAATTTTCCTTCGATATAATACTCTTTTTCGTCATCTTCTTCAGATTCTTCAAGGTCATCTACTTCATCAGTTTCTTCTATTTCGTCTACTTCATCAGTTTCTTCTGTTTCATCAACTTCATCTTCTTCATCCATTATAATTGTTTCATTATAATATAATGTATAAGTGATTGTTTCTCCTAACATATCAAGTGTACTAAATGTTAATTTATGTTCATATAGTACATCATCAGAAACTTCATTTCCTACTTCAAGTGCAGATTTACCTGATGCAAACAATTCAATTAAGCTTAAGAATTTTTCAGCATTTTCTACTGATTCATCTTTTTCTTCGACTGGATCTGTTTCATCAACTGGATCTGTTTCATTCACAGTTCCAAATATTTTACTTAACTCAACATTATTCGAATTATTCGACAATAATGCATCTGCATCCATTTGATTAATTAATAATGAAGAAGTTGAAATTGCACTAAATGATAAAACTTCCTCATCTGTATCTAAACTAAACTGAGCTGTATTTAACTCTGAACAAGCTCCCAACATTAATAACGTAAATCCTAATACTAATACTCCTAATATTTTTTTCATCTTAATTACCTACCTTTCACCATATAAACGAATGAAACTCAGTTTTTATTGGTAGAAAATTAATTTTATTGACTTCTTTGCTTTATAAGGCAAATAATGATATTATAAATATAGATGATACGAGGTGTATTTATGTATAAATTAATTAAACCAACAAAAGAATATAAAGAAAAATACTTGGATTATGTTAAAGATTGGGGAGACCAATCCATGACACCATTAACTTCAGATATAAAAGAAATGGAATATGATGAATTATTAAATTATTTTTATCAGGCTGAACATGATATTAATCTTCCTCGTGGATATGTTCCTGATTCAAATTACTTTTTTATTGATGAAAACAATGAAATTTTAGGTTTTGTAAATATTAGACATTACCTAAATGATATCTTATTAAGAATCAGGGGTCACATCGCTTATGGTATTAAACCTTCTAAAAGAGGTCAAGGACTATCAAAAATCATGCTTAAATTAGCTTTAGAAAAAGCAAAAGAAAAAGGTATAAATAGGGTATTAATGGTTTGCGATAAATCAAATAGAGCCTCAGCCAAAACAATTATCGCAAATGGTGGTATATTAGAAAACGAGGTTTATGATGTAACAGATCATGAGATTATTCAAAGATTTTGGATCGATTTATCATAAACCTCCTATATAAAATAAAAAAGACGCTAAATGGGTAGCGTCTTTTTTATATAATCCGGAGAAAGTGGATAATATCAATACATTTGACAAGATGTTTGATACTTTGATTATAGCAAATTGAATTTTCAATGTCACATCATTTGCTTCAAAATTTTTCATGATTTAGTTCTCTATCTTTTTTTGACTTTGATATCTTCTTTCAAGTATATAAACAACACCTAATAATAAAACACCTATCACAAAAGTTATAGCAGATGAGTCAAATAATAAAAGCGAATCTTTCTCATATAAGAAACCTCCAAGTAGCGGTCCTATAACCATACCTATTGATAGAAACGACTGTCTTACTCCCATAACTCTACCGAATTTACCAGGTTCTGCATGAAGCGAGATATAGTTTTGTTCTAATGGTAAGTAGATTGCTTTAAAAACAACATATAACATATAGACAGTATAAACAATCAATAAGAAATTTGAAGCTCTAAAAACGTAAAATACAATGGCAGCACTCAAAAGCTGTATGATAGATATTGCGAGAATTTGTTTTTTGATTTTAGAGAATATTGGTACAATAACAACACTCGCAAAAACTGAAACTATGCCGGTAGCAAATACAAATGTTCCCAAATCTTGTGGAGAGTAACCTAATTCATCAAAATATACATCAATATATTTGCTTAAATTGGTCGCGCCAATTGTCATAAATGTAAGTGAAATCAAAAAGAATAATAAACTTAATCTTATATGTGTAATCTCTTTTAAGTTTGTAAATATATTCCCTTTGTTTTCTGTGTTTTTATCATATTTAGAATCAATAAAAGTTATATAAATTAATACTGCATATGCTGTATTTAAAATAGCTTGAATTAAAAATATTTTGTTATAAGATGTTAAATTTAGTAAATCCACCATAAATGTGTTTGTACCTAAGAATCCACCTAAATAATATCCCATCGAGCCACCTAAAGTTAATGCTGCAGCGGCATACGCTAAGTTTTTTGCTCTTTCTCTAATATCAGATATTTCAATTAAATGACTAATTAGTAATGTTGATGCTGCAACAGCTCCTACTCCACTTACAAACCTAAAAATAATCATGATATATTGGTTTCCAACATATCCAAAGAAGAGTTGTCCTACACTATATAGCAATAAACCTATTATAATATAATTTTTTTTCTTGCCTCTGTCGCCCAATATACCCCAAATAGGTCCACCAATCATGAGCCCGAAACTCATAGAGGCAAAAAATACCCCAAACATAAAGTCTGGTATACCAAGAGATCTTACAAATGCTGGTGTCACAGGATGTCCTATATTATGAACGATACCTTGAATTAAGAAATATAGAATTGTTAAAATAAGTGTTTTTTTCATAGAACCTCCAACAGATAAAATTATTATAACATTTTAGTTAAAAAAAGAGCTTTATTTTACAAAAAAAATGATGTGCTCCATCATTTTAATTTATTGTTATTATTTTTATTTTTTAAGATGATTACTATATGCTTCATTAACTAAAGACGCCAACTGATTAATCTTTTTATCTTCATTGACTATATGCAAATCAATTTTCTGTAAATTTTCTTTCACAAAAATATCTCTGTCTTGGATAATTCTTTTTTCTATAACTTCTTCTTCATCGCCTCTATTTATCATTCTTTGTCTTCTAGTCGCTTCACTTGCTGAGACAAAAACAACAAATACATCACTTTTTAATTGGTCAATGAGTTTATTCGCCCCGCTAGGGTCAACTATAATCATTCCATGATTAAAAACATCTTTTTTTTGAATACCATAGAGTAAATGATTATAAATGGTTACTTCAAAAAATGCGTCTTTATCAACCAAAGCTAAAAAATCACTTTTAGATAAAAAATGATAATCAATACCGTCAACTTCATTTTTTCGCTTTTCTCTTGTGGTTGTAGTCACACATTTCTTATAACCATAAGTTTTATATAACTCTTTAGCTAATTCTGTTTTACCGCTTGCGCTAGCACCAACACATACTATCATGTCTTAACCTCATGCTTTCTTTTGTCCGTATTTTTATTTTAACATGATTTTATGCACACAATTAAAATAATTTAATCAATTTGAATTTCTTCATCATATAATTGTAAAAATGCTTCAAATACTTCTTTGCTACAATAAAATCTACCCTGTCTTGATGTTTGATCAATATCAAAAAATACTTCTTGAGCATCATATGTAATAATTTCAATATCATTAGTATCATAAGTAATCATGATGCTTATTTTTTGATATATTGTAGGTTGATCAACGTATAAGTATTTTTGAAATTCTATTTGATTAAATTCATGAATAAATTCACTCATATCATCAATACTCATAATTAAAGTTATATCAAGATCATCTTGGTCCATCTCGACATAAACAATATCAATGGTTTCAATTCTTGTTTCATCATATAAATATTCATATTGATGAGTCTCTACACAACTAGATAAAAGCATTATAGTTATGCTAATTATAATAATTACTGATATTTTTTTCATTTATGCACACCTCCATTTAAATTAATTTTGGTAGTGTATGAATTTATTTTTTTCTATGTCCGTTTTCTGGTCTTTTTAATATTTTTATTTTCTGATTTTCATCCACTTCATAAGCCATACCTGGCCCTAGTATCATAATGCCTTCTTTTACAATGCATTTAACGATAAGAAAATCCATACCTAACAACATGTTAATCATGTTTCCAAATACCAACAAAAGAAATTCTTAAGTATTTTCCAGAATTTGAGACTCGGTCATCCAGCGCATATCTTCATCGGGATAACCTTCTGCGTATTTATTTTGAAATACCGATACCAAGGACTCTCGCACGGCAGCGGGTGCAGTTCTCTCAATGATATCGCCACCCTCTACAACCTTGCCTTACTATCTGATCGTTGGAATATTTGCCACTGGCGCTCATTACATAACACTTTTGTTATTGTCTCTGGTTCTGCCCGCACTCATTGCGACGTTACTGGG
>CAKMKH010000075.1 GCA_927441705.1 uncultured Acholeplasmataceae bacterium | reverse complement strand
AGTTGATTGCTTAAACTACATCAGAGAGATGCGTGCAATCAACTGTGTTTCTAGCGAAGCGTGAGATTGACTTTGTCATGATCAAATCGATTTCACCACGCTTTGCAGCATCCATCATATTATTGAACTGCTTCCTGTGTTTAGTGGAAGTACCGCTAATGCCCTCGTCTGCATAGATACCACAGAATGTCCATTCAGGGTTATTTTGAATCCTTTCGGTGTATTCGTCCGTGAAATCTTCCAAATGTATGTAAGTGGCATCGGACCGATGAAAATCGCAAAACACATGGAATCCATAGGAGCAACTACAGGTGCTGGTGCAACCAAATGGAGTATGTCCACAGTCGCAGTTATTCTTAAGAACGAAAAATACATCGGCGATTTGGTTCAACAGAAAACACTGACGGTTGATTACCTTTCACATAAGAAAGTGAAGAATAAAGAACTCGCTCCAATGTATCATACCGAGAATGCACACGAAGCAATCATCGATAGAGAGACTTTTCTCCTTGCTCAAAGGATCAGAGAGGATCGAAGCAAGGTGAAAGTTGGTAAGGATAAGAACCTGGCCAAATACAATGTCACTTATCCATTCTCCGCATTTATCGTTTGTTCAGAATGTGGTCGAACCTTGAAAAGACGCTATTGGAACTATGGTACACCAGCACAAAGAGTCATGCAGCAATGTGGTGGTTACATCGACGGTAAAGCTCACTGTAAGGCTAAGGCTACTTACCAAGAGATGATTGAAGGTGCGACTGTAAAAATGCTAAACGAGGTATTTTTACAGGAAAAGGATATCATTCCAAACATCCAGAAAATCATCAAATCGACCATACGCGTTAGCGATGTTGAAATCAAGATTCAGAAGCTTCAAACACAAGGCGATGAGCTTGAGAGAATGATATCAAACCTCATTGATGTTCAAGTGAAGAATCCTAATCTTTCCCAGGAGGATTTCAATAGCAAATACCAATCATTGACCTTGCAGCTACACAATAACAAAACCGAGATTAGAAAACTTGAAGGAGAGTACTTAACGAACTACGATACACGTTCAAGACTTGCGAAGATTGAAACAACGCTCAACAATTTACTAGAACCGATTCAGGAAGTTGATAGTGACACCTTACGCTCATTTATCTACAAGATCATCTCAGTAACACCTGAAAACATCGTCTTCTGTGTGGCAGGAACCAAGAATTATACTGATAAAGAATTCTCAGAAAATAGACATACTTTTGAAGCACTAAAACCACTAGCAACTGGTACTTATCACAACGAAAAATATGATAAGATTATGAATTATAAGGTCGTTATTATCTAATTTTTTTTGAAGCAAAATATGTTGCCTAAGACAACCATTAGGACAAAAAGCCCACAAATCGTTTATAACTTAACACTGAAATATAAAAAATGGCTATCTCGTAGTTTGTTACAAGATAGCCAATTTTATTATTTGTTCAACAACTGAGTTACTATGTTTGAATCTACAAGATTGTCATATGAAACTTTCATCAGCACCAAATACATATGCATCACATTAGATGATGTATACATTTCTTTTTCAGAAACCCATTTCATAACTTAGAAATTTTAGGCATAGCTCCTTTAAACAAAAGCATATATGAAAGTATAACTACTCCTATAACTACAAAAACGTCTGCAAAATTAAAAATGGGATAATTAATTAGTGTAAAATCGAGAAAGTCGGTCACATAGTTCAATCTAATTCTATCGATAAGATTCCCTAAAGCACCGCCGATAATGATTGCTAAAGATAGTTTAAGGGCTACCTCTTTTGTTTTAAATAATCGTATTAAATAGTACGTTAATACGCCAACAACAATTGCTGTGAATATTATTAAAAATGCCTGCATATTCATCATAATGCTAAATGCTGCTCCTGTATTCCTTGCATAAGTTAAATGAAATACATCTTGAAAAATGGGTATAAATCCTAGCGGTTTCAATTGCGTTTCTGCAAGATACTTTGTCCACTGATCAACCCCCGTCAATAATATTATTATAAATATATATAACATTTTCTTCCCCCTTAATTTTAACTTCTGGTTTGATCTATCTACTTAAATACAATTATGCTCCCTTAGATTACAACTAGATGAAATTGTTTTTATTTGAAGAGACTAAGATTATCATAACCAATATGAACACAATCCCTTAACACATTCGAATCAAATCAACTATTTATTTTTGTAATCATATTTGAGTACTCTCATTGCGTTCAGAACTGCTAATAAAGATACCCCAACATCAGCAATCACGGCTTCCCACATAGTTGCGATTCCGATAGCTCCTAAGGCTAAAAACAGGAATTTAACTCCTAATGCGAAGTATATATTTTGCCAAACAATCTTTCTGTTTATAACGTTACCTGCTTCATCGTAACCTAGTCATACATCCCAAAAATCTGGATCATCAGATTTCG
>CAKMKH010000074.1 GCA_927441705.1 uncultured Acholeplasmataceae bacterium | reverse complement strand
TTGACTGTCCGATGCCAAGGGCACCTACACTAGCTCCTGAGAATGAACTATAATGACAAATCAAATCTATACCAATGGATATAGAAGAAGCAGCAATTATTGATGGATGTTCAAAAGCACAAGTGAAATTACATTAACTCCTTTATCATTACCCAGTGATTGGGGGAATATTTGGAAAAACTTTGTTGAAATAATGGGTAGACAAAATGATGATTATTTAAAATCATTCATGAACTCAGTTATCATTACAAATTTAAGTGTACTTTCGATTGGTATACTTTCGGCAATGGCAGCATGACTACTTGAAAAGGAATAACCATGCCAGCTAAGAAAAACATGAAAACCCAAAATGAATATCTTGTTTTAGTTCTTACTAATACCCATGCTGCCATTGCCGAAAGTATACCAATCGAAAGTACACTTAAAGTTGTAATGATAACTGAGTTCATGAATGATTTTAAATAATCAACATTTTGTCTACCCATTATTTCAACAAAGTTTTTCCAAATATTCCCCCAATCACTGGGTAATGATAAAGGAGTTAATGTAATTTCACTTGTAGATTTTGCTGAATTTATAATAACCAAGAAAAACGGGAAGAAAAATGTGATTAAAAGAAGCACTGCAAATATTTCTAGTAAAATTATCCCCATCTTTTTTGTAAAAAACTTCTTTTTATTTGCTTTAATTTGATTTGTCATTATAGTTCAATCTCCTTTCTCTTATTAAAATAAACTTGAAGTAACGATATCACTAACAAGAATATAAAGAAGACTACTGCTTTTGACTGTCCGATGCCAAGGGCACCTACACTAGCTCCTGAGAATGCTGTATTATAAATATTCATTGCAACTAAGCTAGTCGATTGAACTGCTACATTAGATGAAGTTCCAGTCAAATCTGCAAACCATTGTGGCATCAAGGTTGATGGCCCACCACCGGTCAATGAAACCAATGTATCAAATTGTTTAAATGATGTAACAAGTGTTAAGAACATTGCAACAGTAAATGCTTGAGCAACTAAAGGCAATGTAATGTTTCTAAGTCTTTGGAAAGCATTAGCGCCATCAATAGTTGAAGCTTCTATTAAATCCTGTGGTACATTTTGTAATGCTGCAATATAGATCATCATAATATATCCTGCATACTGCCATGTAACAACAAAGATTAAAGCTATTAAGGCTGTCGTTCCATCTAATAAAAATGAACTTTCAAATGCTGGACCAAATGTAACGATTGCTCTATTGAATATAAATTGCCAAATATAACCTAATACTAACCCACCAATTAAGTTAGGCATAAAGAATCCTGCTCTATAAACATTCTTAAGTTTTAAGTTTTGAGTTACTAATAGTGCTAATAAGAAAGCAACTATATTAATAACGACAATATTTAATACAGAATATAATATAGTTCTATAAAAAGAATATAGAAATCTTACATCAGTAAATAAATCTTTATAGTTTACTAAACCAATAAATGTTTCATCACCTGTATTTAAGCCGTTCCAATCTGTCATGGATAGATAAATACCATGCATAAACGGTACAACTACAAATAAAACAAAGGCAAATAGTGCAGGGAATAAGAATAAAACAAAAACTCGATTATTCTGAGCTTTATCTCGCTCAGAAAACCAATTATCGATCAAATATCTTGCCATATAATTTTTTGGTTTTGAGTCTTTAAGCACCAAAAAATCAGGATTAAACTTCTTCCCAATAAACTTAACTAAAACTAGAATCGGAATAAATGGTGCAAACAAAATAGTGACTAAAACCAAAGAAAATGATTTTAATAGTTTGACCAAGTCTTCCTTAAAAAATTTCTTTACTTTCATGGGCACCCCTTTTTTTATTTATGGAAACCTTTCCATAGTGTTTTAAAATAAATAGGTTTATTCACGGTTTTTTATCTCTTATGAAAACCTTTCCATTGATGTAATATTATTTTATCACTATTTGAAAGCGCTGTCAATATCTATTTTTAAAAAAATACATTAAGCTGTATCTCCTTCTTGTAGATAAATCGGAATGATAACGCTCTCTGCTTTTTTCTTATCGATAAATTTTAAAATTGTCGCCATAATTGCTTCTGCAATTAATTTGGGTGATTGTCCAATCGATGTGATTCTTTTTCCTAAATTGATAAAAGATCTCCCACCATCAAATCCAATAACTTTAACATCTTCTGGTACGCGTCTGCCATTTTTTTCTAGTTTTAGAATAACTTCAGCTGCAACGGCGTCACTAATACAAAAAATACCATCAACTTCTGGATGAGAATTTATAACTTCATGTACATACTCTGGTATGTAGATATAGTTGCCTAAAGGATACTCTACATTAATAACATCATCTATGTTTTGTTTTTTTAATTCATCAAAAAAACCAAGTCTTCTATTACTGACTTCTGTCTTAACAACGGTATGAAGGCCTTGAGCATCATCACCGATAAACATTATTTTTTTACATCCTTTTTTTATTAAGTATTGTGCTGCTAGTTCTCCACCATGATAATTATCACTTGTAACATATGGTATGCCATCAAATTTTCTATCAAATGATAAGATAGGTAAATTTTTATCAAGATATGATTCTACATCATTATTTGTTAGTAATATGATTGCATCAACTCTATTTTTCTTTAAAAGATCTATATATGCTATATCTTTTTCTTTTTGCATACTAGAGTTACATACCATAAGTTTATAGCCATAATTAAATAACTCTTGTTCTACAAAATATAGTAATTCCCCAAAAAATAAATGGGTGCTATTTGGGAGTATAAAAGCAACTATATGATTTTTTTGTAATGTCATTGATCTAGCTATTTCATTAGGGACATATCCTACTTCTTTGATAACTTGTTCAACTTTTTCTCTTGTTTCCTTTTTTACATATCCAGAGTTATTAATGACTCTTGATACAGTTGCGATGCCTACGTTAGCTTTTCTTGCTACCTCAATAATACTTGCCATATTTCCACCTTCTTCATATTTATTATATGCTTCTTTTGTGGAAAATATCAAGTTTCCATATGAAAACTACATATTTTCACTTTTTTTATGAGTTCTTTTCCATAAATGCTTTCACTTGATCTAAACTAGGTAGTGCAGTCATTGCTCCTAGATGAGTTGTTGTGAGTGCTGCTGCGGCATTAGAAAATTTCAGCATATCTCTAATGACTTCATTAGATAATGTTGATAAATCATCTTTTTGTGAAATTTGATATAAAAACGAGCCAATCCATGCGTCTCCAGCACCTGTGGTATCTTTCACATCAACAGAATACCCTTTAACATCTATCTGTGTATCTTTTGTAAAATATGAAACACCATCTTTACCTCTAGTTAAAACAAGGTATTTAATGTGTCTATCAAAAAGAAATTCTATTGCCTTTTTTTCATCTTTAATCTTTGTGATAAAAAACAATTCATCATCTGATACTTTTAATAAATCAGCAAATTCTATAAATTCTAAAATTACATTTTGATATGCCATATGATTATTAAATAAGGACAATCTTAAATTCGGATCAAAACTAATTAAACTATTTTGCTTTCTTGCCTTTAATATTGATTTTTTAACAGCTTCTTTTAAAGGATAATCATCTAACGAGAGTGAACAAAAATGATATATTGAATTTTTAAAATCTACATCCTTAATCTGATTTTCATCTAAAATTTGATCAGCGCTTGGATTTCTATAAAATGCGAAGTCTCTTTCTCCTTGATCAGTTAATGTCACAAATGCTAATGCAGTGTGTGCTTGATCAGTTTGAAAAACATGTGTTGTATCAACACCTTCACTAATTAAAGTGTTTTTTAAAAAATCCCCGAATCCATCTTTTCCAACTTGACCAATAAATTTTGAATCTCCACCAAATCTAGAAACACACACACAAACATTTGCAGGTGCTCCTCCAGGCATTTTGATAAAATTATTGACATCTTTTAATCCATATCCTTTTTCTTTTGGAATAAAATCGATGAGCATTTCTCCAATTGATATTACTTTTTTCATAAGTCACCTTCTCATATAGCTTTACTAATAATATAACAAAAATTATCATAAATATAAAACAAATAATCAAAAAGACATAACACACTTCCTTATAACCACCATATTAGATTTACTATAAATGATGCTAAAGGTTTATATTTTCACAATATAAAAATTAAACTATTTATCCTTAAGTTGTTGCATAACATTCACTACATTCGTTATCTAATCTATATAAAAAATCATATAAATACTATTATTGTTTTATAATTTATAAATAAGTTTAGGTGTTTTATTACCCATTGATATTAATGAATCTACTTGGCTATGAATAGTTGCTCCCAATCTCAAATAGAATCCTCTTGCATCTGGACTAGTTATAATTGTAAATTCTTTTATTCCTAGTTTTTTACATTCTTCAAGAGCATGATTCCATAGGATTTTGCCATATCCTTTTCCAATATAACTTGGTTCTATAAAAAGATATTCCAAAGAATCCTCATCATCATTTTGTAACAATCCATAAAATCCAATTATCATATCATCTTCCTTAAGAATGTAGGTTGTATTATTAGATACAAATTCTTCTGTAATTAAGTAAACTTCTTTAAATCTATCCATGAAATCTTTGCTATAACTCCAATAAGATTCAGATCTGATCTCTAGACTAACTAATAATTTTGTATCCTTTGGTGATGCTTTCGCTATTGATTTCATTGCTTAAAATCTCCTTAATAAAAACTTTACCAGAATGGTTCTAGTTTTACATCAATATGGTGCGTAATACCTTCTACAATAACTCTATCTTCTGTGATATCAAACTTATATCCCAGTTTGTCTTTATGTATATAGCCTTTATATGGTGTAACTTTTATAAAGCATGTTGAATCTAAGCTTTCATCATTTACTTCCTTATACCAATGATGAAACACATTCATATATACTTCTCGGATTGATAAATTATTTTCTTCTAGAGGATGACCAATAACCTCTGCATTACACCAAAACCGATTGTGTCCAGCATCAGAAATCATGACGTGTTTATTTCCTTGAATCTCTTTTACATAGTTTGCGTGTAAGCTTGATACAATCCAAAATGAGTCATCATAATAAAAGGTATCTACACATCTCATAGATGGTACATTATCTTTTGCTGTTGCGATGACTAATATTGAATCATTAGCATATCTTTCTTTTAAAATGTCAAATACTCCACTTTCAGTTATGTGCTTCTTGTTCATTCAATTATTCCTTTCAATTGCTTTACGTATAGTTATTCACTTTTAATATTATATAATTTTTATAATGTAAAAACAATATAGAGCAATAATAATAAAAAAAGGTTTGACTCTAATGCAAATGATTAATTTGCTATTGTCAATAACATTTAAATTTTGTACATAAATCACCTTAGAAAAATGTACATATAGAATATGTTATCTATTTTGTTTTGAAGCCATGAACTCCTTTCTTTCTTTTAGACGATAACTTTCACCTATGATCTTAACGA
>CAKMKH010000073.1 GCA_927441705.1 uncultured Acholeplasmataceae bacterium | reverse complement strand
ATTAATTTGATAGCTTTGTTAAAACAACTTCTGGTTAACAGCTTTGTCACATTCGAAGTACTATTATTTATTCATAATTCGTTCACATTATTATTGTATATTGATTATGAGGTATTCAACATGAAAGTAAAAAAAATACGTAAAAGGTTTTTTCTAATTGTACTTATTTTATCCGTTTCAATATTCTTGCAAGGACTTAATCAAAATATAAAAGTCAATCAGTTAATAAGAGATTTTAAAGAACGAGGTATAGAGGGAGAGACAGTAACCATCTATTTTGATAATGGGATGGAAGAAATAAGAATGTATCACCCAGTCGAAAGAATCAATGAATATGAGAAAGCGGATACACGTAGCCTTTTTTATACAACCAAAGATGAACCATTTATTGGGAAAAAAGGGGATATATTTGTGACTCAGGAATCACCTTTTCCAAACATATTCGGTTTTCATCAATTGATGAGTTTTTTTGTTGGAGGACACGCTGCACTGAATAATGGTAACAATCAATTCATTGAAGCTGTAGGCTTCCCAAAAGATGATGAAAGTATCTTTGATATAATCAAAGACCCTTCAGATGGTACACATGATTATTCAGTTGGTGTAAGACAATCTTCTACTAATTATTGGATGTTGCCATATTTTAGAGGAGAAAACGACTTGTCATATCCTTATTATGGTTCTTATTACAGAGAAAAATTCGTAGTATTAAGAGTAAAAAATATAGATGAAGAAAAACTGGATCAAACTATGTCATATGCCAATGAACATTTAGAAAATCGTTCATTATATAATTTCCTTTTCATTATGGACACAAAAAACAAATTCTACTGTACTGATTTTATAAGTCGTTCATACAGATATGGGTTAAGTAAGAATATTTCAGATAAAAACTATCCAAAAACCCTAAATGATAATGGTTTTGTAACAACTGTTAATGATCTTATCTTATCAAAAGATACATATATTACTGCTTATGTAGAAAACACAGATGGAATTAGACACATCTACTATTTAGAAGATGAAGGATTGACATCTAATGAATAGTTTGATATAGTATAGATGACACCCCACCACGGGAGGGGTAAAAAAGGAGGAATTACTTATGGCAACGCTAATTTATAGAATCGGAGATATCCATTGCATCGGATGCATCAATCGCATTACTTCAGCTTTAAAATCAGCGGGAGCAATCAATGTTGATATTAATTTTTCAACACATATTGCAAAAGTATTGACTGAAGAGGAAAAACCCAATTCAAATATGTATCTTGAGGCAATTGTTCAAACAGGATATCAAGTCGAATACTTAACGACCATCGAAGAGGAATAATAAAATGTCGAGTAATATTAAATATCGAGTGAATGGTATGACTTGTGCTTCGTGTGTCAACCATGTTGAAAAAGCATTAAGAAAAGTTGAAGGTATCATTGATGTTTCTGTGAATTTAGCAACTGAAACTGCAACAATTCAATTTGATGATAACAGTTTTAGTTCAAATCTTGCAATGAATGCTGTTAAGGGGATAGGATATGAACTCATTACTATCGAAAACAATCATAAGACTGTGACTGCCAAAGTTGATGGAATGAGTTGTGCTACATGCGCAAACAGTATTGATAATACACTGTTGAAGATGGATGGGATTATTGATGCTCATGTCAATCTCGCTACGGAGAAAGTTACCATTCAATATGACGATCGCGTCATTCGTTTTAGTGATATCAAACACCGCATCCAAAGCATTGGATATAAGATTAGTCTCGAAGTAACAAATGATGAATCGGTTGATCCTGATACACTCAAGATGAATTCCGCTAAAAAAAGAGTTCAATTCAGTTCAACAATAACTATTTTGATGATGTCACTCATGCTGATTCACATGTTTGTTGTTGAAATTCCATTATACACTTGGATCATTTATGCAGCATACCTGCATGCTCGGTTGATGTACGGATGGAAGGGAAAAAGGGCGGCTTGGTTGGCAATTTTTGGTTTTGCTGCTGTGTTGTTCACGTTCTTCGGGGTCAACTAC
>CAKMKH010000072.1 GCA_927441705.1 uncultured Acholeplasmataceae bacterium | reverse complement strand
TCCAACAGATGTTAGTAACATGTGCATGAATGGTAATTTATAAACTCCCATCTTTGGAGTAAAAGCCGTTGGTCTATTTATAACTTCCATAAGAATAACTGGATCAGCATAAGATTTATGATTTGCGTAGACAGTCAATCTACCATCTTTTGGAATATTTTCTTTGCCTTCAACATCAATCTTTAATCTAAAAACAATATGATCTAAATAAAATGCAACACTTCGATATAAATGACTTTTATATCGGTTTAAAAAAGATAACTTGTTTAATATAGGTAATTGGATTATGATGAAAAGTACTGTGATTATAAAGCCAACAATGAGTCCTAAAAATAACCAGAGTGGAATAAAATAATAATTTTGCGTGACAAAAAAATGCATCACTGCAGTAAATCCTAAAACTGTTAAGAAATAAAGCACTGTAATCATGATTTTATCCTTTCGTAGGTAGCAAATATCAAGTTTTCTTCGAAACTTTTATCGATGCATTTAAATTGTGATAAATCAAAACTAGGGAAATACACATTACCTTCATGTTTTTTTAACACATAAGTGATGTAGAGTTTATCAGCATATGGTAGCATAAGTTGATAAATAGTCTTACCACCGATCACCATGATATCTTCATTAGTTTCTTTAATGAATTTGAAAATATCTTTGATATGAATAGCATCATCATAAGATGCGTCTAAAATATTTGCAACATATACCTTTTTAAAAGGTAACGGTTTAGTTTTATAATAACTTTTTAATGATTGATATGTTAAATCACCCATGATGACAGATGAATTTTTTGTCATCTTCTTAAAATATGCTAAATCTTTTGGATAATGCCATGGCAACAAATTATCTTTACCAATGAGCCAGTTTTCATCCATCGCCCAGATCATTTGTATCATACGGCAACTTTTCCTTTAATACCAGGGTAAGGTTGATAGTCTTTTAATTCAAAATCAGCATATTTAAAATCAAATAAAGATTTAACATTTTTATTTATTACCATAGTAGGTCTTTTTCTTGGTTCTCTTGATAATTGAAGCTCAATTTGTTCAAAATGGTTTTGATAAATATGTGCATCTCCTAATGTATGTACAAATTCACCTAACTCATATCCAGTTACTTGTGCAACCATCATCAACAATAATGCATAAGATGCAATGTTAAATGGGACACCTAAAAAGATATCAGCACTTCTTTGATAAAGTTGTAGAGATAACCTACCATCTGCAACATAAAACTGAATGAGTGTATGACATGGAGGTAAGGCCATGTTTTTGATTTCACTTGGGTTCCATGCACTCAAAATCATTCGTCTTGAATTTGGATTATTTTTAAGTTCATCTAAAATGTATTTAAGTTGATCTACACCATTAAAATTGCGCCATTGAGCTCCATAAACTGGACCTAAATCACCATATTTTATTGCAAAGTCGGGATCATCTTTTATTTTTTTAACATATTCATCCATAGATTCATTTTTAAAATCTTCGCTTTTTTTATAGATTTCATATGGCCAGTCATTCCAGATTTTTACATTATTTTCTACAAGATACTTAATATTTGTATCCCCTGAAATAAACCATAATAATTCATGGATAATTGATTTTAGGTGTACTTTTTTAGTTGTTAAAAGTGGGAATCCTTCACTTAAATCATAACGCATTTGATAGCCAAAAACACTTTTTGTCCCAGTTTTTGTTCTGTCCATTTTATATGTTCCATGGGTCATCACATGTTTACATAAATCGAGATATGCTTTCATTAAAAGCCCTCCTTTATTTAGCTAGTTCGTATAATGCCTCTGTATAGATCATGATTGCTGTAAAGAAATCATCTAGATCAATAAATTCATTTTTTTGATGAATATAAGTCGGTTTTTCTAAGAAATGTGGACCAAAAGCAACACTATTAGGTAATGCTCTTGCAAATGTTCCTCCACCAATTGTAATAGGTTCTGTCATATCATTTGTATGTTTACGATAGACACTTAAAAGTTTTTGTACAAGTTCAGATTTTGGATCTACATATAGTAATTCTTGATGATTATCAACTGTTATGGTAGCTTGATATGGTTTAACGCTTTCCTCTAAGGTTTTAACAATATCTTTGAAATCAATACCATTTGGGTATCTTAAGTTCAGATTAAAGCGATAACTACCATCTATTGTTGACATTGCACCTAAATTGATCGTTAGATTTCCCATCTCATCATCTTTATAATAAACACCAAGTTTTTGCCCATGAATATCATGAATTAATCTTTCATTTGCAAGTCTTACAACTGGATGATCGATTTTCGCACTTACAAAAAATTCAAATAATCTATCAATTGCATTTTCACCAAACTCTGGTGTAGAACCATGAGCACTCTTACCAAATACTTTGATATGAACTAAACCATCTTTTTCTTCAACTTTACCTTGATAATTGTTATTAGCTAAAAATGCCTTAAATAAAGCTTCAAAATCTTGGGTCTTATTTAAATAGGCTTCAGCATAATCTGGAACCATATTATCTCTAAATCCACCTTGAAGTGAAACAATATCTTTTCCATCAAGTTTGCCTTCAACAAATATTCTAGAAATACCTTTTTCTGCATAAATTAATGGAAAATCTGCATCAGGAATAAATCCTGATACTGGAATTTCAGGATAAACACTAAAATAATGACGAACACCGCGCCATGCAGTTTCTTCATCTGTACCTAATATTAGTTTAATTCTTTTGCTTAAAGGAACTTTTAATTCTTTTAAGATTTTTAATGCATAATATATTGCGATTGTAGGGCCTTTGTCATCTTCTGTACCACGACCATACATATTGTTATCATGAATTTCAGCACCATAAGGAGGATAAGTCCAATCATTTCCTGCTGGTACAACATCTAGGTGACCGATTGTTCCAACATATTCTTTTTGATTTCCATAAGAAATATGTCCTGCATAACCATCAAGATTAACAACTTCAAATCCATCTTTTTCTCCAAGTTCAAGCATAAAATCTAAAGCTTCTTTTATACCTTCGCCAAAAGGTGCACCCTTGCGGCTTGGATCATAAGTTGTAAGTTCTGAGTTTATTTTTATTAAACCTGTTAAATCTTTGATAATATCATTTTTTCTGTTTAAGACTTCTTGTTTAAAATCTATTTTCATATTTACCATCTCCTTATTTTATTGTAGCATATTATAACACATAAATTAAGTCAAAAAGAAAAAATGGATGCAATTAAGCATCCACTTCAATGTTTATATTTCCAGTGTTTGTTTTTGCAACAAAAATGACTGATCCTACTTGAGTTTGATACTCATTTCCTTGGCTTAAGCCATTAAAAAGAATTTTGCCAGTATCAGCTTTTAAATTAAATCTTATATCATCAATGCTTGAAAGTACTACAGTAATATATCCTGTTGATGTATCAAGTCGATAGTCAGAAGCTAAAACATGGATTAAGCTAATTTTTCCCGTTGAAATGTCTACCATAAGTGTATCAAATGTTGAATCAGTAATATCAATGTCACCCGTTGAACTATCAACAACAGCATCTGAAGATGTTATTTCAGTTAATGACACATGTCCAGTTGAAGTATTGACATCTAGACTACCTGAAGTAAGATTTTTTATAGAAATTCTACCCGTTGAAAGTCTTATTTTCGCTAAATTAGTAACGACAGCATCAGTCAAATTCAAATCGCCAGTTGAAGATGATATTGTTAGCTCATCTGCAGCTATGTTAACTACATTAACATTACCAGTCGCACTTCCAATACTAACTTGATCATAAGTTTTTTGAGTTTCAGGATTTAGATTTATATCTCCTGTTTTCACATGAACATCTAAATGACTTATTTCCCAATCATTAGGAATATTCACTTCAACTGTTAAATACATTTTAGATACAACATTAAAGAAAAATATATTTGCCCAAAATCTCTCAAAATCATGTTCAACAGTTAGTTTGCCATCTAAGACATTAAAGTTAAAGACTTCGTTATCCCGTTTATAGTAACTGATAGTAAGTTTGTCATCATCAACATAATTTATGTTGATGTGTCTATTTTCTAAGTCAAAACTTAGATCAGTTAATATAGTTTCTTCTTCAAACTCAATGATTTCTCCGTATGCATCATTTCTAGTTACTAGATTACCTAAAAATCCATAATCTGGTAAAAATATCATGGAAAGCATCGTAAGTATGACGCCAATTCCCAAAACAATTAATAATAACCTAATAAAATATTTCATTTTACACCTCTATCTTTTCTAACTAATTTCATAAATATACAATACAACGATTTAGCAGATCTATCACATAGTCTATATATACCAATGCTCACTAAACTTAATATTGATATGCTAATTAAAACTAACCCTACATAACCTAATGTTTCCATTGTATTATAGTTTTGCCCAAAAGCTTCAATGGTATAAAATATAATACTTATAATACCTGCTACAAATATAATGCCTGCTACAATCGCAAATATACCTAAAAGTAAGAACAATACAAAGTACATAATTGCTAATGGAATCCATAATGGTGTTGTTAATAAAATAACAAAAAATTGTACTATGCTTCTAACAAATTCTTTCGGTGTTGTTATATTTCTTTTAGAAAGTAAATCTACTGTCATGTCTTTCCTTATTGTTTTCATTTGATAACTTGCTAAAACATCATCGATGTTCTCACCGTGTTCTACACGTTCACTAATCATCTCTTTATAATAATCAATGACAATATTAACTTCTTCTTGATTAAATTTCTTTAATAGGTACGCTTCAAGCGCTCTTAACCATTTTTCCATTATAGTCCTCACTTCGTAAGTAAATCATAAATCTTTTTTATATCTTTCCATTCATCTGAAAAGTCATCTAATGCGACTTTTCCTGGATTCGCGATTATATAATATTTTCGATTGCGTCCTTGAAATAACTCATTATAGGTTTCTAATTGACCAACTTTTTCTAGTCTTCTTAAAATTGGGTACAAGGTTGACTCGCTTATTTCCATATGCTCGGATAAATCTTGAATGAGTTTATATCCATATGAGTCACCTTTACTTAACAAAGCTAGTACAAATATTTCTAGTACGCCTTTTTTTAATTGCTGTTTCATGTTTCACCTCATACTGTCTAACACGATATATTATACAATGCATAGTATAGGAAGTCAATACTTTTTATAAATTTTCTTATATAAAATAAAAATGCGCTTTGTTAAGCGCATTTTTATTCTTTAATTTGTCTTTAATTCAGCTTCTTGTTTATTATTTGATGATAAGAATGTAATTCTTTCCGCAATAACTTCAAGCATATTTAACTTTTTCTCTTCATCAAGTTCATATTTATAAGTTTGAATTCTAGCTTTTACTGCAATCATTGTCCCCTTAAAACAATAAGATTCAATTGCAGTTGCTAAACCCTCCCAGACTGAGATTTTTATAAAGTCAGTATCATAATTACCATCCATGTTTTTAAACCCTCTTTGAACCGCTAAAGTCACATCACTAACTTTTCTTCCATCTTCTAAGATCTTTGTTTCAGGATCTTTGGTAAGACGTCCCACTAATATCAATTGATTTAACATATGAACTCCTTTTTTTGCTTTAGTATATCTAGAAAAGTCAATTTAATAAAATTGCACTTTATATGTTCATCATATGTTTGAATCAAAAATGTTTTATAAATATGATATTAGTTATTATTTATGTCAATTACTAATTATAATTATAAAAAAAAGACTAAGATTTAGTCTTTTTGTATATAAGTATACTCATGGATCTTTTATTTATTCTTTGTAGCGCTTTTAACATTTCATCATAAGTGACATCTTGCATCATTTCGATGACATCAAATAATGAAGACTTTTGATGATAATACTTTCCATATAAATAAGTCTTTGTTTCTAAATTATTAAGCGCGAATATAAATTGCCCTAAATACACTTTTTTATATCTCATGAAATCATCTTCATCTAAATCTATATAAGCATCTTTGGTTAAATAATCAACCAAAATCTTTTTTAATTTTAGTAATTTTTTGCTTTCTGCATAAATTACAATATTTTCAGCCTTTTTCTCAAAAGTCGTATTTACATAAAAGCTTTGATTAATAAGTTGCTCTTTTAAGAGTCTTTCATACATCTTAGATGATGATCCCAATAACATATTTAAGACCATTGTCATGATCATCTCTCTTTTAACAAGATCTTTTCCAAATCTTCCAAGTGGATGTAGTTTAATCCCTAACATCATTTTTTCAATTTGAATATCATCATATACGATTTCCATTTTTTTAACAATTGTTTTTGATTCTTTAGAAAAAACAAGTAATGGCTTATAAGTTTTAACACGGCTTTGATCATAAACTTCAAAGAAGTGTTTCATCTCTTTTAAATCTATTTTGCCTGTAATAACAAGTAAACGTTCATTCGGATTATAAAAATGATTATATACATCCATTAACATCTCTGCAGAAATTTCCTTAATAGAATCAATCGTTCCACCAATATCATGCTTTAATGTATGCGTGTGATACATGTTTTCCATAAGTTGATTTTGCATCTTTGAATGAGGGTCATCTAGATACATTTTTAGTTCTTCTTCGATAATAAGTTTTTCTTGTTCAACATTTTCTTTTGTAAAAAAAGGTGTATCAAGCATATCTAATAGATGAGTTAACGCCTCTATAACGTTATTAGTCGCATTAAATATATATGAGGTTTGATGATATGATGTCATCGCGTTTGCATCAACACCAAGATTTGAAAACTTCGCAAATGCATCTCCATCTGGCATCGCAAATATTTTGTGTTCCATAAAATGTGCTGTTCCTGGAGGTGTTTTATATGTTTTTTGATTATAGACGTAATCAAGATGAAGTGCACCATAAGGTAATGAAAGTTCCACATAAGTTGTATAAAATGGTCCATCTTTTGGTAAAAGATGAACTTCCATACCATTCTTAAGTTTTAGGATATAAATGTGTTCATTAAAACGTTTGTCGTATTTATGGATCATGAAATACCTCCATAAAGAATGTATGTCGTATCTAATTGTAAAATATCTATCACTTTTTTAATGTCTTGAATCGACACATTTCTTATGTTTTCTATGCGCTTTTCTGTTGTTGTATTATCTTTAAATATATCAACAAAATATTGACGTTTAGTCATATATGATTGTGAATCAAGACTACTTTTTATTTGATGAATTAGATATGCTTTTGCATGGTCTAGTTCTTCATAATCAATATCGTTTTCTTTTAAATAATTAACTTCTTTAATGATTTCAGCTAATGCATAATCTTTTTGGTGTTTTGCAACTCCACTAGATATAACTAAAATGCCTTTATAAAAATCATAATTAGAAGAAATATCATAACAAAGGCCTTGGCGCTCTCTTATTTCTCTAAATAATCTACTTTCAGGATATCCACCTAAGATTGTATCAACACAAAGAGCAGCTTCATATAATGGATCAAATCTAAAAACGGGTAATTGATATCCCAGTTTAATAATAGCTTGATTCATATTCGTTTCTTCTTGAATTTGATTGATTTGCTTTAAATCTCTAAAATTAAACTTAATATTTAAATCTTTGTTTTTAGATTTTATTAATAATTTGCTTTTTATAGTACTTAAATGATCTTCAATATGTCCATTGACAATAACTTTAATTTCATTGTTAAAAAAATTATTTTGGTAATAATCAATTAAATTAGATAGTGTAAGCTTCTTTATATCTTCTAAAGTCCCTGATAGAGGATAACCAGATAAATCATCACCAAAAAAGGCTTTTCCAAACTCTACGTTTGCATATACTCTCTTATGATCTTTTAAGGTTTCCCACTGTTCAATTAATAAGCGTTTTTCTTCTTGAAATATAGCTTCATCAAAATATGTTCGATCAACAAAAATATCATTCAATAACTTTATGCTTTGATCAATTAAGTTTTCATCTTCTACAATAATTGGATCGACAATAGTAAACACAAAAGACATCACACTCAAATTTGCATGATGTTCACTTCTTGTATTTATTCTAGCCCCATATAAATCTTCTAGATGTTTTTGCATCAAAACTTTAGTTTTATATGTGTTGCTATGTGATGTAAGTAATTTAGGCAACAAAAAACGATACACACGTGTATCTTTTTCATCGTAATCTGTAAAAAACAACGCGAACTGTATCGTTTTAAATTCGTTTTTGATTTCGATCATTATAAGCTATTTAAAGCAACTTCCATCATTTTTGTGAACGCTTCTTGACGCTCTTGAGCTGTTGTTGCTTCATGAGTTACAAGTGAATCTGATACTGTTAGCAAGCAAGATGCTTTTTTCTTTAAAGCTTTAGCATTTGCAAATAATGCAAATGATTCCATTTCGACAGCTTCAGCTCCATGGTTTTTATAAATATCCTTAAATTCTTCATGATTTAAACGATAAAAAACATCAGATGAATGGATAGTTGTTAATTTAACTGGAATATTCAATTTTTCACTTGCTTTTAAAATTCTATTATTTAGCGGTTTAGATGCATTTAATGTTTTTCTACTAGATACACCCATTGTTTTTGCATAAGATGATTCAGAGTAAGCTTTTTCAACTAA
Organism: uncultured Acholeplasmataceae bacterium; assembly: GCA_927441705.1. Taxonomy (GTDB): domain Bacteria; phylum Bacillota_I; class Bacilli_A; order Acholeplasmatales; family Acholeplasmataceae; genus Mariniplasma. The sequence goes on along the minus strand of CAKMKH010000072.1, from coordinate 9,106 downwards.
TAGTACATCATATAATTTTAATGATGGACTATATGCACCACAAGATCCAATGCGTATAATTTTTTCTACATCATAAAAAGAATATAACTCATAACTATATATACCAATACTTGGCATACCCATACCTGAACCCATAACAGTTACTTTTTTCTTTCCGTAATAACCTGTATAACCAAACATATTTCTTACATTATTAATTTGAATAACATTTGTCAAAAAAGTATCTGCAATAAACTTTGCTCTTAAAGGATCTCCAGGCATTAAAACTGTTTTTGCGATTAAATTCTTATCTTCTTGATCAATATGCGGAGTTGGTATCATTATTATCGCTCCCTTTGTTTACTATATCTACGCCATTAGATGTCCCAATTCTTGAAGCACCTGCTTCAATCATTTTCATAGCATCTTCATAAGTTCTAACACCACCACTGGCTTTAACATAGGCATTATCTTTTACAGTATCTTTCATTAATTTAACGTGTTCAATAGTTGCTCCACCTGTACCAAATCCAGTAGATGTTTTTACAAATGTAGCTTTTTGATCTACTGCTATTTCACAAGCTTTAACAATTTCATCATTAGTTAAATAACATGTTTCTATAATAACTTTAACAACTCTATTATCAGCATTTTCAACAACACCTTTAATTTCTTGTGCTACTGTATGATAATCTTTTGATTTTAATGCAGCTACATTGATAACCATATCAATTTCATCTGCACCATCATTAATCGCTTCTAATGTTTCATAAGCTTTGACTAAATGATGATGTGTACCATGAGGAAATCCAATAACGGTACATACTAAAACATCAGTTTTCTTTAATTGGTGTTTTGCATATTTTACCCAAATTGGATTAACACAAACACTTTTGAAATCATAAGTTTTTGCCTCCTCTAAGAGTTGATCGATTTGTGCTTTAGAAATATTAGCACCTAATTTAGTGTGATCTATCATTTTGTTAAGTTTCATATTTTCCTTCTCCTTTTAAAAATTTATTTTTTAATATATGTGTAAACATTGAGACAAGTATTCCCATCATAAAGGTCATAACAACAGTAAAGATGTGAACTTGTTCAAAAAGTCTATGTGTAATTAAACCTAAGATAACTGCAAGAACAAAAAAACTGCCTTCTACAATTATTTTAGAAACTGCCAATCGTTTGATCTTACCATAAATGACTAACATTAAGCGCTCATATGGCGATGCAGGAAGACCTGTTAATATTGTCACTGCGACACCAAATGCACAAAGAAGCATGCCAATTGTTGCCATCATTATTCTAATCACTATAAGTGTAGCTAATGAGTCAGGTATAAATCCTAATACAAATAACCACATATCGACAAATATTCCAACGACGAATAAAAAGATTGCACTCACAATCATATCTTTATTCTTATTGAATATAAATGCTAATAATGTCACAAAAAGTCCTGTAAAAATAATAACTGTACCTATTGTAATATCCGGTAATATTGTAACAATTATATTGTGTAAAAAATAGTTAAACGCATCGATTGGTGATGCTCCAAGCTTTGATGTAAGGATATTTGCAATGCCAAGTGCAATCACAATAAATCCCATTGTATGTAGTGCTATTTTTTTTAGATGCGTCATGTCTACCTCTTAAATGTCAATAAGATACTTGAAATCTACTTTCTCAAACGTATGTGACACTTTTTCAAATGTATGTTTTTTTATAGCCTTATGTGCTTTTTTTACAAGCTTCTTTGGAATGACTTTTGTGCCTTTAATAAATCCAGGAACATCTTGTAAATATTTATCAAGAACTTCTATCAATTCAGTTGCCCCATAAACTTTAATTTCTTGATTGACACGATAAAATACATAATCGAGATGTGGAGGAAATACTGTTAAAGCATGTTCTTTGAACTCCATTCCAACAATTAATTTATTTTTCTCAGTTCTTAAGAAATGGTATAAAGGAACGTATGTATCTAATTCTTGGTAATATTTTTGCAATTCATAAAAATCATCGACATAACGATATATTGCATTTAGTTTATCTGGTTTGATAGAAAAATAATTACTCATAATTACAGGATTTCTATCAACATATGCTTCTTTTAACATTTGAAATACTTTTTGGACAACTTCTAATTTAAATGCAAGTACATCCTCAAACATTTCATTATAAATATGCATATCAAAGCGTTGGCAGATCTTCTTAACTAAATCAAATAATTGGTTAGCAACATAATTAGGCATTAATAAAGGCATTTCAAGATGAAAATTCAAGTCTAAAAACTTAGGACTTAATCGATAAATGTCAGGTACTTGAGATTTAGGTGTAATCACAAATTTAGCTTGATGTCCAAGTCTTGGATGGGTGTATAAAAATCTTACACTTTGATTATCCATTTCAACTTTGAATCCTTCAATACCTTCAAAAAATTGAATTAAAACTTCTAAGTCAATATTTCTATTTCTTTCCTTGAAAAAATGTATATTAAATTGTGCCATATGTACACCTACCTTTATACGTTTAGTTTATCATAAAGATTAGTTTTAAACAATTAGTTACCTGAGCTCAAAATCTCTTTAATTTTTTGATGATCCGTGCGATCAAGTTTTAGAGGTGTAATTGAGACATACCCCTCATCAAAGGCAACAACATCACTTTCAGGATGTTCTTGGTAATTAATAATACTGCCTTTAATATGAAAGATATCAGGTTTTTCTGATTTAACAAATTCTGCGTGTTGTAATCTTAACCCTTGTGTTGTTATTTTGACACCTTTAGGTCTTTGATATGTTTCTTTAGGAAAATTAACGTTTAAAATACCATTAAAGTCGTATAGTTTAGTTTCTATGAGTTCATCAAACAATTTAATTGTTTCATCATATAAATAAGATAGGTTGGTATTTGGAGCAGATATTGCAATTGCATCTACGCCTAATATTTTAGCTTCTAATGCAGCAGCAACCGTACCAGAATACATTATATCTTTTGCGATATTAGGTCCGTAATTAATCCCCGAAACAACCAAATCAAAATCAACATCAAAAACTTTAAGTCCCAATCTTACTGCATCAGCTGGAGTTCCATCAACAACTAAAGTTGCGGATGAGCCAAAAATTGGCTCACTCACAAATGTTTCGATTCTACTATTTATCGTAATTGCGTGACTTTTTGCACTTTGATGTGTTTTTGGTGCTGATACATATACATTTCCAAATGGCGCTAAAGCTCTGACTAATATTGCAAGTCCGTCAGCTTGATAACCATCATCATTTACTACTAATATATTCATAAAATTCACCCATTAACAATTTTATCGCAGCGATCACATAGTCCATTTTCATGCTTGTGATCTACAACGTTCCAACATCTATCACATGTTTCGCCTTCGGCTTTAGAAACAACAGCTTCTAGTTTATCGCCTAAATTTATATTGACTTTTGAAACAATGAAAACTTGATGAGCACTAAACTCTAGTATATCCATTGCTTGTTTTTGTTCTTTTGTTAAAGTAATATCTAGTTTTGCTTGTAGTGATTTACCAATCACTTTCTTTTCTCTAGCCTCTTCTAAACGTTTTAAAACTAAGTTTCTAACATGATCTAATGTATCAAATGCTTTAAGTAATTCAGGATGTGATAATTTATAGACTTCAGGTAGTCGTTCTAAGTAAATGTTTTCTAGTTTTTCACCTGGAAGAAACTCATATGCTTCATGTGTTGTATGAGGCATGATTGGTGTTAATAATTTTAACATACCACTTAATGCATCATATAACACGCTTTGAACAGATCTTCTTTCTATACCATCTGTTTTTTCTATGTATAATATATCTTTTGTATAATCTAGATAAAATGCACTTAATTCATTTGTCATAAATGATACAATGCCTCGATAGACACGATCAAATTGATAATTTTCATATGCATCAAGCATTTGATTTGATAATTCTTGATATTTCAATGTCATGACTTGATTTAATTTCCCACGTTTATCAAAAGGTATATAATCCTTACTAGGATCAAAATCACTAATATTACCTAGTACAAATCGAATTGTATTTCTAATCTTTCTATATCCTTCAGCAATTTGTGTCATCATGTCATTAGAAATTCTAACATCTGATTGATAATCAACTGATGCAACCCATAATCTTAATAAATCAGCACCTTGTTGTTTCATGATTTTATTTGGATCAATGGTATTTCCCATTGATTTACTCATCTTCTTGCCTTGTCCATCTAGAACAAAGCCATGTGAAACAACTTTCTTATATGGAGATTTTCCATAAGCCGCAACACCTGTAGTAAGCGATGAGTTAAACCATCCACGATATTGATCAGAACCTTCTAGATATAAATCTGCTGGATATGGTAAATTTAGTGTTTCTAATAAAGTGTGCGATGTGCCTGAATCAAACCAAACGTCCATAATATCAGTTTCTTTTCTAAAGATGTGATTTGGGCTGCCTTTATGTGTATAACCTTTAGGAAGTAAATCTGTAGCTTCTTTTTCAAACCACACATTTGATCCATGTTTACTAAATTCAGCAGCAATATGTTCTAAAACTTCTTTTTCTAAGATTGGTTCATCGTTTTCAGCATATAAGATTGGAATTGGAACACCCCAAGCTCTTTGACGTGAAATACACCAATCTTCACGATTTGTAATCATATTTGATATTCTGAGTTCGCCCCATAAAGGTAACCACTCAGCTTTTTTAACTTCACTTAATAATTCAGTTTTGATTTTATCGATTGATGCAAACCATTGTGGAGTTGCTCTAAAAATGACTGGTTTTCTTGTTCTCCAGTCATGTGGATATGAGTGTGTAAATTTAGATGATTTTAATAAAATACCTAGTTCATCTAGTTTTTTAACAATCTCTTCATTTGCAACATCATAATACATACCATCAAACGGTCCAGATTCTTTAGTCATAAATCCACGATCATCAACTGGACATAAAATATCAAGACCATATTGTTTACCAATACGATAGTCGTCTTCACCATGACCAGGTGCAGTATGTACCAAACCAGTACCATCTGTATCTGTGACATGATCGCCTACAATTATTGGTGAAATTCTATCATAAAGAGGATGTCTATATGTTTTTAACTCTAATTCGTTACCTTTAAAGATTTTTAAAACTTTTACATCTTCAAATCCTAATTCTTTAGATACTTGATTAAGTAATGTTTCTGTAACAACATATTTTTTGCCATTGGTTTCGAAAACAACATAGTTAAAACTTGGATGAACTGAAATTGCTAAATTTGCTGGGATTGTCCATGGTGTAGTCGTCCATATGATGTATGAAGCATCTTTTAAAAACTCATCATCTGAGATGGCAGGAAATGCAACATAAATCGAAATTGATACTTTATCTAAATATTCAATTTCAGCTTCAGCTAATGCTGATTCTGATGATGGTGACCAATAAACAGGTTTAAGTCCTTTATAAATAAGTCCTTTTTCAACCATTTTTGCAAATACTTCTACTTGTCTACCTTCAAAATCTTTAGTTAAAGTGATATAAGGGTTATCCCAGTCACCTAAAATACCTAAACGTTTAAACTGTTCTTTTTGTTTTTCAACTTGTTCTAAAGCATATTGGTAACATACTTTGCGATAATCAACAAGTGACATTTCCTTACGATTTACACCTTTTTTTGTTACTGCTGTTTCAATTGGTAGGCCATGTGTATCCCAACCCGGTATATATGGAACATATTTACCTTTCATGGTTTGATAACGCAAAACAAAGTCCTTTAAGACTTTATTTAAAGCATGTCCAATATGGATGTCTCCATTTGCATAGGGAGGTCCATCATGCAAAATAAATGATTCTTGGTTTTTATTCTTTTCTAATACTTTTTTGTAAAGGTCAATATCTTCCCAAGTTTTTTGAAACTCGAGTTCTCTTACACCTAAATTCCCTCTCATTGGAAAGTCAGTTTTAGGCATACTTAATGTGTCTTTGTAGTCCATGTTAAATCACTCCTTATATAAAAATAAAATCGTCCTTATAGCTAAGGACGAAATAATATTCCGCGGTACCACCTTAGTTCTAGAAAATCATCTAGCACTTAGTTTATATGTTTTTCTTGCTCAAAAGTGATATATTATTTGTGTTTGTTACTAGGCTTACACCATCCCTAATTCGCTTAAAACCTTTACAAATACTATTTGTCTTCATCCATGCAAGTATTAACTTTTATTCAACGATATCTTTTAGAAATTCTTCCATTGAGCCATCAAGATAAACATTTTTGTTCGCAAACATAAATACTTTTTCTTGAATATGTACAATTTCTCCTTTAGTCGCATAAGCAATACCAGAGAAAAATGCAATAACTTTATTTGCTTGATCAACATCTAATGGTTCAAAATTTAAAATTAGTGGACTTCCATCCATCATTTGATCTGCTAAATGTGTTAAATATGGATCGTCATCTGATGATAATTTTTCAAATATGATGCGATCATATGTTGACTCTTTAGGTTGAAGATTCAATGAATCATCAGTATTCTTGCTATTCTTTTTTTTACCAAAAAGTCCCATATGCCCTCCTAATTAAGCAAATCGTAGAATTTTCTACCAATTCTAAGATGTGTTGCATGATGCTTGATTGCTAATTCATAATCATTTGACATGCCCATAGATAATAGTGGTAGCTTGTAAGTTTGTGATAAATCATAAAGTTTTTTGAAAACTTCGTTTGTTTTTATCTCATCTTCATCTTTACCCATGGTCATAAACCCGATTAACTCTATTTTATCATATTTTTTAATTTCTAAAAGAAATTGGGGTAATTTATCCAAATATAACCCACTTTTTTGATCTTCTTCAGTCAAATTCATTTGAATTAAGCATTTAATCTTATGGTTGGCGTGCTTTTGAATCTCTTTGGCTAAAGATATTCTATCTAGTGTATGAAGAAATGCAATATCATTGATGACTTCTTTAACTTTATTTGATTGAAGATGGCCAATAAAATGCCAATTGATATCTAAATCTTTAAGTTTATTCATTTTTTCAACTAAAACTTGAACGCGATTTTCTCCGAAATCATGATACCCTTGATCATAAATTTTTCTGAGTTGCTTTTCATCAAAATATTTAGATGCACATATGATCGTACCCTTAAAATCTTTAATCATACGTTAAATCTAAAGAGCATAATATCTCCATCTTTAACGATATACTCTTTTCCTTCTAATCTAACTCTACCAGCTTCTTTTGCTTTTTGAGGAGTTTGATATTTAACAAGATCATCATAGGCAAGCGTTTCTGCTTTAATAAATCCGCGTTCAAAATCACTATGAATTATTCCGGCACACTCAGGTGCTTTCATCCCTTGTTTAAATGTCCATGCTCTTACTTCAGGTTCACCTGCTGTAAAGTATGTTTTTAGTCCAAGAAGTTCATAACTTTTTTCTATAACTTCATTTAAGCCTGATTTTTCAAGACCATAAGCTTCTAAGAAATTTTCTTGTTCTTCTTGGTTTAAAGATGCAATCTCCATTTCTACTTGAGCAGAAATTAATACAATATCTGTGCCTTCTTTTTTGGCAAATGCAACAATATTTTTGTAATGATCATTTGATGATGGATCAAGCAAATCATCTTCAGAGACATTTGCGATATAGATCATTGGTTTTAGAGATAGCAAGTTAAAACTTTTTATAAGTTTCAAATCTTCATCTGAAAAATCTAGCTTTCTCGGTGATAAATTTTGATCTAATGCTACTTTGATTTTAGTCAACAGTTCATGTTCATGAATTGCTTCTTTAAGTTTAGCTTTAGCTTTTTTATCTAGTCTTTGAATACGTTTATCAACAACTTCTAAATCTGCTAAATTAAGCTCTAATTTAATCGTTTCAATATCTCTAATAGGATCTATTTTTCCTTCAACATGAGTAATATTTTCGTCTTCAAAACATCTAACAACTTGACAAATTGCGTCGACTTCGCGAATATGACTCAAAAATTGATTCCCCAAACCTTCACCTTTAGATGCACCTTTTACTAAACCTGCTATATCAATAAATTCATAAGCTGTAGGAACAACTTTTTTAGGCTTATATATACTTTCTAATACATCTAATCTCTTGTCTTGCACATAAACCACTCCAACATTTGGATCAATGGTTGCAAACGGATAGTTCGCAGCAAGTGCCTCTGCTTTTGTAATGGCATTAAATAATGTTGATTTTCCAACATTTGGTAAGCCCACAATACCTGCTTTTAACATTTTAATTCCTCTTTTCAGTAAAAAAGGCCTTACGCCTTTTTAAAATTTCGATTTCTTTGCAAGCCATGAAGGTAAGTTACGTTTATTACCTTCTTTGACGCCTTCATGATGTTCTTCTTCGTCATCTTTCTTTTGCACTAAACCTTCATCAGTTAGTTGCATTTGATCAGTTGAAGTCTTATTAAATATTTCAAGAGCTAAGTTTTCAATTGTAGAACCTTTAGCTTTTAATTCATATCCAGTAGCAATAACAGTAACGATTAATTCATCATCTAGGTCTTCATTCACTGTAGTACCATAGATGATATTTAAATCACGATCAGTTGCATTTCTAATTTCTGATAATGCTTGATCTGTTTCTATTAAAGTTATATTTGTGCCTGATGTTATATTAACGATCGCATCAGTTGCGCCATCAATTGATACTTCTAATAACTTAGAATGTATCGCTTTTCTTGCAGCTTCAATTGCTCTATCTTCGCCAGATGCAATGCCAATACCCATCAAAGCAGTCCCTTTATTTTCCATCACAGTTTTAACATCTGCAAAGTCAACATTGATTAATCCAGGAATAGCAATAATTTCTGCAATCCCTTGAACGCCTTGTCTTAAAACATTGTCTGATTCTCTAAAAGCATCTAATAATTGTGTTGTTGGGCCACTTATTGCAAGTAATCTTTCATTAGGCACAACAATTAATGTATCTACATGTGGTTTTAATTCTTCAAGTCCCATGATTGTGTCTTGCCAACACGTATTGCTAGACATGGTACTGCACTTACAACTGAAGGTAAGATTGTTATAAAAAATGCAACCTATGAAAGAGATTATGGACAACTTGATCCAAACTTATCTAC
>CAKMKH010000071.1 GCA_927441705.1 uncultured Acholeplasmataceae bacterium | reverse complement strand
TCAAATTTGATTTAAATCCATCAATTTCGCAATTTTTGTCATCGAAAAGTTGTTTTAAAGATACAGACCCGTTAGATTCCATGGATTCGAAAAGACTCATAGGATACATTTTCAATCGTGCTATTCTACCTGTACCACTATGCATAATTTTTGATTCGTCAACAACAGTTGACCCAGTTAATATGTATAATCCTTCTGTACTAAAATTATCTACTGATGTTCTTATAGCATCCCATAAAACAGGCGCCATTTGCCACTCATCAATTAACCTAGGCTTATCTCCTTCAAGCAAGAGTGAAGGCTTAGTCTCTGCGGTTAATAAATAACCTTGTGACCTATCTGGGTCTTGCAATTTTAAAATGCTTTTTGCTTTCATGGATGCACTGGTGGTTTTACCACACCATTTTGGACCAGTAATAAGTACTGCACCAAACGCTTCTAAATATGCTTCTAATTCTTCATCTATACTTCTATTAAGATATGTTGTCTCCATACTATCACTCTCTCTTATCAAGATACTATCATATTCTATTGAATATGTCAATCCAAATGGAGTAATTTGATATATTTTGACGGAGATATTTGCAGTTTATTAATGGAGATTTTTGTATTGAAAGACATCATAAATACAGCAGCTAACATATAAAGCGCTCCATATTATTAAAATAGATCCTTATCATTGAGTGTATAAACATCAAGTATACTTATGACCTTTATAGAGCGATTTATAAAAATAATCAAAATGAAAAAAGATATCAAAAAATGTTTACCCAAACAAACCTCGACTATCAAATTCAGTACATTTGAACAAAAAATATGTTCCCACAATGATATGCGTATGTTCCCACAATGGCTAGAAAATAAAAAAAAGGCAATCTTTACCCTTTGATAGGTAAAATCACCTTTTGTTATTATATATGAATGGCTTTGTTAAGCGTTTTTAATGAAAGCAATACGATAGACTCAACGTGCGTTGAGTGCACCATATTGCTCGAAAATGGGGTGTTGTGTGTACTCAAGTAACATCAAAATGACCATTTTATGTTTACACTAACAAGCAACGATAATACCAAAGAAACATATTTTGGTCATAATTCAATGTTATATGACTAGTTTTACTCTGCGTGGAGTATATCTAATTGCTCGAAAATTTGTCGTTTCGTGTACGTCGGAAACATATTTTTGGCCATTTTATGTTTCCCCATTCCAGACTTTTTCCAGTGTGGGAACATATAAACAATACATTTCATTATAGATTGTGAAAACAAGTTCGATACCGCACATTCATTTGCACCGATGAATTTCTGCTTTTTATTAAGAAAATTGAATACTTATTTTGCTTCCATGTCCTACAACACTGTCAATTTGCAAATTTGCTTCCAATTTTCGAACAATATCTTTTACAAATTGAAGACCCAATCCACTACCTTTTTCGTTAAATTTCATTGCCTCTTCTGAACGATAAGGACCTTTTAAGATATTTATAATTGTTTCACTTGTCATACCAATCCCTTCATCACTAACTACCAGTCTTCTTGTTTTATTTTGAACTGAGATTGTAATATTTGATTGTGGATTAGAATAATAAAAAGCATTGAATAAAAGGTGTTCAATTAATCTTTCTAAATCTTTATCTGAAATATTTACAAGTAAAGTCTCTAATTCGAGTGTTATAGAAATCTGTTTACTTTCGAATATTTCTTTGTACTTATGTGCGTATTTGTTAATAAATAAAGAGATATTTTGAAGATATGGTATTTCAACATAATCGAGCTCAATAAACTTAGGAATTAAGTTCATTATTTTAATAGTTTCTACTTGAATATCCAAAAAAACATCTTTAGTTGGATTAAGTTTTTCATTGACTAATGAATCTGCATAGATTCGTATTACTGAAAGAGGGGTTTTGATATCGTGTGCAATACTTTTAATATGAGACTCATAAACAGATCTTTGTTTTTCTCTTTGAACTTGGTTAGTCATGAGTTGAAAGTGCAATTGTTTCATTTCTTTATATGCGAAAGTCGAACTTTCAACCTCAATATGTTTTAAGTCCAACCTTATCTTAGTATTTTCATTTCTAAGAAATTTATATAAAATATACATCCCAAAAGCGAACAATGTAATAGAGACTAAATTTAACCCAACAAAGCCGTAAAGAATATCTTTACTTAATTTAGAAGATTCTAAGTCGACTGCTAAATAACCAAGCAGAGCATTATCATAATATATAGCTTCAAACTTTATTAATATATCATCAAAATCATTGGTGAAAACGGTTTGTTCTGTAACATTTTTGAAATGAATTGTTACATCATTATTATGTGTATAATGCTCCAAATATACGATTAAAGTTTCGAAGTTTTCTTCAGTGGATAGATGAGCAGTCATATTGTATAGTTCATCATATTGTCTTGCAATTTCTTTTTGGAATTGGTTATTTGTAAAAAAATAAAAAGCAATATTCAATAAAAAAATGGTTGATAGAAAAATGATGAGCACTATTTTAAAGATTTGTGATATAAGGAGGTTCTTTATACTATTCATCTTTTACCCCCACAAACTGATATCCAATACCATAATGCGTTTTAATGTATGACTTTTCAGAAGAAAAATCAATTTTTTTTCTGATGTTTTTTATGAAAACATCAATAACGCGGTCATAAGCATCACTATTTGAAAAACACTGCTCAATAATCATATCTCTAGAAAAAACAATGTTAGGATGCGAAAGCAGATGCAATAAAATATCATATTCGTATTGTGTTAAATTGATCAATTGATTGTGAACAAAAACCTCTCTACTTAAGGGTAGAACTTTTAGATGTGAATGATTAAATGTATAGATTGTTGGATGATTAACAACAAGTCTTTTTTCAACATTTTTGAGTTTAGCCATGACCTCCTCAATTGAAAAAGGTTTAATCATGTAATCATCAGCTCCAAGTGTGATGACATCGACACGATCTTTGATATCAATTTTTGCTGATAATACAACAATATAAACATCTGACACTTTGCGTATTTGTTTGATTAGTTCTTCTCCTTGTATTCCAGGAAGCATTAAATCTAAGAGAATAATATCAAACTTTTCATGATGAACTGCTGCAAGTGCTTCCTCACCGTTATATACTTGTTTGACTTCATGTCCATCATTACGCGCATACATCGCTAATAACTGATTGATCTTCGGATAATCTTCAACAATTAATGTTTTCATTCAAATCACTTCCTATGTGAATATTATACAACAACAACAAAAATATGGGTGAGTATGTTTACCCACCCACAACTTCTTTATTCATTCGGCTGAACCAGATTTGATAGTTGATTAACTAAATTTGTCTTAATTTCATTTATGCTTTCAACTAGTTCTTGAACTGATAGATTTGACAAATCCAAATTCATAATAGCTTCCGCAAATGATAAGTCCAAACTATCTCTTTGGGCATCACTCGAATGAATATACAACCATTCATAAGTACTAGCATTATTCTGGTAACCACAATTTGCATATGGATCATTTCCACCATACCCCATCATGTTACCGCCCATCATGCCAAATCGTTGGGTAGAATACTCAATCTGAACATCATCTATGATATCCGATTTAATCTGCTCAATGATTTCAACAACCTCTACAACAGTTTTTTGTTGAATATCTGTGGTTATTAACTCATTAGCAAAACCAGAATCTAATTTTTCTTGATTATCAGTAGATAGATGAAGATATATTCTTTCAAAACTATAAAGACTGTAATTTGATCCCATCATGCCATGTTGGCTTAAATTTAACTCAAGAATATCATTACCATTATCGCGTGAATATGCATTTACAGCCCCCATTGATAACATGCCTAAAAATGCAACTGTGATGGTTAGTCCGAAAGCAATCAAACCTTTTCTCATATTATTTATCCCTCAATTTTTCTATTAGTTTTTCATATTCATCAATTGTAATCTCACCTTTTGCAAGTCGTGATTTTAATACCTCAATTGCTTGATCGTGTCTGCATTCACTGCGATAACTAAAACCATTTAATGCGAAGTAAATCACACCAATCCAAAATATACCCATAGCTAACATACCAAATGGCATACCCCAACCTCCCACCATATGACCATAATATGGATAATCACTATTGTCTGCCCACTGTGGTGAAAAATACCAGAATGCGATAGCAACTATAACCAATAATCCTATAAAAACCCCTAAAAAGATACCTTGTTTTTTATTCATCTTACTCACCTCGACTATATAATACCAAACAATTATGAATATAAAATGAATGTAAAAATATTATTGCATTTTGACACTATCATGATATAATGTACTTGTATACCCCTCCCGTGGTGGGGTTAAAGGAGGAAACTATGAATCAGTTGCATCAACACAACACAAGACATTTGAATGAGGAAAAAATTAAACAATTATTAAAAACCGGGCGAGGTCAAGTGGAAGGCATACTAAAAATGTATGAAGAAGGAAGATACTGTGTAGATATCTCAAAACAGATACTATCAGTTATTGCTTTGCTTCAAAATGCTAATGCATTAATATTAAACGATCATATTAGTACATGCGTTACAGAAGCTATTTTCGAACAAAAAGGTAAAGAAAAAATTGATGAAATCACTGAAATTTTAGTGAAATACTTGAGATGAGGTCTATGATGAAAAAGAAATTACTAATCAGTTTTTCCATATTTATAGCATTTATTGGACTTATTGCTTTTGTAGCAGCAAATTCACCAAATCGAAATGATTTCTTGGCAAAATATGATCTAGATGGTATGACAGTAAAAGATATAGTGACCTATTTAGAGAATGATTTAAATGAACCTACAAATTTTAGTGCAGCGATTACTGGAACAAAATTGCTTTTAGGTGATGCGACACATCAGATGGAGTTAGAACTACCTAAAGGTCAGTTTTATCTCTCATTTGCACCCTATGTCAATCAGACTCATCCTTGTGCTAATCATAATTTAGTCACCTGTCGTGGAGAGTTAAAAAATAAATCTTTTGAAGTTAAGATTGTTGATTCTCAAACAAATACTGTCATCATAGAAAAAACTATTATAAGCAGTTCGAATGGATTTGCCGGTATTTGGTTACCAATAAATAAACGATATCAGATTACTGTTTCATATGAGAATTTTTCGGCAACTGACGAAGTTTCAACTTTTACTACATCAAATACATGTCTTACAACACTTAAACTAGCCTAAAGGAGGCAAATTATGGACAAACATGAACACAATCATCATCATCACAAAGTAGATAAGGATGAGCATATCGATCACAACAAAGTAGGCATGAATCATGAAACACAAGATGCACATAATCACCACCATGAAGAAATTCATCATCACCATCACGAAGATAGTCAAAAGCATACTGAACATCAAAATCATGATAATCACCACGACCATCATGCTATGATGGTTAAAGATTTTAAAAGAAGATTTTTAATTTCACTTATTTTATTAATTCCAATTTTAACGCTATCACCTATGATTCAAGAATTACTTGATTTAAATCTAAGATTTTCTGGAGACTTATACATTCTTTTGATACTCAGTACAGTGTTATTTATTTATGGAGGATCCCCATTTTTCAAGGGTACATTTGAAGAAATGAAACAGAAAGCACCAGCCATGATGTCTCTCATTGGCCTTGCTATTGTCGTCGCATATATCTATAGTGCTTATACAGTCATTTTTCAAACTGGACAAGACTTCTTCTGGGAATTATCAACGCTGATATCC
>CAKMKH010000070.1 GCA_927441705.1 uncultured Acholeplasmataceae bacterium | reverse complement strand
AGCTTCTTCAGGTACAACCACTAGGTTTCCACCTTTTCTATCCTTTGTGTAACCGAGGAAACGTTGGTGGTTAATAATAGGCACACCTTCTCTAAAACGTCTTTGAACGTTCCATTTGACGTTTTCTGATACGTTCTCATGCTTCTCATCCTCCATGAATCGATTATATCTAATCATATAGGATGATGTACATTATTTAAAAGTGATTTATGTACATTTTATCAATATTATTAACAGTCATCGATGGCGCAGGAGGAAGCAAGGAACGTATCAGAAAACGTCAAATGGAACGTTCAAAGACGTTTTAGAGAAGGTGTGCCTATTATTAACCACCAACGTTTCCTCGGTTACACAAAGGATAGAAAAGGTGGAAACCTAGTGGTTGTACCTGAAGAAGCTCAAATCGTTAAACTCATATTCAATTTATACATTAGTGGTGTTGGTCCAGCTAAAATTGCAGAGCAACTCATTGAGATGGGTGCAAAGACAGGTGCTGGTAAAACAGAATGGCGACTTTCAACGATTACAGCCATTCTAAAGAATGAGAAATACATGGGTGATATGCTGCAGCAAAAAACAATCAGTATAGACTACCTGAACCACACAAGAGTTAAGAATAAAAATCATGCACCTACTTATTATACAGAAAACAGTCATGAAGCAATCATCGATAGAGATACTTTTGAACTTGCACAACGCATTAGAAAAGATAGAGCTAAGGTTAGAATAGGTGAAGATAAAAACCTCTCAAAATATAGTAGAACGTATCCATTAACAGCAATGATTATATGTAGTGAATGTGGTCGAACATTAAAAAGACGTTATTGGAATTACGGTAAACCCTCACAAAGGGTGATGCAACAGTGCGGTAGCTACATTAATGGTAAGGCAAACTGTAACGCCAAGGCGAGTCGTCAAGATCTCATTGAAGCAACCACGATCCATATGCTAAACAAAGTCTTCTTAAAGGATCTAGATATCATGTCAACCATTCAAAGGATAATTAAATCAACCATCAAAGTCGATGATGTCCAAGGTATCATTGAAAAGTTAACATTAGAAAGAGATGAAAACGAAATAGCATTATCGAATCTAATTGATACGAAGGTAAAAACACCAGATATTCCAGAATCAATATTTAATGCTAAGTATAGAGAATATTCCGACCGACTTAAAGTTCTAACCACAGAGATTAATAAGCTTGAACTTGAACACGTAAAAAATTATGACACCAGAAAACGTATGGATAAAATCAATGAGATTCTAGGTAAAAAGGATCTAGTCATCGATGAACTTGATTCAGAGATTTTAAGTACATTCATCTATAAAATGATATCAGTCAGTCCAAATGAGATCGTATACTGTATTGCTGGAACCAAGAATTATTCAGACAATGAGTTCAAAGAACGACGTTTTGAATTCTTAAAAACTGAACCAATCATTGTGGAAACATATCACACACCCGATGGCTTAGCTAAGATGTTATATCGGGTTGTAGTGATATAATTTTTTAGCAAATAGATGTTCTCACACTCAAGAAAATATATGCTTATAGCATAGTTTGATGTTTCCACATTGATTTCGATATGTTTCCACATTGGGCAAAAAGTAAAAAAGAAGCATTTAACCCAGTTTTAAAGGGGTAAATGCTTCTTGTTCTATTGTATGAATGGCTTTGTTAAGCGGTTTTTAGAGAAAGCAATGTGATAGTTTCAACGTGCGTTGAGTGAACCAGATTGCTCGAAAATAGGATGTTGTGTGTACTCAAGTAACATCAAAACGACCATTTTATGTTTACACTAACAAGCAATGATAATACTAAAGAAATATATTTTTAATGACGCTTCAATGTTATTTAATTAAATTCATATCAAGTTGAGTGAACCGGATTGCTTAAGCATTGTCCTGATTCAAATGTCTTGTCAAAGTTACAAACTTATTAAGTGTCTTGTCATTACGGAGTTTTGTGTCTTGTCATTACGGAGTTTTACTCTAAAATCGTTCGCGTTCGACGGAGTTTTACTCTGTTTCCAACGGAGTTTTGCTTTTTTTCGGATGGAGTTGCTTTTTACAAATTAAAAAGTGTGGCTAAAATTACAAAGAAGCCACACTTTTCATGTACTGTCTAACTTAAGTAGGATATAAAAGTTACTTTTGTATTGCTATTTTAAGAGCGAGAAATAAACATGATGTATAATCATACTGTGTAAAAATACAACAAAAGCTACATTTATTATTTATTTGTAAGATCATCGCTTTTTTGACTTTGTTTATATTCAACAACAGTATAAATAGCACCTATGCTACCACCAATAACTCCAATAATAATAATTATTACAATAATATTTTCTAACACAAAATCCATGAAGTTATCATTTATTCTCATTGCTATAACTATACTGATGCCAACTATGACACCAAATATTCCTGCAATTTTAAGACCTTTTTTACTTACTAGAACTTTTTCATTTTTCATTTTTTACCTACCCTACTCTTAAATTCATATTTGGTACTAAAAATCCTCTTGCTACATCTATAACTATATCCGTTAATTCACCTGCAACCCAAGCTGCATATGCTCCACTAATTGCACCAATTATAGCATATATGGCAGCTCCTGCAAATGCAGTCATAGCTCCTACTGCAATCGGACCAAATGGTACCGCTGCAGCTATCCATCCTGCAATTTGTCTTGTCATTATGGACTTTATCACTGTTTTTGATAACCTCTAGACTAACTTTACTACAACCTCTAGACTAACTTTACTATAAATGATACTATTATTGTATTTTCAATTCTCTAATTGATTCTTTCTATCTTTAATTATTAACAATATCCCATTTATTATAAAAATTATCGATGGAATAATCAATAAAAGCCTGAATTTCTCAGGTAAAAAAACAACAACTATGCAAACTATAAATCCTATCAAATTTAAATATTTCATTATAACCTTCCTTTTATCTCGTTGGTTCGTATGACCTATTTTCATCCAATTTTTGGAGAAGGAAAGGTCTTCTTAAACATAACCTTTATGAGATTACTAGATGATTTATATCTTAGAGAAATTGATATTATAAAAACTGTATATTAAAATCATTCATTACTTGATAAATCCATTTTATCTTTAACAGGTAATATTACTATTTTACAAGATTCACAAAAAAAGGCTTCAGCTTTTTTGGCTGTCGTAATCGAAAAATCCGATAATACCACACTCCCTTTTGGAAGCTTTGCAACGTTCCATGGAATTCTTTGATCTTCTGGAGACCAGTATAGTCTTCCTCTATTTGATGGTACAAACCCCTTCTGCATCTCTTTAACACACTTTGGGCACTTCATAATTCATCCCCTCCATTTTACGACTCTAATTGTAATTGATTATAACATATTTTCAAGAACAAAAGTGAATAAATTCACTAGGGGCGATAAAATCGCCTTTTTCTTTTTAACGTCACACTGTATAATAGATTTATGGAACCTATAGTGATTAAGTATAAGTTTAAAGATCAATTAGAA
>CAKMKH010000069.1 GCA_927441705.1 uncultured Acholeplasmataceae bacterium | reverse complement strand
GTTCGGTATCTGGCTGGCTTCCGATCTGTTCTTCCTCCATAGACAAACCATGCGCGATGGTCGTTTGCTGCTTCGAACTCTTCACGAATTTTAGCATTGCTCACTTCTTCGCCCTCCACCAATACCAAAGAAACATATTTTTTGATTTTTACTATTAAATTATTAGATCAAAGTACCATCGTTGATTTCTACATCAAAAGATTGATTTGTAGGGTATAAATCCCCTTTACTTAACTGTTTAAGGTAATCGATGTTAAAACAATTTAGCACCCTAAAATTATAGCTTTACCAAGAGGATAATCGAAAGCAACTATTGAATAAGTCTTATATATACCAATTCAGTTCTGCCTAATTAATGATTAAACTGCACAACAAGATAAATGAGAAACATCTTTTTCAAGCGAGAGGATTGCTAACTTAAGTCCTTCTGACATGGTTAGATATGGAACCATCGTATCTTTTAAATCTTGAATCGTTAATCCGAATTTGATGGCCAATGTGGCTGAGTAAATGATCTCACCAGCATCCTCAGCCAAAATATGTACACCTATAATTTTGTTAGTTGCTTGATCAACAACAATTTTGAAAAGACCCCTAGTGTCATGATTGACGAGTGCTCTTGGCACCATTTCTAAATCAATTGTTCGTGAAACTGTTGAGTATCCTAGCCTGTTTGCTTCATGTTCAGTGTAGCCAACAGATGCGATTGAGGGCGTCGTGAATATGACACTAGGCACATATCTCAAATCTATCTTCTTTTTAACATTACCAAATGCGTTATCCATAACTACTCCACCTTGATAAGCTGCAACGTATACAAACATAGGACCACCAGTGACATCACCAGCTGCATAAATATTTTCATTGCTAGTTACACCGAAATCGTTAATTAATATCTCGTTTGTATCACCAAGTTTAACTCCAGCTAAATCAAGATTCAAATCTTCTGTACTAGGAGTACGTCCGGCTGCAACGAGTAGTGCTTCACTTTCTAAATATGTTTTCTCGTTGTTTTTTGTGAAATGAATCTGAATCAAATCCTGGTTCTTTTCAACTTTGTCATAAGAAATATCATTGATCAATTCAATACCATCAGTCTTTAGTATTTCCTCCATTTTAATCGATATTTCTGAATCATACTCTTTTAATAAATAATGACTTCTTCTTAAAAAAGTAACTTTTGATCCCAAATTTTTTAACATTTGCCCGAGTTCTAGTGCAATATATCCAGATCCGATAATAACAATACTTTTAGGTGTTTTTTTTAATTCTAGTAATGTAGTACTGGTCAAATAATTAACCTGATCTAACCCCTTTATATTGGGAATCACAGGCTTAGAACCTGTCGCAATCAAGTATTTATCTGCAGTATAAACGTTGTTATTGACTGAAATTTGACTACTATTGATAAATCTTGCGTGTCCTTTAATAAGTTCAATTTGATAAACATCTAGTAAGTTTATATATTTTTTTTGTCTTAACTGGTCAACTAAATGATTCTTTTGGTCAATCAGTTGTTCAAAATTTACCTCGTTTGATGATATATTTAATCCTTGAAAATTGTGGCTCTTTGAAAATTGATTTATATAACCTGCACGAATCATGGTTTTTGATGGCACACATCCAACGTTAACACATGTGCCTCCAATCGTATCCCGTTCTATAATTGCTACCGTCTTACCATATTCTTTAGCCTTAATTGCTGCAGAAAAAGCAGCACTGCCTGATCCAATAATAATTAAATCAAAATCTTTTTTATTGGATGTGCTGTCTTGTGCTATATGATTCTCTTCATGTACAGATTTCAAATAATATGGTGTTTTACTCAATGCCAATTCAACATCTTTAAAAGAAATGCTTTCAGTTGAGACAAATTGAGCAACTCCTGTTTTATAATCAACATCAATGATTTTAACTTCTATAGACCCTAAAGCTTTTTCTACATGGATTTCACAGGCATCACATGTCATACCTTGAATAACTGCTTCATACTTTTTCATATGTTTTACCTTTCTTATTTTAGTTGTTTAATTCAGTGTACACATTATATCTAATCTAACTGTCAATAATATTGTATCATGTCCCGAGGATGCTTTCTCTTTATATCCACTTTATTGACGTAAATACAAAGTCTTCTTAAAAGATCTGGATATCATGACAACCATTCAAAGGGTAATTAAATCAACCATCAAGGTTGATGATGTTGAAAGTATCATTGAAAAGTTAACATTAGAAAGAGACGAAAACGAAATAGCATTATCCAATCTAATTGATACAAAGGTAAAAAAACCAGATATTCCAGAATCAATATTTAATGCCAAGTATAGAGAATACTCGGATCGACTTAAAGTTCTAACAGCAGAGATTAACAAGCTTGAACTTGAACACGTAAAAAATTATGATACCAAAAAACGTATGGATAAAATAGGTGAGATTTTAGGTAAAAAGAATTTAGTCATCGATGAACTTGATTCAGAGATATTAAGTACATTCATCTATAAAATGATATCAGTCAGTCCAAATGAGATCGTATGCTAAATTGCCAATACGAACTACACTCATTTTATCACATCACCTAAAGAGTATTCAAAAGGGTTTAAGTCCTCCGTCACTCTACTGTCTAAGGTTTTGAGGTTTAATACAACTTTAGCACCCTAGCTTTCAAATCGTGTAAAAATTTTAGCACCCTAGTGTCATATATATGTAATTTTCTAGCACCCTTAATTTATGGCTTAATGAAGCTGTTTTTATTAGAGACTTGTTAAAAAACATAACCGTAAATTGAATAAACTCTATTAAGTTAGTATAATTTAAGTTAATTATTTATTTTATAGTTATATTTGAGTACCCTCATTGCATTTAGTACTGCTAATAATGACACCCCGACATCAGCAATCACGGCTTCCCACATAGTTGCAATTCCGATAGCTCCTAAGGCTAAAAACAGGAATTTAACTCCTAATGCGAAGTATATATTTTGCCAAACAATCTTTCTGGTTCTCTTTGCCACAAAGACCGCAGTACCTATCTTAGAAGGTTCATCATTCATAATCACGACATCAGCTACATCGATGGCTGCATCGGCACCGAGTCCACCCATAGCAATTCCAATATCAGCTCTCGCTAATACTGGTGTATCGTTGATACCATCGCCTACAAAGAACAGCTTCCCTCTGCTCGATTTTTGGAGTAATAACTTCTCTACAATATTGAGCTTATCTTCAGGCAACAATTCGCTATGAATTTCATCGATATCTAACTCTTGTCCAACTGTATCAGCAACTAATTTCTTATCACCAGTTAGCATGACAGTTTTTTTAATGCCTAATGATTTCAACATTTTGATAGCTGCTTTTGAGTCTTTCTTTATCTGATCTGAGACAACAATATTTCCAACATATTTTCCATTGATAGCGATGTATATAATTGAACCCAACGAAACAGATTCCTTGAATTCAACACCTTCTCTTTTCATTAATCTAGCATTCCCGATTGCAATGATATCATTTTGATAAGTTGCTTTTACACCGTGTCCAAATATTTCTTCAACATCAGTTATTAAACTTTGATCTATTTCTTTATTGTATTTATTGACGACTGAGACAGCGATAGGATGATTAGAAAAACTTTCCACATAAGCTGCTTTTTCGAGTAACTCTTCTTGTGTTGCACCATTAGCTGTATTAATTTCAGTCACTGTAAAAGTTCCTTCAGTCAATGTGCCAGTCTTATCAAAAACTGCAATCTCAATGTTATTTAATGCCTCTAGGTAATTCCCACCTTTAACTAAGATACCATTTCTAGACGCCGCTCCAATACCACCAAAGAAACCAAGCGGAATCGATACAACGAGTGCACATGGACACGAAATAACTAAGAATATAAGTGCTCTGTAGATCCATTCCTCAAAAGTTGCACCTTGTATAACGAGTGGTGGTATTGGAGCTGCATCAAGAAATGGTATCTTGGTTAAAGGTGGAAACTACCTAGAAGCATTAAATAACATTGAGATTGCAGTTTTTGATAAGACTGGCACATTGACTGAGGGAACGTTTACAGTGACTGAAATCAATACAGCTAATGGTGCAACACAAGAAGAGTTGCTCGAAAAAGCAGCTTATGTGGAAAGTTTTTCTAATCATCCTATCGCTGTCTCAGTCGTCAATAAATACAATAAAGAAATAGATCAAAGTTTAATAACTGATGTTGAAGAAATATTTGGACACGGTGTATCGTTGATACCATCGCCTACAAAGAACAGCTTCCCTCTGCTCGATTTTTGGAGTAATAACTTCTCTACAATATTGAGCTTATCTTCAGGCAACAATTCGCTA
>CAKMKH010000068.1 GCA_927441705.1 uncultured Acholeplasmataceae bacterium | reverse complement strand
GAGACCGCATATCTTTATTATCCTTATGATGATTTTATTTAATGTATTCATTTTATTGATTGCTGCTGGTATAGCTTTGACTATCGACGATAGTTTTACCTCTTATATCGATGCACTTATGAATGGAAGTATAAAATGGATGTTAACGCCTAATGCGATTTTAGTAATAGAAAATCCAAATACCTTAGTTTTAGCAGTTATTGTATTAATGATTGGAATGGTTCTATTCTCAGGTGTTATTATTGCTTTGACTACGAATGGAATAAAGGATTATATAGCACACAAAAAATCTAGTTCTGGAAAAATTCATGTTGAAAACCATATAGTCATATTGAATTGGAATTCAAAAGTACCGGAATTAATTTCAGATTTATTATTTGTTGAATCTCTTGGAGTAACTGTCGTTTTATTAGCTGATGTTGATAAGGCATATGCAGAGTCATATATCTTGAATGCAATATCAAGAGTTGATTCTAAGCACAATCTTGCAAAAATGAATGTTTTAGTTAAGCAAGGTGATCCTTTACTACGTTCTAATCTTGACAATATTTCAATATCTAAAGCACGAGCAGTAATCATTATGAATCCAAATCGTCATCAACTCGTTGATGATCAAATGACTCAAAGTGATTTTACTGTCATCACTCAAGTGCTTGCACTAGGAAGTATTAATTTCGATCAATATCCACCGATTGTAGTTGAAATAAAAAAAGAAGAAACAAAAGAAAAATTGTTAACATTAAATCAAATAATTTCAACATTGAAGAAGCATGAAATTATGCCTATAGTATTCGATCAAAGACTTGGCCAAATCATTGCACAGACTTTAATCGAAAGTCGTATCAAAGATGTTTATCTTAGTCTTTTTTCATTCAAAGGGTCTGAAGTTTACATGGTAAAGAAAACCACAATTGATGAGATCATAGAGCATCATGGATTCGCAATCCCTGTTGGAAGAAATAATGATGATGTTTATGTGCTTTCTCCAAATAATCTAGCAAAAAAACATAAGTCCGAACATTTATATCCTAATATAGATTTAAAGATGAAAAAGCAAGATACACATACTGGTTTTGATACGTTTATCATCGGGAAGAATAATAAGATAGAATTTATTTTAGCTGCGTTAAAACAATACGGTGAAATATATGATCAAACATTTCAATCGGGATTTGTTGAAAAAGATGATATTCCAACATTTGTTGAGAAACTAAATAAAGAAAAGCGTCCAACTAAAATACTACTATTAAGTGATGAAGAAGCATCAGATGATTCACTCGATGCCAATGTTATTAATACCCTTATTTATTTAGAAGGAAAGATTAGCAATCCGAACGTTGAAATCATTGTTGAACTTCTTAATCCTAAAAATGAACCTATCATTTCTGGATTTCATATTAATAACACAATTATATCTAACAAGATTATTTCGCTACTTTTAACAAAAATTGCTTTATTTAAAGAAACAGCTCCATTTTATGAGGAATTATTAACAATTGATCAAGATGAAGCAGCAATTGATCGTCAATCAATCCATATCATTCCAGCTAAATCAATGTTAAACATGTCCTTCCCAATCGAATTTAAGTCAAAAAAACAATGGGTTAAAGCTATTTTTGAATCTACAAATTATCAAAAAGTTCCAATTGGACTTTATCGCAATGATAAATTGCATATACTTGAGGGTGATTTGCATAAAGAGCCATATAGTATTGAACTAGATGATCAGATTATAATAATGACATTATGAGCATAAAGTTAAAATTTTTTATAAAAACGAAAAAGAAGGATAATATGCTTAACCGCATTGACTAAAATATTATATTATGCTATTCTTTTAGACACAGTAAAAAAACACTAGAAAGGAGATGATGCATTTATGAAACACATGTTTATTATAGTTTTAATCTTAGCGTTAAGCGCGTGTTCTCCACAAGAAACTCAACCTACTCAAAAATCCGATGAGATCGACATAGTTTCACAAGATAGTGAAATTGCTAGAATTGAAGGAGACCTTATATATATGAAGGAGGGAACTTCAGTAAACAATCTTTTTGATATTATAGAAGCTGTAGATTCAAGCGAGATAAGTAAAAAAGCATTAAACTCAGAAGGCGAACAAAAGCAGTCTGATATGTTTTATGAGTATGAACAAATAGAAATCACATCGGAAAGTGGCAATTTTTCTAAAGTCTATTTTATTAGATATATGTAATGATAAATCACTTAAATTTATTATTTATGACTGATTTTAATAAACTCCCACTATTATAAAAAAATAAATACTTTTATAATTCAAAAGATTTTATATTGAAAAATAAAAAAGTTAATGGTATAATACAAATCAAATGATAGGTATATCGCATGGATGCATGCTTATCAAGATAAACCATATATTTAAAAAGGGGGTCGTTAAATATTTAAAATATATAAAAAACGCGAAAAAATGATGAATGTCTCTAAAAAAAACGAAGAAGGATTTTCTTATTCGAAATAATTAGATTATATTGCTCAAAAAGATTTTATTTTAGTCCTTCAGTTTCTTGACTAAAATAGTCACTTCGTGTATACTTAAAAAGAGGATTAGTTAGTCATTTCACGAAAAGGGAGTGAGTTTAACGTAGAATGTAAAAATATTTGGGTTTTTATCATACAAATTTTAAGACAACGTAGTATTTTTATTCAATTCTTTTAAAGTGTTGACTATCCCCGAAAACTAATCATTATAGCTACAGCGCTTATCTCAAATTTTATTTGATAAGTGAATAAATAAAGTTTTAAAATAAAAAGAAAAAGGAGGCAGGGTGCGACTCGAACATGCACCCATACAGATTATGAAAGCATACAAAAAAATCTTTACTTTGCTTATTGTAACATTATTCCTATTTTCTCTAGTTGCCTGTGCAGGAGAACAAGGTCTAGAAGGCCCACAAGGTGATCCTGGTATACAAGGTCCAACAGGTCCTCAAGGCCCAACAGGTCCAGAAGGCCCAACAGGTCCTCAAGGTCCAATCGGAGAAGATGGAGAAGATGGTACAGACGGTGTTAGTATTTCTAGCGCTGAATTAAACCACTTAGGTGAAATGGTCATTACTTTATCTAATGGCAATCGTATAAATGTTGGTGTTATCGTTGGTCAAGATGGCCAAGATGGTATTGATGGTCTACCTGGTGTAGATGGTCAAGACGGAGCTGGCGTTGAAATGCAAGTTGATGAAGCTGGCATGTTGCAATGGAGACTAGTTGGTGATGAAGCTTGGGTTGATCTATTAGTAGTAGAAACTCCTGCTCAACAAGTTGATGTTGTTGAACTAGAAGGTCAATTTACTATTTTAGGTACATTACCTGTAACTTCTACTGGTAGATATTATGTATTAAGTACAGATGGCGTTTGGGAACTTGATGTAAATGTGTTCTTATACGACGGTACTGGTGCTTATGAAAATAACACAGCTGCTTTAATACATGATACAACTTACTTCAATGCTAATCTTTTAAACCAAAAGGTTACTGACGTTGTAGTTACAAATGGTAGAGTTACTTCACTTCGTTTAGTGAATTTAGCTAATTCAGCAGCACTTAAATCAGGAGCAACTAATATTGCATTAGCTGCATCAGATTTTGATGTTGTATATGGATCTTCAGTAGAATCATTCTTAGGAAAATTAACTTTCTCTGCAAATTCTACACAAGTTGTTCAAGGTCAATCATCAAGTCTTGCTTGGAGCGATGTAACTGTATTTGACAATTCAAAAGTTGCTTATAGACTTGTTGTTAGATCAGAATCAGGACTTTCAAACACATACACTATTACTTATTTAGGTGATACTACTTATAATACATTAGCAGTTAAATCTGGATCAGCTTTAGTTGTTGACACAGTAAATGCTGAAATTGATGTTAAACCTAACGTAACAGTTTCTTCAGTTCAAGCTGAATTAAGCTCAATTTCAAAAGTTAAATCTGGAAATCTAGATTATAGTTATGTAGCAACAGTAGAAGTGTTTAATTCTGAAATGGTTGCTAAATCAACTAATGTTTTATATCCTGGTGATAACTTAGTTGTAACTTCAGTTGATGGAACTAAAGATATGTACAAGTTCGTATATGCTGCTGATGTTGTAACTGTTAAAGAAAATGATATAGTTGAAGATGTCACTGCTCTAAATATCACTGTAGCATACAAACAAGATGTAGCTGCGTTTATTGCTGCATTGCAATCAGTAGATGGTCGTCCACAAACTTATCAACTTAAATATGGTGGCGTTAATTATGACGCTTCAAAAGATCCAGTACAATTTGTTAATCCAGCTGCAAGTCCTTGGACATTAGATGTCAAAGCTGCTTCTGGTACAGTTGTTACATACAATATCGTAATTAGTCCAAGTGCATCTACAATCGTAGGCGTTAAAGCTGGTTCAGAATACTTGGTTACTAATATTGATAACACTGGATTACAATTGAATGTTCATTATGCAATCACTTTACAACATTTAACTGCTGCATTGGTTAAAGTTGATGGTTCACCATTAGGATCATTATCAATCGAAAGATTTGGTGCTCCAGCTCTTATTACTCTTGGATCTACTCAAGTGTTTAATGGTGATAAATTAGTTGTTACTGCTCAAGATGGTACAACGGTTGCTAAATTCTTAATGTTAACAAATGCTAAATCTGGTGATTTATCATTATCATTATTTGAACCATACAATCCTAATACCGCAGTTGCAAGCACTCAAAACTTTGTAATTTCTGCTGCTGGATCTATCTTAGTTCCATACAGTGTTGATTTTGCTGGTAATACTAGTGTTCAATTAGCTGATGTAAGAGCTGCATTAACAGGTTCTACAACTACAACAGTTAAAACTGATAAATTCCAAACTATTGGATTTGAAGTATTAAACACTACAACTGGTGTTTGGTCAGCACAAGCTGCTGAATATACAGCTATAAGAACTGCTGTTAATCCTCAACCACAATATCGTGTTGTGTTAACTGCTCAAAATGGTTCTAAAGCTTATTATCAAATTACTGTAGATGCTAAGAAAGTTGATGTTTCATTCACTTATGATCAATACAGTGAAGTTCCTATTACTGGATTAGCTACTCAAAAAGTTATCTTAAATGCAAACAGTTCAGCACTAATCGTTGCTCCATTTATTGACAACAATAGTGATCCTGTAAATGCACAAGACGTATTAGATGCAGTTAAGACTGGTTTCTTCCAAGCAGAAGAAATTCAATACAAGGCTAAAGCTGCTGTATGGCCAGCATCGCCAACGACAGTTTCTGGTGTGACTCAATTAAACTTCACATCAAATGACTATCGTTTAGTAATTAAGAGTCAAGATGCTTTAATCGTTGGTTATTATTCAATTACTCCAGCTGGATTATTGACATCTACAAATTATGCTCTTGCTACTGGTCAAACTAAACTTATCTCTTCAGCTAATGCATCTCAAATCGTTGTTACATCTGTTGGTGCAGTTACATTAACAGATATTAGAAACAGTGTTGTTGCTCAGTCTTATGCAACAATTAAGTTTGAACAATACAATTCAGTGGCTGGAACTTGGGGAAATGCTTCTTCAGAATCATTACAAGTTTCTGTAACTAGTGGTAGTCCAGACTTTAGAATGGTTATTACTGCACAAGATGGCACAACAATAAGAAACATTAACATCATGATTGACGCATTAAGCCAAAATTCTGCTCTTCAACCTAAAGCAAATCAAACTACATTTGAATTAAATGGTAATGTAATTATCACTTCAGATGCAGTTGATCGTGATACATTACTTGCAGCTATTAATGTTGCTATGTTCGCTCAAACTGTTACAGTTTATAGCAATATAGAACAACAATTAATTGTTAATGGCGCTTTATATGATTATTATTACTTAACTGTTCAAGCACAAGATACTACAGTTGCTCCTACAGTTTATACAATCATGGTAGAAAGCAGTAATAAAGCTTTACCTGCTGCAGATTCTTATACTAAGAGTACTACAACAGTATCTATCGCAGTTTCAGGTTCAACAATTACTATGACTGTTGCTGATGCTAGTGCTAGTAAACAAGCAGCATTCGCTGTAACAATTACTCATCTTCTTGTTGAATACTTCAACGTTGATGGACAATCTTACCAATTTATTACATCAGAAAAATTAGCTAAAACTTCTGATAATATGTTCACAGGTGACTCAGTTATAGTTACTGCTGAAGATGGTTCAACAGCTACTTATAACATAGTTATTGTGAGATAATTAAAGTACTGTAGCGAATATAGAAAAGCGTCTAGCCCTTATGGGTTGGCGCTTTTTTACTTTATTAAGAGAAGTTTTTCTTTAAAAATAAAAGAACTGTATAACGTTAAAAAATATCATTTGGAATTATAAACAAATTAATTATAGATTGGTATTGACAGCGCTTTCATTTTTAGTTTATAATATACATGAGGAATACAGAGGTGCATTTTATTGGTAGCTTAAAATTGCTAAGAATTTGGTCGTTCGATATTTTAAGTGAATGAATAAGATGCCGAAAATTTGATGAGGTCCAATTCATTAAATTTGGTGAATAAAGGTACACTTTATACACTGCCATTTTATAATGGAGAGCTGTGATAAACAGTTCTCTTTTATTTTTTTAAAAAGGAGATTTACTATGATAAGAAAAATTAAAATCGGGGATATGAGAGAATATCAAAGAATCATTTCAAAAGATGATGTTTTAAAGTTTGGTGAATTGACTAAAGATATGAATAAAGCACATTTTGATGAATCATATGCTAAAACCACTATCTTCAAAAAACCTATTATTCACGGTATGTTACTAGGATCTTTATTTTCAAAAATATTTGGTCTAGACTTTCCAGGAGAAGGGACCATCTATTGTTCGCAATCATTAAAGTTTCTTAAGCCGGCTTATCCTGATCAACTTTTAACCGTTAGGATTACAGTCAAAGAAATTATTGAAGATAAAAATAGAGTAATATTTAGGACTGAGATTTTTGATCATCTTGGTGATATGATTTTAACAGGTGAAGCAATGCTTATGCCTAGAAAAGAAAAAACAAATTAAAATTATAATGACATTTTAAGGAGGAATAAAATGGAAAAAGTTGTACATAGATTGAGACTTAGTCAGCAAGATGCTCATTATGGAGGACAGCTTGTTGATGGCGCTAAAGTTTTAGCACTATTTGGAGATGTTGCTACTGAACTATTGATTATTAATGATGGAGATGAAGGTTTGTTTAGAGCATACGACACAGTAGAATTTCTTGCACCTTTATATGCAGGTGATTTTATTGAGGTAGAAGCGGAATTAATTCACATTGGAAGCACTTCAAGAAAGATGACTTTTAATTGTTATAAAGTCATTCAAACAAGACCGGATATAAATAGCAGTGCTGCCGATTTATTAAAAGAAAGAATATTAGTAACTAAAGCATCAGGAACATGTGTTGTTCAGAAGGATAAACAAAGGGGATAAAATGGAAAAATTAATTATTACATGTGCTATTTCCGGAGCAGAAGTTACAAAAGAACATAATCCATATGTGCCATATACACCTTCTGAGATGGCTGAAGAAGCTTTTAAAGCATATAAAGCAGGTGCATCTATTATTCATGTACATGTGAGAAATGATGACGGTACACCTACTCAAGATCAATATAGATTCGAAGAAACAATAAAAGCAATAAGAAAAAAATGTCCAGATGTTATTATTCAGCCATCTACAGGTGGGGCTGTTGGCATGTCAAGAGAAGAAAGACTTCAACCAACTAATTTAGCAATCGAAATGGCTACTCTTGATTGTGGAACATTAAATTTTGGTGGGGATGATATCTTTGTAAACACAGAAAATGATATCAAATATTTTGCAAAAGTTATGAAGGAAAAAAATATATATCCAGAACTTGAATGTTTTGAAAAAGGGCATATTGATCAAGTATTAAGACTGCACAAAAAAGGATTTATTCATGAGCCTCTTCACTTTAGCTTTGTATTAGGAGTTAATGGGGGGATGACCGGTGAAGAACGAGATTTTCATTTTCTGCGTGAATCTATACCCGCATCAGCAACATACAATGTAGTTGGAATAGGTAAATATGAGTTTTCATTAGCTGAATTATCTATCGCACATGGGGGACATGCACGTGTTGGACTAGAAGACAACATATATATCGAAAAAGGTATTTTAGCTGAAGGTAATGAAGACTTGGTCAAAAAAGTAGTAGAAATAGCAAAAAAATATAATAGAGAAATTGCTTCTCCAACTGAAGCAAGAAAAATACTAAAATTAAAGGAGTTTAACAGCAATGAATTATTGTAAATATGGCACTCATCGCGTCATTGAACCAAAAGGAGCATTACCTCAAGCAGCATTTAAAATTGAATCAACACCAAAACCCTATCCAAATGAATGTCTTATTGAGGTTGATGTATTAAACATTGATTCTGCATCATTTACACAAATTAAAAAAGCATGTGATTTTGATGAAGAAAAAATGAAACTTATGATTTTAGATATCGTAAAAAAACAAGGAAAAATGCAAAATCCAGTCACAAAAAGTGGTGGTATGTTAATTGGTTCAGTTAAAGAAATAGGATCAGAATTTCACGATCAAACATTAACTAAAGGAACAAAGATTGCTACACTAGTTTCGCTTTCATTAACACCACTTCACATTGAAGAAATTGTTTCTATTAATCTTACGAATGAACAAGTAAAAATAAAAGGTCAAGCTATTTTGTTTGATTCAGGTATATATGCTAGAATTCCTGAAGATCTAAATGAAAAACTTGTTTTAGCAGCATTAGATGTAGCTGGCGCACCTGCTCAAGCCATCAAACTTGCTAAAAAGGATGATTATGTACTTATTTTAGGAGCAGCTGGTAAGAGTGGTATTTTATGTGGATACCAAGCTAAGAAACTAGTTGGAGTGAATGGAAAAATCATTGGACTTGTCAAAAAAGATTCTCAAAAAGAGTTTTTAGAAACATTAAATATTTTTGATGAGATCATCGTTGGAGATGCATTAAACGCAATTGATACTTATCATAAAATAGATAAAGCAACCAACGGTAAGCTTTGTGACTTAACTATAAATGTAGTTAATGTTGAAAACACTGAAATGTCATCTATATTATCAACTAAAGAACAAGGGACAGTATATTTCTTTAGTATGGCAACTTCATTTACAAAAGCTGCACTTGGTGCAGAAGGCATTGGTAAAGATGTCAATATGATCATTGGTAATGGCTATACCAAAGATCACGCAGAAATAACACTTAATTTAATGAGAGAAAGTAAAGTCTTACATGATTTATTTATGGAACGTTACCAATAAAAAAAGGAGGACAATCATATGATGTCTATTGTGAATACAAAATATTTAGAAAGAAAAGAAAAATACTTCAAAGACGTTAAACAAAGCGATTGGGAATCTTGGCAATGGCAAACAAAACATAGAATCACAACAGCTGAAGAGCTAGAAAAATATATAAAATTAACTGATGAAGAAAAAAAAGGAATAAAGAGTGTGTTAGTTAAGCTAAGAATGGCAATAACCCCTTATTACTTAACACTTATAGATCCTTTAAATGTGAACTGTCCTATTCGTTTACAAGCTATTCCGCTTGAAAACGAATTGTTTGTTGGAAAAAATGATTTATATGATCCCTTAGCAGAAGATCAATATTCACCTGTTCCGGGATTAACACATCGTTATCCTGATCGAGTTTTGTTTTTAATTACAGATATGTGCGCTATGTACTGTAGACATTGTACAAGAAGACGTTTCACAGGAACCAAAGATGATCATATGACGCTAGAACGAATTGATTTAGCAATTGAATACATAAATAATCATCCTGAGATTAATGATGTATTATTAAGTGGCGGTGATGCTTTGCTAGTGAGTGATGAACGAATTGAATATATTTTAAAAAAACTAAGAGAAATTGATCATGTACAAGTCATTCGAATAGGCACAAGAACACCTGTTGTCATGCCACAAAGAATTACAGATGATTTTGTAAATATGCTTAAAAAATATCATCCAATTTGGATTAACACTCATTTTAATCATCCTGATGAAATTACAACTGAAAGTAAAGAAGCTATTGATAAAATGGCAGATGCAGGTATTCCATTAGGCAACCAAAGTGTGCTTTTAAGAGGTGTCAATGATTGTGTACATATTATGAGAAAACTTGTTAAAGGCTTGGTCGCAATTAGAGTTCGTCCATATTATTTATACCAATGTGATTTATCACTGGGTATAGAACATTTTAGAACAAGTGTTTCTAAAGGCATAGAAATTATTGAAGGATTAAGAGGTCATGTATCAGGTATAGCGGTTCCTACCTTTGTTGTAGATGCACCAGGAGGCGGGGGTAAAATTCCTGTCATGCCGAATTATGTTGTATCTCAAGCACCAGGGAAAATTGTCTTAAGAAACTTTGAAGGCGTTCTAACAACATATAGCGAACCTTCACATTATGAATCACATTGTGAATGTGAGTCATGCGAAAATGAAGAGTTAGATGGAGTAGTAGGTCTTCTAGCGGGAAACAGACTTTCATTAGAACCAGAGCACCTAAAAAGAAAAGAAAGAAATAATAATGCAAAAAATCATTGAAAATTATAAAGTTATTGGTATTGTTGGTTTAGCTAAAAATACTGGAAAAACTACGACTTTAAACTATATAGCACATATGTTAAGAGATAAGAAGATAGGATTAACTAGTATTGGCCTAGATGGTGAATCATTTGACCAAATAAATTACTTACCAAAACCAAAAATTTACATCTACGAAAATATGGTGGTTGCTACAGCTAAAACTTTGTTAAAAGAAGTCAATTTTACATATCGAATCCTAGAGGAAACAAATCTTCAAACAGCCTTAGGTCCGATTGTTGTTATTGAAGCTGTAACTGAAGGGTATATCATTTTGGCAGGACCTACAACAAATAAAGATCTAGATTTTTTAATACATTTAATTAAAAAATATTCAACTACAATCTTAGTTGACGGAGCATTCAATAGAATGACTTTTGCAAGTATTGAATCGATGGATGCTGTTATATTGGCAACTGGAGCTAGTTTATCTAGCGATATGCACCAAACGATACTGAAAACTAAGCAAGTAGTCTCTTCTTTTTTGCTGCCTAAAACAAAAACCATGCTAAACTCTAAATATAAAATGGCAGTAAAAACAAAAGA
>CAKMKH010000067.1 GCA_927441705.1 uncultured Acholeplasmataceae bacterium | reverse complement strand
TAGTGGTAATTTTAGCTGTTTTGCGTTAAAATAAACTTGATTTAATTGAGTACTTGACATACTTCAATTATACCAAAAAACCGGGTCTTTTAGGAGACTCGGTTTTTGTTTAGGTCTGTTTTATTTCTTTACAGTCCCTTTATCTTATTATCTTAGGGTAGAGCCACTCTTAATATTTTTTTCTTTAAAATCATATGTCTTAAAGATACGGCAATTTCTACCAATTTGAACATCATCAGGAATCATCGTTCTCTTTTCAATAACAGTAATGCCAGATTCTAATAAATCCGGTTTTTCAATGTTAGGAGTTAGGTCATCACCATAGCCAATATATGAATTTCTTCCAATTACAGCTTTTTTATCAATGATGCTCTTTTGAATAGTGACATTTTCACCGATGATGACATTGTTTAAGATAATACTGTCTTTAACAACACTACCTTTACCAACACGCACACCAGGACTTAACACAGAATTTATAACACTACCTTCTATGACACATCCATTGGATACTAAAGAAGTTTGAATAGAAGCATTTGAACCTACTTTTACAGGAGGTAAGTCTTCGCTCTTTGTATAAACTTTCCATGTTGGATCATATAAATCAAGATCAGTAAAATCTTTAGTCATTTGTAGATTTGTTTCCCAATAAGAATCGTATGTACCTACATCCATCCAATAATCTTTAAACTGGTAAGCATAAACTTCTTTTTTAGTAGATTCAATTAAATAAGGAATAATGTGTTTACCAAAATCAAGATCATCTCGTTTAATATTTAATAATACTTTTTCAAGTAATTCATAGTTAAATAAATAAATGCCCATTGAAGCTAAATTAGATTTTGAAGTTTTTGGTTTTTCTTCAAAGTCGATAATTTCATCATCTTTATTAATAGACATAATACCAAAACGATGAACTTCTTTAAAATCAACAGGTTGGGTTGCGATAGTAAGAGTAGCACCCTTTTCTTTATGTTTAGCAATCATTTTGCGATAATCCATTTTATATATATGATCACCTGATAGAATAAGTACATATTTAGGAGTTTTTCTTTGAATGAATTCTAAATTTTTTAAAACTGCATCTGCAGTACCTAAATACCAATAATTATGAGGTTGAAGTAAAGTGACTCCAGAATCACGTCTATCTAGATCCCAAGCTTTACCACTACCAATGTGCTCATTTAAAGATAATGGAAGATATTGTGTTAGTATGCCAATATCATATAAATTTGATTGAGTACAATTTGATAATGCAAAATCGATGATTCTAAATTTACCAGCAAATGGCATTGCTGGTTTTGACCTTCTTTGAGATAAAATGTCCAATCTGCTACCTTTACCTCCAGCTAAAATTAATGTTAAAGTTTCCATAGTTACACTCCTAATATAATTTGGTATAAATTTTCATATGATAAAGCCATAGTTCTTAAACTATAATCTTTATCCATTGCTTGTTTCATAAGTTTCTTAAATATCGGTAAGTTATCTTTATATAACTGTATACCTTCAAACAATTTTTCTTTGAGTTCAAAAGCTTCATAGTTTCTAAAAGTAAAACCTGTGCCTGTATCATTATACTTATCAAATGGTTCTACAGTATCTTTTAATCCGCCAGTTTCTCTTACGATTGGAAGTGTTCCATAACGCATCGCAATCAATTGACCTAAACCACAAGGTTCAAATCTACTAGGCATCATAAATAAATCACTAGATGCATACAATTTATGAGCAATTTCTTCGTTAAAACCTATATAATTTGATACTCGTTTTGGATATTTAAATGATAAATATCTAAAAAACTCTTCATAAGAATCATTTCCTGATCCCATTAATATAAACCTCGCATTAGAATATTCAACAACCTCTTCTAAAATGGAAGTCATTAAGTTAATGCCCTTTTGTGTTGCTAAGCGACCTACATAGGTTACTAGTGGCTCATTTAAATCAATATCTAAATTAAAATGGGATAATATATGTTCTTTATTTTTTTGTTTCTGATTAAAATAATTGCGTTTATCGAAGTTAAATTCAATGAGATGATCTGTTTTTGGATTAAATACTTCATCATCTATTCCATTTAAAATACCAATGAAATCACTTTTTCGACTATTTAAAGCGCCATCTAAAGTAAATCCATACTCTTGTGATAAAACTTCATTGCGATAAGTAGGTGAAACGGTATTAATCTTACTCGCTCTTTCAATACCAGCTTTTAAGAAATTCACTCGATCAAAATGAATATAAGTATAATTAAAATCTGTATTAAAAAATCTAGCAACATATGGGTCAAATGATCCCTGATATTCTAAGTTGTGGATGGTAAGTAAAGTGTGAATTGAATAGTAATCATCATTTTTTTGACGATAATGCTCATCTAATAGATACGGCACCATGCCGGTTTGCCAATCATTTAGGTGAAGAATTTGGGGATAAAAATCAAGTACTTCTAAAGATTCTAAAATCGCGTAACTAAAGCAAGAAAATCTTTCAGCATCATCATTATATCCATATAAATGATCTCTTTCAAAATAATGCATATTTTGAACAAAAATAAAACTCATCCCTTGATAGATCAGCTCATAATAATGAACAATAGTTTCTATGCCACCCATTACTATACTTTTTGTGCCTTTATATGTCATTTCTTTATGGTGCTTACTTATGCTTTTGTAATAAGGTGTAATAATCTTTACTTCATGACCTAAATCCTTAAGTGACTTGGGTAAAAACAAAGCCATATCGGCTAAACCACCCGTTTTACTAAAAGGAAAAACCTCGGAACTAGAAAACAAGATTTTCAAGGTAATCACTCCAATCTTTCATCTTATTTATATTATACATTATGAAAGCGTTTTTATCAATGCATCTAGTATGTAATAATTACGTAAATAAGACAAGAAATATCTACAATATGATATACTTTTAATTGGGTGAAGTGTATGAAAAAAGAAAAATCTTGTGGATCAATCATATATAGATATAAAAATAATAAACGACAATTTCTTCTAATTCATCAACTGCAAGGTGATTTCATAGGGTTTCCTAAAGGGCATATAGAAGCCCATGAAACAGAGTATGAAACTGCTATAAGAGAAACAAAAGAAGAAACCAACATCGATGTATTTGTTTTCGAAGATATAAAAACAAGAATTAATTATATAATCGATGGCGAAATTGATAAAGAAGTGGTTTTCTTTTTAGCAACCTCTTTAAACGATACTATTATCAAACAAGAAACAGAAATCAAAGAGATCATGTGGATTGATGAACATGATGTTCTAAATTTATTGACACATCAAACAACTCAAAAAGCTTTTAAAAATATTGTGAATCAATTTAATCAGACTATTGAGTATCAAATGGATATAAAACTAATATCTTATTTATATGAAAAGATTCTACCAATTTATAAATCATTTGATAAAGCACATCAACTAGATCACATACATCAAGTTTTAAAAACATCTTTAGAAATCGCAAATACTATTGAAAATTTACGACTAGATTTAGTTTATACCATTGCTTTTTATCATGATATCGGGAACTTGTATGGAAGAGAAAATCATCACATTACTGGTGGACAATATTTAGAAAAAGATGAGTTTTTAAAAACATATTTTTCAGCTGTTGATATAAAAATCATGAAAGAGGCTATTGAAGATCATCGAGCATCAAATGATGAAGAGCCTAGAACGATATATGGAAAAATTATTGCTGAAGCTGATCGTGAAATTATCCCAGAAAAAATTATTAAGCGAACTGTTCAATTCGGATTTAGTCATTATCCGAACTTAACAAAAGCTGAACATATAGAAAGAGCATTAGAGCATATTCATCAAAAATATGGTGAAAATGGATATTTAAAACTATGGTTAGATTCTAAAAAAAATGTTGACGGATTGAAGAAACTTAGAAGTTTGTTACTAGAAGAAGACAAAGTTAGAAAAATCATCGAAAAATACTATAAAGAATATGAGAAAATGCAAAAAACATATTAACGTGTAAGCGCTTTTGTGTTATCATGATATTGTATAAACATTCAAATTCAATTAAGGGAGAAAATCATGATTATTGGAACTGTTAAAGAAATTAAAAATTTAGAGTTTCGTGTAGGATTAACACCAGGTGCAGTCAAGGAATATGTGTCACATGGACATCAAGTTTATGTGGAAAAAAATGCAGGTGTAAATTCAGGATTTAAAGATTCAGATTATGTAAATGCAGGTGCTAGCATTTTAAAAACAGCAGAAGAAGTATGGAAACAATCTGAAATGGTTGTAAAGGTTAAAGAACCACTTGAACCAGAATTCAAGTTTTTAAGAGAAGGCCTTATTCTATACACATATCTTCATTTAGCAGCTAATGAAGATTTGACATATGCACTGATGAAGAGTAAAACTCAATCAATCGCATATGAAACTATTACTGATGATGATGGCGGACTTCCTTGTCTTAAACCAATGAGTGAAGTTGCTGGACGTCTAAGTGCAATCGAAGGCGCTAAGTATTTAGAAAAACCATTTGGTGGCAGTGGCATCTTAATTTCAGGTGTACCTGGAGTCCAAAAAGCAAAAGTAACTATTGTTGGAGCTGGTGTTGTTGGTGAGAATGCATTAAAAATGCTAGTTGGAATGGGTGCTGATGTAACAGTACTAGACATTAACTTAAGAAAGCTAACTTTTCTTGATGATATTTATGGAAATAAGATCCAAACTTTATACAGTTCAAGAGCTAATCTAGAATTAGCTATTAAACGTGCT
The DNA here is from genome assembly GCA_927441705.1 of uncultured Acholeplasmataceae bacterium. GTDB lineage: Bacteria > Bacillota_I > Bacilli_A > Acholeplasmatales > Acholeplasmataceae > Mariniplasma. The sequence goes on along the minus strand of CAKMKH010000067.1, from coordinate 2,550 downwards.
GATTTAGTCATTGGTGCTGTTTTACTTCCAGGTGCTAAAGCTCCTAAATTAATCAAGCGTGAATACTATAAAGATATGAAACCTGGTAGTGTTATTGTCGATGTAGCAATTGACCAAGGTGGATCTACAGAAGTAAGTAAAGCAACTTATCATGACAACCCAACATACGTTGTTGATGGCATTATACATTACACTGTTGCTAACATGCCTGGTGCTGTTCCAATGACATCTACAGATGCACTTAATAACGCAACTCTACCTTATGGATTAATGATTGCGGATTTAGGTTTAGATATGGCACTTAATCGTTCTAGAGCCTTGAAAAAAGGTATAAATACATACAATGGAGATATTACTTGTCCAGGTGTTGCAGAGGCATTTGACTTGCCTTATTTAAAATTGTAAAATGACATAGGGGGAAATTGAAAATTCCCCCTTTTATTTTGGATAAATTTGCTTGGAATTTCAAAGTAAAAAGCGTATAATATTGGCAAGGAGAAATTTATGAGCCTAAAAGTAGAAATTGCACGTTTAGCAGTGAAATTATTATTTCATGCTAAATACAAATTTAAATTCACATATACTAACTTTGACAGAAAAAGAAAAGAGCCCTTTTTTTTAATATCAAATCATGCATCACAAAATGATCCACTTTATGTTGATATGAATATTAAGTATTATGCGTATCCAGTAGCAAGCAACATTTTGTATACAAATCCATTAATGAAATTTGGATTAAATAAAATAGTTAAATCAATTCCTAAACGAAAAGGTCAATCCGACATTCAAACAATTAGACTAATATTAAATGCATTTAATAAAGATAAACGTGGCATTATGATCTTTCCTGAAGGGAATTCTTCTTTTTTTGGTGAGCAAACGCCAACAGATTTTATTCCAACAGCTAAGATTGTTAAAAAAATTAATCATGATTTAGTAATGGCGAAAATTGATGGTGGTTTTTTTTCTAGTCCTAGATGGGGTGTAAAAAGAAGAAGACCAGAATTTCATATTCATTATTATACGCTTCTAACAAAAGAAGAAATTTCTAGTATAAGTATAGATGATTTAGCAAAGACTGTTGAAGATGCAATTAAGTATAACGATTATGAATGGAATAAATTAAAGAAAATTAAATATAAATCAAATCATAAGGCTAAAGGATTAGATCATTATATTTATGCTTGTCCAAAATGTCACGATATCCAAACTCTTTATACAAAACATAATGATATCTATTGTGAAAAATGCGGTCATATTGCACAATTTAATGATTATCATTTATTAGAAGGTATAAAAGAGTTTGATAATCTCATTGACTGGGATATCATGCAAAAAAAGGATTTAAAAAAACAATCTTTAAAAAGATCTTATACATCATATGGTAAACTTTATTTAATCGACTTTATAAAAAACAAAAGACATAAGTTGGGACATGTAAAAGCAGTGATAAATCATAAGCAACTTATCTTATCAAATAAATCGTTACAAAAACCTTTTGATCTTAAGGATATAAAGGGACAAGTCATCACTCAGAAAAATGTTTTATCATTTGATGTCTTTGACGAAACTTATATGCTTAAATTAAAAGATCCAATGCTGTTCTTAGATATTATAAACTTACAAAAAGGAGATATTTAACATGCAAGAATGGGGAATTATTGTATACTTTTTATTAATTGGTGTTTTAATGTTTATTGCAAAAATATTGAAAACATGGGTACCGGGATTAAATAAAGTTGTAATACCAACATCTTTATTAGGTGGTTTTATTGGATTATTAATTTCATTGATATTCGCTCCAATCATAATTGGAGAAGATACTTTTATTGATGTTGACTTAATGGGATATATCGTTTATCATGCGCTTGCGATAGGCTTTATTGCATTAGCATTAAAGAGAAATACAAGCAAAATCAAAAAGAAAATTTGGTCAACTGGTATGTTGATTACATCGACATATGCGCTTCAAGCCGCAATTGGTATTTTGTTAGTCTTGACATTATTTAGTGATAAATTTGTCGGTAGTGGAATGTTAGTTGCTTTAGGATTTGGACAGGGCCCAGGGCTTGCTTTATCTATTGGTAATATGTGGACTGACATGCTAGGTGGTAATGGAGCAACATTAGGTGTATCATATGCCTTTTTAGGATTTGTCTTTGGGGGAACAATTGGTGTTGTTATTATCAATATCATGAGTAAGCGCAAAGGTTATGCAAAGCCTAAAAATTATAATGAAGAAGGTATTGGAAAAGAATCTATTGAAATCGATACTGTAAAAGAAATAAGTTTACTAGATGGATTAACAACTCAAGTTATCATTATATCTATTATTTATGGTTTTGTATATTTGACTCTAATCTTAGCAAATATGGCATTAGCTAATATAGGTCCAATTGGAGATACAATCTTTGGTTTATTAAAAGGATTTAACTTTATCATCGGGATTATGTATGCTTTAATCTATAAACAAATATTGTATTGGTTAGAAAGAAAAGGCAAATATTTAAAATTTATTACAAATAACTATATGTTATCTAATATAGCATC
>CAKMKH010000066.1 GCA_927441705.1 uncultured Acholeplasmataceae bacterium | reverse complement strand
GTATAAAAAGTTATTCATACCCCTCATTATCATGTAAAAGAATCTTATTCAAAACGGTCAAGTGATATGAATAACTTTTTATACCATCATCGTATAAAGCAGTACATACTTCTTCTTCCTCTTTTAATGGTATAAAAAGTTATTCATACCCCTCATTATCATGTAAAAGAATCTTATTCAAAACGGTCAAGTGATATGAATAACTTTTTATACCATCATCGTATAAAGCAGTACATACTTCTTCTTCCTCTTTTAATGGTATAAACCAATTTGGAACTTCGTTATACTTAATCGCACCTTGTCGTTTTGATATGTAGTTTAACTCAACAGATTTAAATCTTTTGGGTAGTTTACTAACATCATACCCATTAAGTAAATCATCTGTTGATGCATCTAGTACATTCGCAATTTTTTTTAACATAAGAATATTTGGATAATTTAATCCGCCTTCCCATGAATAAATAGTTTGCCTAGAAACACCAATAGTTAAAGCTAGATCTTCTTGAGACAATCCTTTTCTTTTTCTTATTAACTCTAGATTTTTTTCAAATTTCATTTTAATTCCTCCTCCGATGCTTCCATTCTATTAAATATCCCATCATCTATCCACCAAGTACACACAACAATTTTTGTAAGATATTTCTTACATTATAACATTTTACAGAAAATAATTCACTATATAAAAAGACTCCGGTTTGATCAAAACCGAAGTCAAACATTATAATCTTTTCAATATATCATGGTGATCAATATCTAACATCAATATTAGGGATTCATCCTTGAAAGTCCAAATAACTCTAATTGACATATTTATGCTAGATTCAAACAATATCTCACTACCTTGAATCTTTTTAGTTCTCAAGCTAGGATGCCGATGATTTTCAACAAATAAAGATAGCTTTTTATAGAATAATTTCTTTTCATTCAATTCAAATTTAGAAAAAGATTTCTTAAATTTATTTGAAAATAGTATTTCATATCTCATTATTTATTAACTTTATCTGTAACTTCAGTATCTTCATCAGATTCTTCTAAATATTCAATAGCCTCTTCCACAGATTTAAAAGGACCAACATTATACTTGTTTGTATCTTCATTGATCCTCATAACAGAATCCTCTAATTTTTGAATATACGATTTAGAGTATATTGCCACCGGTTCTAGTAGGACTACACCATCCTTAACTGATATCTCAAGATGATCTCCTTCTTGGAGATATAATTGATCAACAATTTCTTTAGGTATCGTAATCTGCGATTTCTTTCTTAATTCTATAATCACAATATCACCTTTTTCTTACTTTCTTACTTTCTTGCTATTATTATATAATAGAATCAAAATAAGTGCAATGATATCTTTGTATTTCAAAATGTTATCATGTAAATTATTTTTAATTCCTACTAAAATTGTATCAAAATAGTTTATTTCACTATCTACATAATGTTAAGTATCAAACCCTATACTTTATCGTATAAGTTGTAATTTGTGAATTTCTAGTATTTCAATCGTATTTAACTATTCGTACTGAATACTTATATGATCCAAAAACAGCGAACAAACTTATTACTAACACAACAATTGATACCAGAAGACCTACTGAAGAATCCTCCATAAAGATCGGAATACTCAATGATAATTCAAGAGATCCAGTAATTATCAAGACTATTAAATAATTCAATAATGTTAAAAACAATAATCCTGCTGCCCCTATTATATACCTTTTCCTTTTATCTAACATAAAAGAAGTTGGCATATAAATAGAATAAATAATCAATAGGTAACTAAGTGAGTAAATTGTGCCTTCCAAATAAAATGGATCAGTCATAGTATCAGCATCAGTATTTCCAAATAATGAAAATAAACCCACCATTGTAAAGCCAAACAAAACTATTCCTAAACTGACAACAATAAACATAAATATCGGACTAATATAATGATTTCGAACTCTATCTTTTGCAGTTAACGGAAATTGGTAAATTGCATGCGTTGGATTGGTATGAGTTAAATATGTATAATATATTGAAACGAATAATGTCCAAATAAAGATAAAAGCAAACCCCACAGTATTCATATCAGTCATAGTTATAAACTTATCATAAACTACTATATTCAAAATTGTGAATGAAAGCATGTATACAACACCTTCTCTTGTTGGTGTAGTTAATCGTAATAAATTATAAAATTTAAAATATTGTTTCATATTGTATTCTTGTATATTCAGTATATAGCATGTGATAGATACTGAATATAGCTTCCTTTCTTTCATTTGTTATAATTTTAATACGATTAACTACACCAACAAGAGAAGGTGTTGTATACATGCTTTCATTCACAATTTGAATATAGTAGTTTATGATAAGTTTATAACTATGACTGATATGAATACTGTGGGGTTTGCTTTTATCTTTATTTGGACA
>CAKMKH010000065.1 GCA_927441705.1 uncultured Acholeplasmataceae bacterium | reverse complement strand
ATTTTTATGTAATATTTCAATCATTTAATCAACATTGCATCTCCAAAAGAGAAGAAACGGTATTTATTTTTGATTGCTTCTTCATATGCATTCATAATGAACTCTCTATCAGAAAGCGCAGAAACAAGCATGATAAGTGTTGATTTAGGGAGATGAAAGTTTGTGATTAATTTATCAATGGCTTTAAATTTATATCCAGGATAGATAAAAATATTTGTTGAATAAGTGCCTTCATGAAATCCATCATTATAATTTGATTCAACAGTTCGTAGCGAAGTTGTCCCAACACAAACAATGTTTTTCCCTGATTGTTTAGCTTTATTTAGCCTTAAAGCACTTTCTTTGCTAACAGTATAAGTCTCATGATGCATATCATGGGCTTCTACTTTATCAACAGATACTGGTCTAAACGTTCCAAGTCCTACATTTAGAGTAATAGGAATGATTTCTATACCTTTTTCTTTAAGTTTTTCTAATAAAGGTATTGTGAAATGTAGTCCTGCAGTTGGTGCTGCAGCACTTCCTGGATGTTCTGCATAAACTGTTTGATAACGATTTTGTTCTTCAAGGTATTCTGTGATATAAGGTGGTAAAGGCATTGTTCCTAATTGCTCTAAGACTTCAATTAAAATACCTTCATAGATGAGCTTGTAATCTCTAAGACCTTCATCATGAACACGAATGCATTCTAATGTTAATTGATTTGTAAAATTGATTTTAGTGCCTATTTTGACACGCTTTGCTGGTTTTGTTAATGCTTGCCAAACATTTTTTTCTTGTTCTTCCAATAACAAGACCTCGATTAAGGCTTTAGTTTCTTCTTTTTCACCTATGAGTCTAGCTGGAATTACTTTTGTATCATTGATTACTAATACATCATTTTCATCTAGTAAATCAACAATATCATAAAAATGTTTGTGCTCAATTGTTTTTTCCGTTTTATTTAAGACCATTAATCTAGAATGATCTCGTTTTTCACTTGGATGTTGAGCAATGAGCTCTTTAGGTAAGTGAAAATCAAAGTCGCTTACGTTCATTTATCAAAGATTCCTTTATAGTATTTTATGCCTAAGGCTTGATATGTTTTTTCAGTTGCCATTCTGCCTCGAGCTGTTCGTTTAATATATCCTTCCATTAGTAAATAAGGTTCATATACATCTTCTACAGTAATCATTTCTTCTGAAATGGATGCTGCGATGGTTTCAATCCCTACAGGACCTCCATCAAATTTATCTACTATTGCTTTTAAATATCTGTAATCAGTATGATCTAATCCGTTATGATCAATACCCAACTTTGTAAGTGCATGATCAGTAATTTCTTTTGTGATGATACCATCACCAATGATTTCTGCAAAATCTCTAACTCTTCTAAAAAGTCTATTAGCAATTCTAGGTGTTCCTCTAGATCTTTTTGCTAATGATATAACTGCATCTTCATCGATTTGATTTTGATAGACGCCAGATGTTCTTCTAACAATCTTTTCAAGATCTTCAACATCATAGTAATTCAATCTAAAAACCACACCGAAACGATCTCTAAGTGGAGCTGATAAGTCACCAAAGCGAGTCGTTGCTCCAATTAACGTAAAAGGTGGTAAATCAATTCTAATACTTCTTGATTCATGGTCTTTACCAATGACTATGTCTAATACGTAATCTTCCATTGCTGCATATAAAACTTCTTCAACAAATCTTGGAAGACGATGAATTTCATCAATAAATAGAACATCTCCTGGTTCTAAAGATGATAAAACAGCAGCTAAGTCACCACTTCTTTCAATGGCTGGTCCGCTTGTGATTTTTATATTGACGTTAAGTTCATGTGCTACAATTTGAGCTAATGTTGTTTTACCTAATCCTGGAGGACCATAAAGCAACATATGATCTAGAGCTTCTTCACGTTTTAAAGCAGCTTTAATATAAATATCAAGCATTTCTTTAATATCGGTTTGCCCAATATACTGCGATAATGTGGTTGGGCGAAGCGTTTGATCTTCATCCTCTTTAGTTGACATTGCCGTGATAATACGATCTTTATCCATAAAAAACCTTCTTTATTAGTTTATTTCATGAGTAGTTTTAAAGCTTCTCTAATCATAAGTTCGACACTTTGATCTAGATTAATCTTCTTTAAAACTTTCTTAATTTCAACTTTTGAATAGCCTAGTGCTGATAGTGCTTGAGACACATCTGATTCTTGTGACGGGATGAGTTCTTGATCATCAGTTACAAGTTTTCCTTTTAGGTCAAGAATAATCTGTTGTGCACTTTTTGGCCCAATACCAGGAAACTTCGTTAAATATTTTACATCAGAAGCTTCAATAGCCAAAATGATTTCATCAATTTGATCACTTGCTAAAATACTTAATGCGCTCTTAGGTCCAATTCCAGATACTCCAATTAATCTAACAAACAAATCTTTGCTATCTAGACTGATAAATCCATAAAGCGCATTGATGTCTTCTCTAACGTAATGATGAGTATAAACAGTTACTTCATCATTCAGTTTATAATAGTACGAATTAGGTGTTAAAATCAAATATCCAACACCAGAAACATCAACAACTATATAACTTGGTCTAATGAGCGTTACTACGCCTTTTACATACGCAAACATATTGTTTCACCTTGCTTTTTATCTTTTCATTTTATTATAACATTTTTTGATAGTTTTTTCTATCTTAACTCTTGATTAT
>CAKMKH010000064.1 GCA_927441705.1 uncultured Acholeplasmataceae bacterium | reverse complement strand
TATTCTTTCAAAACTATAAAGACTGTAATTTGATCCCATCATGCCATGTTGGCTTAAATTTAACTCAAGAATATCATTACCATTATCGCGTGAATATGCATTTACAGCCCCCATTGATAACATGCCTAAAAATGCAACTGATTCATAGTTTCCTCCTTTAACCCCACCACGGGAGGGGTATACAAGTACATTATATCATGATAGTGTCAAAATGCAATAATATTTTTACATTCATTTTATATTCATAATTGTGTGGTATTATATAGTCGAGGTGAGTAAGATGAATAAAAAAACAAGGTATCTTTTTAGGGGTTTTTATAGGATTATTGGTTATAGTTGCTATCGCATTCTGGTATTTTTCACCAAATGGCATACCCCAACCTCCCACCATATGACCATAATATGGATAATCACTATTGTCTGCCCACTGTGGTGAAAAATACCAGAATGCGATAGCAACTATAACCAATAATGCAATAAAAATTCCTAAAAAAGATACCTTGTTTTTTATTCATCTTATTCACCTCGACTATATAATACCAAACAATTATGAATATAAAATGAATGTAAAAATATTATTGCATTTTTATATTACCATGATATAATGTACTTGTATACCCCTCCCGTGGTGGGGTTCAAGGAGGAAAACTATGAGTCAATCGCATCAACATAACACAAAACAGATGAATGAGGAAAAAATCAAGCAGTTACTAAAAACTGGACGAGGTCAAATGGAAGGCATACTCAAAATGTATGAGGAAGGAAGATACTGTATAGATATCTCAAAGCAGATACTATCAGTCATTGCTATGCTTCAAAATGCTAATGCTTTAATCTTAAATGATCACATCAGTACATGTGTTACAGAAGCCATTTTCGAACAAAAGGGCAAAGAAAAAATTGATGAAATCACTGAAATTTTAGTGAAATACTTAAGATGAGGTCTATGATGAAAAAGAAAGTACTAATCGGTTTATCTATATTGATAGCATTTATTGGAGTTATTGCTTTTGTAGCCGCAAATTCACCAAATCAAAGCGATTTCTTGGCAAAATATGATTTAGAGGGTATGACGGTAAAAGAAATAGTAGCCTATTTAGAGAATGATTTGAATGAACCCACAAATTTTAGTGCTGCAATAACAGGATCCAAATTGCTTCTAGGTGATTCTCAACAGCAAGTGGAACTAGAACTACCCAATGGACAATTTTATCTCTCATTTGCGCCTTATGTCAATCAAACACATCCTTGTGCTAATCATAATTTAGTCACCTGTCGAGGAGAGTTAAAAAACAAATCGTTTGAGGTAAAGATTGTTGATTCTCAAACAAATACTGTCATCATTGAAAGAACGATTATAAGCAGTTCAAATGGATTTGCTGGTATTTGGTTACCTGAAAATAAACGTTTTCAAGTCACCGTATCATATGGGAATTTAACTGCAACTGACGAAGTTTCAACTTTTACTACATCAAATACATGTCTTACAACACTTAAACTAGCCTAAAGGAGGCAAATTATGGACAAACATAAACACAATCATCATCATCACAAAGTAGATAAGGATGAGCATATCGACCACAATAAAAAAGCCATGAATCACGAAACGCATGATGACCACATACACCATCATGAAGAAATTCACAACCATAGTCACGGTGATAGTTACAAAGGTGCAGAGCATCAAAGTCATGAAGGGCATCACGATCACCATACTATGATGGTTAAAGATTTTAAAAGAAGGTTTTTGATTTCACTAGTATTATTAGTTCCAATTTTAACTCTCTCACCTATGATTCAGGAATTTTTCGATTTGAATCTAAGATTTTCTGGAGACTTATACATTCTTTTGACACTCAGCACTTTGTTATTTATATATGGCGGATTACCATTTTTTAAAGGTACTTTTGAAGAGATGAAGCAAAAAGCACCAGCTATGATGTCTCTCATTGGCCTTGCTATTGTCGTCTCATATATCTATAGTGCATATACCGTCATATTCCAAACCGGTCAAGACTTTTTCTGGGAGTTATCTACACTCATCTCAATCATGCTACTCGGTCACTGGATTGAAATGAAGTCTGTATTAGGTGCATCAAGAGCTTTAGAAGAACTCTTAAAACTGATGCCTGAAGAAGCTCACGTCATTGACCAAGAAGGTCACATTAATGATATATCAGTCACTCAAGTTAAAGTAGGTATGATTTTATTAGTCAGACCTGGAGAAAAAGTTCCGATTGATGGTAAAGTTATCGAGGGAAAGTCATCAGTCAATGAATCCATGTTAACTGGTGAGTCAGTTCCTGTAGATAAATCACCTGGCGACGAATTAATAGGTGGTTCAATTAACGCTGAAGGTTCACTAAAGTATGAGGTGAC
>CAKMKH010000063.1 GCA_927441705.1 uncultured Acholeplasmataceae bacterium | reverse complement strand
GTATATTGGTCTTGATGGAGCGGGATGGAAAGTTCCTTTAATTGCTTTTATCACATTTGGTACAGTTGTTTTCTTATCGATTAGAGCAAGAGGATTTCTAAGAATTGTTCCATTTATCGTTGCTATATTAGTTGGTTATATTTTCTCAGTCATTTTAGGTGTAGTAGATTTAGCAGCAGCTTTCTCAAATGTATCTTTCTTCCAGTTACCTAATTTCAGTATTATCGGTACATACAAACTTAATTTCACTCAAGTCTTAGTGTTTGCTCCACTTGCATTTGTCACTATTGCTGAGCATATTGGTGATCATGTGGTTTTAGGTGAAATCACAGGTAAAGATTTCATCGATGATCCAGGACTTCATAGAACTTTATTAGGAGATGGAGTTGCAACATTTGTTTCTGCATCTTTAGGTGGACCTGCAAATACAACTTATGGAGAAAATACAGGTGTTATTGCATTAACTAAAGTAGGTTCTGTATATGTAGTTGGTCTAGCAGCAATATTTGCTGTCTTATTAGGATTCTTTGGTTATATCCAAGCGTTCATTATGAGTATCCCTTGGGCAGTCATTGGTGGGATGACAATCATTTTATATGGACTAATAGCAGCAAATGGTGTTAAAGTTCTTATTAAGGATAAAACAGATTTATCAAAAATGAAGAATTTAATAGTAGTTTCAACAATGTTAGTTATTGGATTAGGTGGAGCATTTGTTCAAATCACTGCACAAACTTCAATTTCTGGTATGAGCCTAGCAGCAATAGTTGGTATTGTCTTAAATCAAGTATTAACACTTCTAGACAATCAAAAATAAATAAATATAAATAAGAGAAGAGAAAAGGCGATTTTATTCGCCTTTTTTTATTTTCTTTTCAATTATAAATGTATAAAATAAATAAGCTAATAATAAAACCCCTAATCCAATTAATGATGGTACCAAGTCTTCAATAAGGGTTGCTATGAATAAACCAACCATGCCTATAATCGCTATTATAGGAACATATGGATACCCCCATATTTTATATGGTCTATTGATATCTGGATTTCTTTTTCTAAATAAAAATATTGATATAAAAATAAGTGTATTAAAGATTAGTCCAGTAAAAACTACAAATGTTAAGAGTTGTTCGACATTAAAAAGCAATAGTACTAAAGACATTCCCATTGATCCGAAAATTGCGACACTTGGTGTTTTGTATTTTTGATCTATTTTTTTAAAGGATTTAAAAAATGTTTGATCTAAAGACATCGCAAAATATACTCTAGGAAAAACCATAACACTTCCATTTAATGCTCCAAACACAGAAATCATAACCGCAACAAATACCATATACATACCAGTTTCTCCAAATATACTCATCATAGCTGGTATAGGTAATACTTGTCCTTGTTCTGATAATGCAATTAAATCATTTAAAGGTATTAATCTATAAATAGAAAACGTAAATAATACATAGATAATAGTTACGCTTAGTATCGCAATGATAATGGCTCTAGGAAGATCTTTAGAAACATTTTTCATTTCGCCTGATACTGTATTTAGATTTGTCCATCCTTCATATGCCCACATTGTACCAACTACACCAAAACCAATCATCGTAAACACTTTTGTGAATGGTTCTCCACCAGCAGGTACAAAACTTAAGACAACTTCTTCTGTTCCTAAAAATAATCCAATAAAGATAATTCCTATGATAGGGATTAGTTTTGCGATTAAAAATATTTTTTGAACCATTGATCCAAATTTTATACCCAAATAATTAATTAATGATAAAAATATAATGACAGCTGCTGCTACCCATTTAACATATCCAGATATAGGCAATACATAGGATAAGATATCACTGAAAACTAAAGCTAAAAGTGCTATTGATCCACTGCTAGCTAAAACAAAATTCATAATCCCACTTAAAAAAGCCATTTTTTTACCATAAGCTTTTTTTAAGTATACATAATAACCACCTGTTTCAGGAAACATAGTACCGAGTTCTGCATATGTCAAGCCAGAAAATAATGTGATGATACCACCAACAAGCCATACAAGTAGTGATAATCCTAATGCATAACCAACTCTTACGAGTATTAAACTACCAAAAACAAATATACCTGAACCTATCATGATTCCAGCAATAACTGCAATCCCACCAAAAAGACCTATTTCTTTTTTTAGTTGCATAATTTCCTCCTAATAGTAAGAACATAATAAACATATCATGAAATAATATTGAAGTTCAAATTATATGCAAAAAAAAGCTGCATAAGTCTTTCAACTTATACAGCTTTTTAAGATATAAATGATTTTTTAACTAATATATAAATTGAACACTCTTAAAGTGCAAATTCTAAAACGAAATATAAAACGAATAAAAGTGATAATGCATACATCACTGGATTAACTTTTTTAGCTTTACCTTGAGCAATCATGATAATTGGGTAGAATACAAATCCAACAGCAATACCAGTTGCAATTGAATAAGATAAAATCATAATGATTACTGTAAAAAATCCTGTAATAACAATTGCTTTATCTTCCCAATCAATATCTTTTAATTGTGAAAACATAAGCGTACCAACCATAATAAGTGCCATTGCAGTTACTGGACTATAAACAATCGCATCACCAAAACCATTAAATCCTACAACAACACCATTAAATATAGATAATAATGGGTATAAGAATATAGATAGTAAAAATAAAACTGCAACTGTAACACTTGTTAACCCAGTTCTACCACCTTGTTCAATACCTGTAGAAGATTCAATATAACTTGTAACATTTGAAGTACCTAGCATTGCGCCTGCAATTGTACCAACTGCATCAGCGATTAAAGCATTGTCTCCACCTTCAATAACGCCTTCATCATTAATTAAACCCGCTTGATTACCAACAGCCATAAGTGTTCCTGCTGTATCAAAGAAATCAACAAATAATAATGAGAAAATGACTGCTAGAGCACTCCAACTTGAAAATAATTCTTCAAAGCCACTAAAAGCTAAGAATACTGTTTCGCTTGCACCTGACCATACACCACCCATACCTTCAGAGTTGTAAGCAGGCATCATGTCAACGCCTAAAGCATTTAAGATCAATCCAACAACAGCAGTTGAAACGATAGCTGTAATCAATGCAAATCTAAATTTAAGTGCGTATAAGATAACTACTAATACTAGTCCAAACAATCCAAGTAATACTGTTGGATGCGCCAAATTGCCTAAAGCAACTAATGTCGCACCATCGCCTTCAATAATCCCTGCATTCTTAAATCCAATGAATGCAATGAAAAATCCAATACCAGCACCAACTGAAAGTTTTAATCCTTTAGGAATTGCGTTAATAATGATTTTTCTTAATCCTGTTAATGAAATAATTAAGAATAAAACACCAGAAACCAATACAGCTGCTAAAGCTGCTTCTGGACTATAACCCAATCCAAAGTTAACTAGGGTATAAGTGAAAAACGCATTTAAACCCATACCTGGAGCAAGTGCAACTGGTAAGTTAGCAAATATCCCCATAATAAGTGTTGCGATTGCTGCTGATACGGCTGTTGCAAAGAACACACCTCCAACTGGAAGACCCGTTGCAGCTAGCATAAAACTGTTTACTGGTAAGATATAAGCCATCGCTAAGAATATCGTTACCCCTGCTAAAATTTCTTTTGTTACTGTCGAACCTCTTTGTTCAATCTTGAAGAATGCTTTGATTTTCTCCATGTTCTATCTCCTTTTTTTATTTTGTATTCAATATGCATATTAAAAAATAAAAAACCACAGATTAAATGCGGTTTCTACATATGAAAACAATAAAAAAAGATGCTTTCATATCGTAGTCGTGATTTTTACGGCATCACGGTAGAAACTTGACCACCACATTTGGTCGATTATACGATATACTGAATACTTTTTAATTATAACAAAGGTTTTGATATAAGTAAAGATGAGATTTAAACAAAATCTTGTTTTTTTATTTTAGGTAAAATTATACCTAGTAAAATTGCTGTAAATAAACTTATTCCAATTACAATGAGTAGAAATAATAGCCAATTACTAATAAAAAATATCGCTAATATGCCACCATGAGCAATATTCGATGTTACATTAAAATAAACTGTAAGAAATGCAGATGATATAGCACCAATCATAAATATCACAAAAATATTTTTATCTTTTTTAATAAATGATAAAGCACCTTCACTAATAAAAGATAATCCCATTAAGTAATTTAGTTTGGCTAGTTTTTGTTCTTCTTCTGTAAATTTATGCTTGAAAAATGTTGATGCTAATGCAATGGATAATGGTGGTATCATGCCTGCAATCATGACAGTTGTCATTAAAATATTTGGTGTGCCACTTAAAATAGAGCTCACTCCGATTACATAAGCAAGCTTATTAATTGGTCCACCTAAGTCATAAACCATCATAGAACTCAAAACAATAGCTATCATCATTAAAGATATAAAGTTTAATTGATCATACATGTCAATTATAAATAAGTTAATAGGTGTCATGATTATATTCATACCTAAATAAAAGAAACTGATGACTATGATTCCTAGTAATGGATAGATAAATATCGGAAGTAACCCTTTTATACTTATTGGAAATTTTTTAAAAACAATCTTAAATAATTTTATTAGATAACCTGCAAAAAAACCAATAATGATTGCACCGATAAAACCGCTTTGACCTAGTGTGATTAGTGCTCCACCAACTAATCCGATAACAAAACCTGGGCGATCAGATATTGCATAAGCTATAAAAGCCGATAAAATCGGATAGACGAGAAAAACTGCTGTGGAACCAACATAAAAAAATATCTGCGTATCAAATGTTTGATAAAGATTTAAAAACACTCCACCAATAACTGCTAGTGGAATGATATATGTAAAACCATTCATAAACTGTTTATAGAAAATAGATAAAGATTTCATAATAATTATCCTTTATAAAGCTCTAGTAATTGATTAATTAATGCCTTAGAATCTTTAATCGCTTCAGCTGTTGTTGATTCAATAACAGCTTTACCTGTAAACCTTTTTTTATCAATTGAAATATCTGATGCAATAATAACTCCGATGGCTGATTTAATATCTATATCTTTTAATTTATTTTCAACACCGATAGCACCATTGGTTTCAACAATCATTTCATATCCTAAGGATTTTCCCGTTTTTATTAACATTTCGGAAGCAATATATGTATGTGCTATACCTGTAGGACAAGCTGTAACACAAACAATTTTATGCATATTGGTCTTCCTTATCAATATCTTTTAACACTTCTAATACTTCTTCTTTTGTCGTTGCATTTTCTAAAGCATTTCTAAAAGATTCATGAATTAAATTTCTTGAAAGTTTTGCTAGTGCTTTTAAATGCATATTGCCACCTTGTTCTGGCATACAAATCAAAAAGAATAGTTTCGCATCAAGTCCATCCATAGAATCATAGTCGATACCTTGTTTTGATTTCCCGAATGCAATAGCTGGTTCTTTGATGTATTTACTTTTCGCATGAGGTATCGCTATTTTAAATCCAATGCCTGTTGTCGATAATGACTCTCGTATTTTAATGTCGTGAATAAGTTTTTCTATATCTTCAACTACACCTGCTTGATCTAATAGGTTTGCTAACTCCTCAATAACTTCATTTTTTGATTGTGCTTTTAATGCCAGGTTCATATATTCTTTTTTTATAATTTTTAATATTTCCATTTCCATGATCCTTTCATGTGGTATATATATCAATTTGATTATACCAACTAAATGCTGTTTTGTTAAGTATCTAAAGATAAAAGACCTTATACAGGTCTTTTATGCTATCGTTTTTCTAGCAAAATTACCAAAAACATGTTTTGTTGGTCTTATGACCATGAATGCATGAGGATCAGTTCTTTTTACTAATTGTGTTAATGTATGAAGTTCATACGATGAAATAACCACATATATTAAAGTTTTTTCATGATGGGAATAAGCACCTTCGACTTTCATCAAGGTCACACCTCGATAAACTTTATGTAATATTTCGTCAACCAATACTTGTGGAGATGCAGTAATAATATCTACAGACAAGAATTGATATGCCGTATGCATACGGTCAGTTAATATAGTTGAAACAATCACTCTAATAACAGTATAGGATATAATGACACCACCTGCTATTACTTCTCCACCAGGTCCAACTTTCCCACCAACAATAAATCCACCTAGTATTGCTATTGCTAAATTCATTGCCATTGAGAAAAATCCCACAGATTGACCTTTTCTAAATGCTAAATACTGTGCAACAATATCTAAGCCACCAGTTGATGTGCCATATCTCAAAGCACCACCTGCTCCAATACCAATTAAGAGTCCACCTAAAACAGCTGATGTGAACGCATGCTCTACTGTATCGAGTCCCATATCAATAACTGGCATCCATGATAAAATAAATGCTTGAATTAAAATTGAAATGATACTATAAATCGTAAATCGATGTGAAACTCCGAACCATCCTAAAATAAGGATTGGTATATTAGCAATTATGATGAATAGACCTAAGAAGTGCCCGCCTACATCAATATTTAAAAACACGTAAAATGCATCTCGGACTAACTGTGCGACACCAGGAATTCCACCAGTATATAGTGGCACTACTGAAGCTTCTAAAAACCATGAAACTCCAATACCATATATAAAAGTAAATATAATAACAAACATGATTCTTTTGATTTCTGGATAAATTTTATTTTTAAAGGATTCACTTCTGATCCAAGCAATCAACTTGTTCATGATTCTTCTTTTAGAATTTCTTCTATTTTTTTATTGATGTCATAACGTTCAAAAAGTACATAAGGTTTTTCTAATGTTTGTGCTTCATATTGACCAAAAGTGTTTAATGATTCAAAACTTCTATCTTTGCAGCCAATTTGTTCTAATATTTTCTCAGCAGTTCCTGGCATGAATGGTTGTAACAAAATACCTACATAACGAACTGTTTCTAATAAATGATATAAGACATGATCTAATATCTCTTGTTTTTCAGAATCCTTATTTAAAACCCATGGTTCTGATACATCAATATATTTATTAGCGAATCTAGCGAGTTTTACTATTTCTTCTAGTGCATCACTAACTCTTAATTCTTCCATAAATTTTGTCATTTCTGGTAAAACTTGAAGCGCTTTATCTTGTAGACTCAGTTCAAAAGGTTCTTCTAAAATAACTTTTTTAACAACACCTTCACGATATTTATGTACCATACCAATCGTTCTATTGACCAAATTTCCGATTGTATTTGCTAAATCAGTATTGTTTCGTTCAATTAAAAGTTCATGCGTAATATTACCATCTTGTGCGTATGGTATTTCATGCAAAACGTAATATCTAAGTGTATCTACACCAAAATATTTAACAAGATCATCAGTATACATAACATTTCCTGTTGACTTGCTCATCTTATTTTTGTTTACTAATACCCATGGATGACCAAAAACTTGCTTTGGCAACTCAACACCTATAGCCATTAAAATGATTGGCCAATAAATTGTGTGAAATCTTAAAATATCTTTACCAATTAAGTGAACATCAGCTGGCCAGTATTTCTTAAATAGTTCTGTTGGCTGTTGATCTGGATGATAACCTAATCCTGTAATATAATTAGATAATGCATCAATCCAAACATAAACAACATGACCTTCATTAAATTCGACTGGAATGCCCCATTTAAACGAAGTTCTAGATACTGATAAGTCAGGTAATGGTTCTTTTAAAAAGTTTTGAATCATTTCATTTCTTCTTGACTCTGGTTCAATGAACTCAGGATGATCTTCAATATGTTTTACCAAACGATCTTGATATTTAGACATCTTCAAAAAATAAGCATCCTCTGAAGTCCAAATCGGAATATCTCCACTTGGTGCTTTCCCATCAACGATATCTTTTTCTAGAATGAAAGATTCATCACTAACTGAATACCATCCTTCGTATTTTCCTAGATAAATATCGCCTTGATCAAATAATTTTTTAAATATGGCCTGAACCGAAGCAACATGATCATCATCTGTTGTACGAATGAATTTATCATAACTGATATTGACTTTATCATAAATACGTTTAATCTCTGAAGAAATTACATCAACATAAGCCTTTGGAGTCAACTCATTATCTTTAGCTTTCGATTCAATTTTTTGTCCATGTTCATCAGTACCTGTTTGAAAAAATACATCATAGCCTGATAAACGTTTAAATCTAGCAATTGAATCAGCCAAAATAGCTTCATATACGTTGCCGACATGTGGCACTGCAGAGCTATATGCAATTGCTGTTGTAATATAATATTTTTCTTTCATTTTCTTTCCTCCTAAAAATATAAAAATCGTCCTTAAAAAAATCTAAGGACGAATCATCGCGGTACCACCTTAGTTCTAGGTTGCCCTAGCACTCTTACTCTTTAACGCAGAGATACGTTTTAGCCTACATATCGACCAAAAGGCTCGAAAACCATGTTCATATCATTTTGGATTCGTTTGCACCAACCACGAATTCTCTATACCTTTAAATGACACTACTCTTTTTCTCATTGCCTATCATGTATATTATATTATAAAACTTAAAAAATGCAAGTTAATTATGCTTTTATCTTAAATGCTTTATAAACTTCACTTTTTGTGATTCCTCTTAATTTTGCGACAGTCTTCATTGCTGTTTTTTCATCTTGACCTTCATTAATAATTTGTTTTACGTGTTCTTCTAATGACAAATCATAAATGATGGGTTCATGATCACCTTCAACTAAAATTACATACTCGCCTCTGGTATCTATGTCTAGGTTATGCGATTGTTCTAAATCAGTTCTCGTAATAGTTTCAAATAATTTAGTGAGTTCTCTTGCTAAAACAAGCTTTCTATTACCTAAAATTTGATATAGTATTTCAAGAGTCTTTTTTACTCTTAAGGGTGATTCATATATGACAAGTGTTTCTTTTCTTTGAACATATGTTTCTAAAAGTGCTTTTTTATCATTTTGCTTTTTCGGCAAAAACCCTAAAAAGGTAAACGGTTGAATCATGAGTCCTGAAGAAACTAATGCAGCTAGTATTGCACTTGCTCCGGGAATAGCAACAACATGAAAACCCTGCTTGATAACTTCTTTGATAAGTTCATATCCAGGATCGTTAATCCCTGGTGTTCCTGCATCTGAGATTAGAGCTAGCATATGATTATTTTTAAGCAAATTAATCATATCCTCTAATTTTTCTTCTTTATTAAAATCATGAAAACTTATCAAAGGT
The DNA here is from genome assembly GCA_927441705.1 of uncultured Acholeplasmataceae bacterium. GTDB lineage: Bacteria > Bacillota_I > Bacilli_A > Acholeplasmatales > Acholeplasmataceae > Mariniplasma. The sequence goes on along the minus strand of CAKMKH010000063.1, from coordinate 10,461 downwards.
CTATCAATTTGATGATAATTTAATAAGGTTTTAGATGTTCTTGTATCCTCACAAAGAATATAATCAACTTCTTTTAATATTTCAACAGCTCTATGTGTCATATCCTTTAAATTACCAATTGGTGTTGATACTATATATAGAGTAGGTTTATTATTTTGAAAACTATGCTGGATCAACTTGAAACAACTCTTTTCGCGCGTTCTCTTAAATCTCTTTCGGTATAAACTAATCGCATTAGTTGTTTCTTTTTAAAATCAGTGATTCCTAAATGATCCTTGATTTCTTCTAAAAAGAAATGCTCTGTTGTGTTATAAAAATCTTCTATCATGGTTACCTTTAGCAAGTTTAAATATATTATGTTTTTCACAGTTGGACTTGTCTGTCTAAAGTATTCAATTGTATCTTCTAGATTTTTACTTAGTGTAAATGTGTACTCTTTAACAATGCCATCCCCAACTTCAGCAAGCATGATATTTAGTAATCTTTGTTCAATCTCAGTAGGTTCTCCGTCAACAGCAACCATATGCATAACTAGATCTAAAAATTTAAGTTTTTCTTTTCTGTTTAATAAACTAAGTAACATAAATGTCACCTCCAAATATTTTTTTTGCTTGATCAGTAAACTGATACTTTTCTTTATATATAATAATCGGTGGCTCTATGATAGTTTCTAAACCACCTTTTTTAACACATTCAAATAATACATGATTTGGTTTTTTATCTATATATGGATGAACAAATTGCATCCTTTTAATAACGCAGTCACTTTGGCTTAATACTTTAAGAATTTCAAACAAGCGATCAGGTCGATGAATCATAAAGAATTTACCACCATATTTTAATTGTTTGTCAACTTTTTCTATTAAATCTGCTAATGATAGTGTTATTTCATGTCTAGCTAAAGCTATTGAATCATCTTCATTAATATTTGAATTTTTATCAACTTTGAAAAATGGCGGATTACAAACAATAACATCTATATTTTGAAAGTTTGTATCTAAATAGTCTACATGCATCACTTCAATTTGGTTTTCTAATTGATTAAGTCGAACATTTTCTAGTGCTTGTTTATATCTGTTTTCTTGAATTTCTAGTGCTGTTATTTTAGCTTTCGTTTTTTCACTCAAATATAGAGCAATCGCTCCGTTACCTGTACCGATATCTAGAACATGTTTAATTCTATATGGTAATTTCACAAAGTGTTGTAATAAAACTGTATCCAAATTAAATGCATGTCCTTTTTCTTGACTAATCCATAAATTTGAATTAATTAATTTTCTTTTCAAGATTTAATCCTTTTAAATTGATCAAGTGTCAGCCATTCTATTAAATCTTCTTCTCTATGCTTAACTTTAATTTTTTGTCCTAAGATATTAACATCAATGACTAATGCTTGTCCTTTTTCTGTTTCTACGATATCATGATAATCAGGCAATTTATCCTTTAATTCTGTGTATGTATCATCTTCATATTTTATGCAGCATAAAAGTTTTCCACAAACACCAGATATCTTTTGAGGATTTAAAGCTAAATTTTGGTTTTTTGCCATTTTTATGGAAACAGTATCAAATTCTCCAATAAACGTGGTACAACATAAAATGAGTCCACATGGGCCAATACCACCAATCATTTTAGCTGCATCTCTTGGGCCTATTTGTCTAAGTTCAATTCTTGTATGATATACTTCGCTTAAATCTTTTACCAAACCCCTGAAATCTACTCTACTTTCTGATTCAAAATATATTAATAATCTCTTACGGTCAAGCGTGTATTCCGCTCCCAAGACTTTGATTTCTAGTTCGTTTTTTATTGCTAATTTTTTAGTCGTTTCAACGACATTATGTTCTAGAGTTTGATTGTAATCATCTTCTTTAATATCTGCTTCTTCAGCGATTCTAATAATTGGTTTTAACTCACTTGTTAATTCTGATTGTTCAATTTCTTTCAACATGTAAACTTTTCCTATTTCAATACCTCTAGTCGTTTCAACAACAACTAGTTGGTTTTGATCTATATTAAGCTGATCATACGAAAAATAGTACTTTTTCCCTGCTTCTTTAAATTGTACTAAAGCAACATTCATGAGGTCACCTCTTCTTTTCTAATATATAACTTAGCTCATCTAGAGCTAACTCAATATTGATATAATATGTCTGTTTCTTTATAATATCTTGAATTGATTCAATAAGTTCGTGGATTTGATTCACTTTCATCTGATCGCTTTGAACTTGAATATATTCTTTTAAATATCGATAAGTAATAGGTTGATTTGCACGATAATGAATTAAATCAACATAATAAAGCAATAATAGCTCTAAAAAGTTTTTAAAAACTTCTCTATCTTGTAGAATAACACCACCATGTTTATGCATAAATATAGGATATGATATATTACGATTTCCCCAATTTTTAGCAATGTTTTCTATAAATTCAATCATAGCAATGAAATTTGGATCTTCACTTAAAATAATAGCTTGATCTATATCTTTTGTTAAATATGGAGCAAGAGTTGCTACATTTTCGTTAATACCTTGTTCAACTAATGATTCTTGTAAAACAAATTCATTAACTTCCTTTAAATGGATAACTTGACTTCTAGAAATGATTGTTTGGATAACATCTTCAATGTTATCTGTTAATAGAAACCCGTAAACACCCGAACTTGCTGGTTCTTCCATAAACTTTAGCAATGAATTAGCAGCGCTTTGATTCATTTTTTCAACATGGTTTAAAATATAAACTCTGGGGCCTTTAACTAAAGCTGTTTTGGAAAATTCAGTTTGTAGTTGAATAATTTGTTCTTTTTTAAGCGTTAATCCATCAGGTTCAATAACCATAACATTTGAGGCAATGCGCTTGTTAATTTGCATCTTTAAATGTTTATTTTCAGGTTTATTTTGATTTAAAATTAAATAACTTACTTCATCGGCAAGTTGTGATTTACCGCTGCCTTTAGGTCCACTTATTAAGTATAAATGCGATAATCGATTCTTTTTAATGGCTTGCTCAAAAAAGTGTAGGGCTTTCTTCATATGGTTTCCCTTATTTTTGATAATATGTTTTGTGTGATTTCTTCGATGGTTTTATTCCCGTCGATTAAAACTATTCGGTTAGAATATTCTTTTGTGATTTCTAAATAACCTTTACGAACTTTATCATGAAAAGCTCTTGATTCTTGATCTAAACGATCATATTTTTCTCTACCTTCTATACGTTTCATACCGATTTTCGGATCTAAATCAATATAGAAAGTTAAATCAGGAAGATGCATAGTTGCATATTTGTTAATACTCAAAACAAAATCAAATCCTAATTCTCTTGCATATCCTTGATAGGCTAGAGAGCTATCTATATAGCGATCGCATAATACAATTTTATTTTTTTTCAGATTAGGAATAATAATCTCATCTAAATGTTGTGCTCTAGCAGCAGCAAGCAATAATGCCTCTGTATATGGTGTGACACCTTCGTATTTCGGATTCAATATGATATCTCTAATAGCTTCTGCAATCATCGAACCGCCTGGTTCTCTAGTTCTAATGACTTCGTGTGTTTTACTTAAATGATTATAGATATTTTCAATTAATGTAGTTTTACCGGTACCTTCTCCACCTTCAAATGTGATGAACATGATTTTTCCCCTTTGCTTAATAATATATTTTTAATAAATATAGTCCTCTTGCTTCAGCAGTTTTTCCTGCTAATTGTCGATCTTGTGTATCTAAGATTTCTTTAATAATTTCTGGTTTTTTCCGATGAAGTCCTATTTGAATGAGTGTTCCCATCATTGACCTAACCATATATTTTAAGAAACTATTACCATGAAATGTAAATATATAATGATTTTTAGTTTCTTTTAGATCGATTTTGTGAATAGTTTTTATTGTGGGTTTCCCTTTTACAAGTTGACAAAATCCTCTAAAATTATGTGTACCAATAAAATAAGGTATAGCTTCTTTGATTGGGGTTATATCCAAATTTCTTATATAGACTTCATAATTGGCATCAAATACTGAACTGGGGTTTTTCGCAATAATATAACGATACTTTTTTGATTTAGCGTTATGTCTTGCGTGAAATTCATCAGATACTATCTTTATAGATTTTATTCTGATATCAAGAGGTAAACGATCATTTACTCTTAACCAACTATCTAAATCTAGATTTAAATCGCTATCAAAGTGAAATGTTTGCCCAATCGCATGAACACCTTTATCTGTTCTTCCAGCGCTGTGTATTTTAATAACAGTTTGTGTCATTAATCTAAATGATTTTTCAATAACTTCTTGAATGCCAGTTGCATTATTTTGGCTTTGAAAACCATGATATTTGGTCCCATCATAACTTACAGTTGCAAAATAGCGCATACTAGATTACTCTCATATAAATGATAGCTGCTAAGATGACTATTGACATAATAATAGTTAAAACATCTTTTAGTGAAATGATATATTCGTCTATTCTTGTTCTTTTAGCTCCAATTACATATCCTCTTACTTCCATAGCATTTCCTAAATCTTCTGATCTCTTAAATGATATGACAAACACAGGAATAAGTAATGAAATGATTTGACTGATTTTTTCTTTAAAAGTACTTTCTTTGAAATCTACTCCACGAGAAGCTTGAGCTTTCATAATTTTTTCGGTTTCTATAAGAAGTGTTGGAATATATCTTAATGTCAAAGATAGCATCATTGCAATCATGTCAACTGGAACTTTTACCAATTTTAATGGCTTAAGAAGTGCTTCAATACCATAATTTAAATCTGTAGTCATTGTTGTAAAAGTTAATAAAGAAGTTAAAATAATAACATTAGTAATTCGCAAGAAGATAAACCCTGCTCTTAATAAACCTTGATCGTATATCTCGATTGTATATGTAGTCAACTCTATATAAGGTAAGACATATTGTAACAAGAAGATTATAAACACTGCAAGAAAGAAATATAAGATTCTAAATTTAATATATTTTTTTGTCATATTGTAAAATACAAGAAATAAAATTATAGCAGCAATACTTGAAACAGAGATATACATCTCAAATGGACCAGCTACCATTTCTCCTGTTTTTACATAAAACAGTTGAATAACAAAAGTAAATGTTAATAAAAAGACTATTGGTTTCAAACCATTTAACACTTTTCTTAGTGGAACTTGTGAAGATATGGTTAGGCCAATCACTAAAACCAAAATTGCAAGCATAGAAATCAGCGGTGTCATGTTTGGTGATACAGGAATCAAAAATGTAGCTACTAATAAAATGACTAGACTAAATAATTTTATTCTAGGATCCAATTTGTGTAGCCAAGAATCACCAGCTATATATTGACCAATGGTAACGTTATTCATGATTAGCCTCCTTCAAGTATGACAGTAGGCTAGGAAAATCATATTTTGGTTGATATGGCAATCCAATCTCTTTTTCTAAATGTTTTAAAATCTTTAAAGATGTTGGTAGTTCTAAATGAAATGATTCAAAATCAGGATGTTCAAATAAATCTTCTTTTTTACCATCAAAAATAATGTGCCCTTCATCCATAACAATAACTCGCTTAGCATATTCAGAAACAATATCCATATCATGAGATATCAGAACTATTGATTTGTGTTCAATTTCGTGTAAATCTTTGAAAATTTTCATTAAATCTTTTCTTCCCTTTGGGTCAAGACCTCTAGTAGGCTCGTCTAGCACTAAAATTTTCGGTTCCATAGCTAAAATACCTGCTACTGCAACTCTTCTCATCTGACCACCACTAATTCTAAAAGGAGATTGCTCATATAATTCTGGAGAAATTCCAACGATTGTAGCTGCTTTTTTTGCTTTTTCTAATGCTTCTGCATCAGTTGACTTAAAATTCTTAGGACCAAACATGATATCTTTAATAATTGTTTCTTCAAATAATTGATATTCTGGGAATTGAAAAACAAGACCAACTTTTTGTCTCAAGTGATTGATCTTTTCTTTTTTATGCGGAGGAAGTATTTGTCCTAAAACGTTGACTTGTCCTTGTGTAGGTAATAATAGTGCATTCATATGCTGAACAAGTGTTGATTTCCCACTTCCTGTATGACCGATAATTGCGATAAACTCATCTGATTCAGCTATATTCAAATTGATGCCACTCAGTGCATCATAGTTCACTTTTATACCTTTATATTGATAACCTACATCTTTGAATTGAATGCCCATAATGCTTCCACAACCCTCTTACTAATCTTTTCATCCTTTAATACTTCATTGTAAATACCTAATTCAAATGGTAATTCTAAATGTGATGATTTAAGGATTTCTTCTTGCTGAAAAACTTCTTTCGGTGTTCCTTTTAATATCATTTCACCATTTCTAAGTATAATAAGTTCATCGCTTTGTGTCGCAAATGATAAATCATGAGTAATGGTAATTATTGTTTTGTTATACTCTTTATTTAACTTTCTAATCAAATTTACAATATCGTGGGTTCCTTCTGGATCTAGCATCGAAGTTGCTTCATCAAGTATTAAAATATCTTGTTCCATCGCAAGAGCTCCAGCAATTGCGACTCTTTGTTTTTGGCCACCAGATAACTGATGTGGCTCTTTGCTTAAAAAATCTTGCATTCCAACAAGATTAGCATAATAGTTTATTTTTTCTACCATTTTGTCATGAGGTACTCTCTGATTTTCTAGACCAAAAGCTATGTCATGTTTTACAGTGACACCAACAAACTGATTATCAGGATTTTGAAAAACAATCCCTATTTTTTTTCTTATATCTAATAAGTTTTCATCATTCAGTAACATATCATCAATTTTGATTGTACCTTTAGATGGTGTTAATAATCCAACTAATAGTTTAGACAATGTTGATTTACCCGAACCATTATGTCCTAAAATTGATATCCATGCGCCTTCTTTTATGTCAAAAGTAACATCTTTAAGGGCTTCATCATGACCGTTATATGAAAAACTTACATTCTTGACTTTGATCATCTCTTCACCTACATTTCATTCTATAATATTATACCATGCAAAGCAGACTTTATAAAGATAAAGCAGTGATATGATTCACTTTTTTAAGATGCATTATATTCATGTTATTTTATCATTTTTTGATTTTTATATACTTTGTAATGTAAAAAACTTTTGTTTTTACAATTTTTTCTTTATAATGGTTATGAGAATACAATGAGGTGAAAAACATGGTCAAACATTTAAAAACTAATGAATTTAAAAAAGAAGTCCTAGAAAGCGATGTTCCTGTGCTTGTAGACTTTTGGGCAAAGTGGTGTAGTCCTTGCTTAAGAGTTGCACCAATTTTAGAAGAATTAAGTAAAGAAGTCCACGGAAAAGCAAAGATTTGTAAACTAGAAGTTGATGAGGAATATCAAATTGCAGATGAATATGAAATTATGAGTATTCCTACTATTGCAGTCTTTGTCAATGGAGAAATAAAGCAACAAGCTTTAGGTGTACAGTCCAAACAAGCCTTATTAAGACTTTTAAATCTATGAACGATGTGGTTATTATAGGTATTGGTCCTGCAGGAATTTCAGCAGCTTTATATTTAAAAAGAGCTGGACTAGAACCTATTGTTATTGGTAAAGATTTTGGAGCTTTGAATGATTATCCTGAAAAAATAGAAAACTATTATGGTTTTGGGACCCCTATCCTAGGTGAGGATTTAATTAAAGAAGGTATCAATCAAGCAAAAAGGCTTGATATAGAGATTATCCAAGATTCAGTCATTTCTCTTGTTCAAAAAGATCAAATATTTACAGTAAAAACATTCAATTATACTTTTAACGCTAAAACTATTATTTTGGCTACAGGAAAAAAACGAATGACCATGTCTATTCCTGGCTTTAATAAGTTTAAAGGTAAAGGTATTAGCATGTGCGCTACTTGCGACGGTTACTTTTTCAGAAAGAAAAAAATCGCAATCATTGGTTGCGGTCCTTATATGGCACATGAATTAGAATTTCTAAGCCAAATCAACCAAGATATAACAGTATTTACTCATGGTGAAGAGCTTTTAGAAAATGTAGATTTTCCAGTTGTACATTCAAAGATTGTTAAGTTTATTGGCGATAATAAGCTATCATCCATAGAAACAGAAGATCAAAAAGTATACGATATACAGGGTGCTTTTGTAGCAATTGGAGCTCCAAGCTCAATCGATTTTGCAGCAAAGTTAGGAGTCATTGTTGAAAAAAATAGCTTGGTTGTTGATGAATATTATCAAACCAACGTTGAGGGCTTGTTTGCTATCGGTGATGTAATAGGTGGCAAGTTACAAATTGCAAAAGCTGTCTATGATGGCATGATGGTTACAGATCATATTAAAAAATACTTAGATCATATAAAATAAAAATCGTCTTCATCTATCAATGATGAAAACGATTTTTTATTTAGTTTCCTGCATATTTTCCAGCTATATATCCACTTGACCATGCCCACTGAAGGTTATAACCTCCACATAGTGCATCAATATCTAGTACTTCTCCTGTAAAATAGATTCCTTTACTAATCTTAGATTCAAGTGTCATAGAATCAATATCTTCAATATCAACTCCACCAGCTGTAACTTGAGCATCATCAAATCCTTTGCTTCCAATGATGAGGAATCTCCAATCGAAAAGTAAATTAATAATGATATTTATCTGTTTGCCTGAGATATTTTTAACTGTTTCATTGAAATATTTCATTCCACTTTCTTTTAAAATAGGGTGAATTAATTTTTTAGGAATAAGACCTATTAAGGCCATTTCAATGGATTTATCTTGAAGCATTTTAAATCTTTGCAGTAAATCTTTATAGTCTAAGTGCTCTATCAATTTCACTCTAATATATGCTTGCTGTTTATTTTGTAATAACTCATTAGCTTTTCTGGATATTTGCAATATGGTTGGTCCTGATATACCATATTTTGTAAATAAGACATCACCATACTCACTATGAATCACTTCATCAAGATAGATTAGTTCTGCTTGAACTTTTATTTTTACACCATCCATTTGTTTCAAATACGGATAATCAAGTTCCAATTTAACAAGTGCTGGAAATACATTTGTTATTTTATGTCCTACTCTCTTTGCTAATTTATATCCAATTCCATCACTACCACTTTTAGGAAGTGCCATACCTCCAGTAGCAATAATAACTTTATCTGCATAAAATGTTTGACTTTGAGTTCTTATGATATATCCATTTTTATTTTTCTCAATATCATTTACTAATTGTTCAAATAATACTTTTATGGATAACTTTTCAATTTCAAACCCTAATACATCAACAATGCTTGAAGATTGTTCAGATAAAGGATAAGTTTTACCCTCTTCTTCAATCTTAGGAACAATGCCTAATGATTCAAAAAACTGAAGAGTTTTATCTGGTCCAAATTGTTCGAAAATATTTTTAACGAAACGAGGGTGATTATAATTGTATTCAGTTGCATCTACATTTGTATAATTGCATCTACCGTTACCAGTAGCTAGAATTTTCTTGCCTATTTTTTGATTTCTTTCTAGTATATAGACATCTGCTCCATGATTTTTTGCAGAAATAGCAGCTAACAACCCACTAGCTCCAGCCCCGATTACACATACTTTATTTGCCATATTTATCCCTCCGTATCATTAATATTATAACATATTATAAATACTATTTTTTACAATAAAAAGCTTATACAATCATGTATAAGCTTCAAATTTTAAGTTAGAAATTTATATCTAATCAGTGATGAAATAATCATGAGTGCAATGAACACTATCGCAAGCCATCCGAGGATAAGTCCTGTAAATGTAACTAATAATAAGCCAAAAACAGAATTAAGGCTGACAATACCGTTCATGATGTTTTGATAATTTTGATTTTCATTTCTCATGAATAAATTAGCAATTGCATATACAAAATGAATTGTAGTCAATAAAACGATAAAAATGATAATAATATTTCCAAATAATAATATATCTCTAGAAAACATTCCACTAAATCCAGTGACTTCTACACCATCAATATCGAACATTGGCATAAACAGACAAATCATCATTGCAGTTACAACAATAAGCTGTAATATTTTATATTTCATATTTTATAATTTTGTGTCGTCAACTTGATCAAGATATGCACGAATTGGTTTCACAATTTCTTTAACTGTACCTTTTATAAATGGATTTTTAAGTTTAGCAGATTCTATTAATTCTACAAAACTCTTTGAACCGCCTAATTTACATAATTTTAAATAACTTTCAAGAGCTTTTTTACGATCTTCTTGACTCATAATCCAGTATTGAAATGCACAAACTTGTGCAAGAGTATAATCTATGTAATAAAATGGTGCTCCAAATATATGCCCTTGTCTAAACCAAAAAGTCCCTTTATCTAGAAAAGCATCATCACCATAATCTTTAAATGGCATATACTTTTGTTCTAGTTTTCTCCATGCTTCTTTTCTTTCATTAGGTGTTAACTCTGGATGTTGAT
>CAKMKH010000062.1 GCA_927441705.1 uncultured Acholeplasmataceae bacterium | reverse complement strand
GCCATGTTTTGAAAGTAGTATCTTAGAAAAGTTTGTATAATCACTAGATTCATAAAATGGTTTCATAAGTACAGTATAAACCAAAAAAGAAAAGAGACAAAATATTTTGTCTCTAACGTGAATGAAATTCACTTTTGTTCTATTTTATATTGATAATAAGTTATTCATATGCTATACTGTTTATAGAATTAAGGCATACCTTAATAAAATATAAAAGAATGGGTGATTAATATGCTAGATTGGTTTATGAGTTTAAATCCAGTTGTTCAAGCTTTAATTGGAACACTGTTTACATGGGGGCTAACGGCAGCAGGTGCTGCATTAGTTTACTTTTTTAAGACAATTAATAGAAATGTATTTAATTTAATGTTAGGTTTTGCATCAGGAGTTATGATTGCTGCAAGTTTTTGGTCTTTATTAGCACCAGCAATTGATATGGCAAATGAACAAGGTGCAATCGCATGGCTTGTTGTTGCTATTGGCTTTGGATTAGGTGGTGTATTTCTATATATTGCCGATAAAACAGTGCCTCATATGCATTTTGGGATGAATCATGATAAAGAAGGGATTCCAACTAAATTAAAAAGAAATATATTGCTGGTATTTTCCATTACTCTTCATAATATTCCTGAAGGTTTAGCAGTTGGTGTTGCATTTGGTGCAATTCAATATACAACAGGCGATCCTTTAGCAGCGACACTTTCTGCAATTGGACTTGCTATAGGTATTGGTATTCAAAACTTTCCTGAAGGCGCAGCGGTATCTATTCCGCTTAGACAAGAAGGCCTAACAAGAAATAAATCATTCTTCTTAGGACAACTTTCTGGTATAGTTGAACCCGTAGCTGGTGTCTTAGGTGCAGTACTTGTTATTAGCGTAAGTAGAGTTCTACCTTATGCATTAGCTTTTGCAGCTGGAGCGATGATTTATGTTGTTGTTGAGGAATTGATTCCGGAGGCTCAACAGAAAGTTACGCCAAAAGGTGCACATTATGCAACCTTTGGAGTTATGGTCGGTTTCATCATTATGATGATGCTAGACGTTGCCTTAGGCTAAGAAAGAAGGTATGTTTAAGTGTTAAATAGAGCTGAAGAAGATTATATAAAAGCTATATATGAATTAACCATACAAAATGAAATAGATTTAGTTAAATCAAATGAGATTTCTGAATATTTTGGATATTCAGATCAATCAGTAAACGAAATGATCAAAAAATTAAATCAAAAAAAACTTGTCAATTTCATACCATATAAAGGTATATCATTAACTAGTAAGGGTAAAAAAGAAGCTATTAGAATGATTCGTGCGCATCGTATTTGGGAAGTTTTTTTGACTGACAAATTGGGGTTTTCTTGGGAAAAAGTCCATGAAGATGCTGAAAGACTAGAACATGCAACAAGTAAAGAAGTAATTAATAGTTTGTATGAGTACATTGGTAAACCAAATTATTGTCAACATGGCAATCCAATACCAGATGAAAAAGGTAATATAAAAAAATCTGCGATTTTTAGTTTATTTCAATGTGAAGTAGGTCAAAAATTCAAAATAACTAGAGTATTAGATTTTAAGGCATTACTCATTTATTTGAATCAAGAAAATATCAAACTTAATGATGAAATTGAAATCATAGAGAAAGATATTTTTAATGGTATTATAAAAATAAGACATCATAGTGGACATATAACATTATCACTTAAAACAGCAAAGATGCTATTTGGTGATGTTATTTAATGTTTGTAGAAAGGGGCAGTTATATGTTGAAAGATATATTACAAAAAGATAAAAAACAAATACTTGTTGAACTAGAAGAAATTCATGGATATGACTTAGCCCAGTCTTTTTTAGAATTATCATACGATGAAAAAGAGAAACTTTATACAATTGTTAATAATGATATGTTAGCTGAAATCGTTTCTTATCTAGAACCGGAAATGGGAGCATCTATATTACAAGAATTCGACTTGGTTAAACAAAAAGACTTAATTGAAAATATGGAGCCTGATGATGCTGTTGATATTATCCAAGAAATGGATAAAGAAGATCAAGAAGCATTAATTTCAGTTTTAGATAATCAAAATGAAGTTTTATCACTCATTCAATATGATGATGATGAAACTGGATCAGCAATGACAAATTTAGTTATTAAATTAAAAGCTGATTTAGATGTTAAACAAGCAACTAAAATTGTTATTAAAGAAGCACCTGATGTTGAAACGATATCAACATTATTTGTTGTTGATGAAGCTGATAAATTTTTAGGTATAGTTACCTTGAAGAGACTTTTGAAAGCAAAAGTCCCTACAACAATAAATGAATTAATTGAGGAACACCCTTATGTTTATGATATTGATCCAATTATCGAAACAATTAGCAAGATAAGAAACTACGCAATTTATGAAATGCCAGTTTTAGATGAATATCAACGATTACTTGGTATAGTTACTTTAGATGACGCATTAGATATTTACGAAGAAGAAGCTCAAGAAGACTTTGAAAAATTAGCAGCACTTCCAGAGACTAAGGATAAAAATGTTTTTAAAACTGCAATGCATAGAATACCATGGCTTTTAATGCTGTTAGCAATCTCAATACCTATCTCATTGGTTACTTCAATGTTTGAAGAAATATTAGCTGCAGTAGCTGTTTTAATTATCTTTCAGCCACTTATATCAGGTTCAGCAGGTAATGTTGCAACACAGACATTAGCTGTTACTTTAAAAATGTTAGCAAAGAATGAACAAGGCATCGCAAAAAATTCAATAAGAGAGATCGTAACAGGTATGATCAACGGATTAGTTATCGGGATCATAGCTTTTTGTGTAACATTTATTTTTACATCGATTAATGATTCATTAACAGATATACCTTTGACCATAGCGTTCGTTGTAGGACTATCATTATGGCTTACTGTTCTAGTTGCACCAATTATTGCAGTTATAGTCCCAATCACATTAAAACTCATTAAAGTCGATCCTGCGGTTGCTAGTGGGCCTTTTATTACAACTATTATTGATATTTCTGCTATATCACTATATTTTGGTCTTGCAACACTTCTATTAGGAGGTGCGTAAGATGTCAAAAAGAATTAATTTTAAGCATAGTGATGCTTTATTGGATAAGATGTTTGAAGCTATACATGGTTATGACTTAGCTGTTTTATATCCTAATTTAGAAGACATTGAAAAAAAGAGAATGATAGAACTTATCAAAGAAAATAAACTGTCAGATATGTTTGTTGAACTCGCACATGAAGATCAAGTCGATGTTTTAAACTATTTATCCATAAACAAACAAAAACAGTTAATTAAGAATCTTGAAAGTGATGATTTAAAAGAATTCATTGAAGGACTAGATGAAGATAAGCAAAAAGAATATTTAAAGTATCTAACTAAAGTAAAAGCTAAAACAATAGAGCTTTTATTAACATATGAAGAAGATCATGCAGCTTCTATTATGACAACGGATTTTATTACTATTCACGTAGATATGAGCATAAAAGAAGCAACGAATAAAATAACAACAACTTCAAAAGATAACGATTATATCGATACTATTTTTGTTGTTAATGATTTAAATGAGCTTATTGGACTAATTGATATAAAAGACTTAATCATTGCTAGATCAAGTCAGTTACTTAAGAATTTGATTGAGGAAGAAGATTATTTTGTTATAGAAGATGACTCTATAGAAAAAGCTATTAATATGGTTCAAGATTATGATAGAAACGCTATTCCAGTACTAGATCATTATCACCATATCATAGGTATTATTACTGCCGATGATATTTTTGATGAATTGATTGATGATTCCGCTACTGTCGGCCAGGTAACTCTCAATATGGCTCGCATAGGGTTTTTTCGCGAATACGGCCTGCCAGAGCGCATTCTCACCGAATTGTCACTAGCATGGTCCTAGTAAACCGTTTTGGAATTGTGTGGGGACGTACCCCGGAACAATTCTGACTGTGGGAGAGTTGTTATTGAGCAATACGCTGCTAGGTGACATGTTCGTTTCCCT
>CAKMKH010000061.1 GCA_927441705.1 uncultured Acholeplasmataceae bacterium | reverse complement strand
CACTGGATGTCATTTGTATGCTGCCTAAAGTATTTAACGCATTTAAGAAGGGAATTTGTTAACAATTAAAGAATAGCATAGACATGGGTTAATTTATTACGTTTAGGAGGTGACCCTGGCTAGACCAGGAAATTTATGGAACAATTTGAACAAAAACATAAAAAGTAGGTGATTAGATGTATAAAATTCATTGTTTAAATAATATTTCTAAAAGTGGTCTAGAGATTTTACCAGACACTTATGAGCTCACAAATGATATCAATGAGGCTCATGCTATTCTTGTTCGTAGTGCTCAAATGCATGACATTAAATTAAATGAAAATGTCTTGGCTGTAGCTAGAGCTGGTGCTGGTGTGAATAACATTCCTCTAGAAGAGTATGCAAAAACTGGTGTCGTAGTATTTAACACACCTGGTGCAAATGCAAATGCTGTTAAGGAACTAATAATTGCTGGTATGTTTTTAGCAGCAAGAAATTTAAAAGCTAGTATGAACTGGATTGATGCTAACAAAGAAGACCCAGAAATCCAAAAAAACATGGAAAAAGCTAAAAAGAATTTTGCTGGAACTGAAATATTAAATAAGACCATTGGAATTATTGGCTTAGGTGCCATAGGATTAATCCTTGCAAATACATGTGCTAAGCTAGGTATGAAAGTATTAGGTACAGATAGAGATCTTGAAATATTCAAAAATCTAGATTTCCACGATAATGTTACATTAGTAAAAACAAAAGAGGAAATCTACGAAAAAGCAGATTATATAAGTCTAAATCTACCATTAAATGAATATACAAAACACATGATAGATAAACATGTCTTAAAACAATTAAAAGATGGCGTTATATTATTAAACTTTGCAAGAGATCAATTAGTTAATGATGATGATTTAAAAGTCTTTATTGAAAACGGTAAAGTAAGAGCTTATGTTACAGATTTCCCTAACAATAAGACAGCCCAAATGGATGGTGTCATTGCCTTATCTCATTTAGGTGCATCCAGTGAAGAGGCTGAAGAAAATTGCGCAGTTATGGCTTCTACTGAAATTAGAAACTATATAGAAAACGGATCAATTAAAAATAGCGTAAATTATCCTGATATTAAATTAAGTCCTAAAACTGCGAAACATAGAATTTCGATTTTATGTCAAAAAAACAATCACCAAAAAGATGATTGTATTAATGATTTAATTCTAAAAGTTAAGAACATAGAACATATTTATCAAGCCTTTAACGATAATTACGGTATCATCACAATTGATACAAATGATGAAATATCTGAATCTAAGATTGAAGAAATCAAGACATTGACTTTCGTTACTAGAATAAGACTTATTTAATTAAATTCAATGCTTTAGAAATCATAACATAAAACTCTACACCTTTGAGTAAGACAATTTCATCAAAATTAAAATAACAACTATGAAGAGGATAAATATATCCCTTCTCCTCGTTTTTAGTGCCAAGCATGGTAAACATGCCTGGTACTTTTTGTTGATAAAAAGCGAAATCTTCAGATGCCATTAAAGGTTTTATATATTCATATTGATTTTCTAAGTGTTTTTCTACAAATGAAACAATTTCCGGATTGTTATTGACAACCGGATATAAATCCATCATTTCATATTCGATACTTACATCAAATGAAGTTTCAATACCTTTAACTATATTTGAAAATCTATTTTTCATTAAATTATAAACTTCGTCATCAAATGCTCTCATCGTTCCTTTGATAACTACTTCTTGTGCAATAATATTTCTAGCTTCTCCACCACTTACAGTTCCAATTGTAATAACACCCTGATCAAATGGATCAACATTTCTTGAAATAATCGAATGAATTTGTGTAACTAAATGGCTTGAAGCCAATATAGCATCAATACCTTTATGTGGTTCGGCTCCATGAGCTGATGCACCGATAATTTTTAGATTAAACTCTCCGTTTCTTGCCATCATTGGACCTTTAACCAACCCAAATATCCCTTCTTTCAAATTAGGATATAGATGAATACCAAAGATTTTTTTTACTTTAAATCTATCCAAAAAACCTTCTTCAATAATAACTTTTGCTCCACCTGGAAATTCTTCAGCTGGTTGAAAGATTAAAACAACTGACTCATTCATCAATTCAAGATCTTTTAAGTAATATGCAAACCCTAGCATCATTGACATATGTCCGTCATGACCGCAAGCATGCATAGCACCAATATGCGTAGATGGAAAAGGACAACTAGATTTTTCTAAAACAGGAAGTCCATCCATATCAGTTCTAAATGCGATAGATTCTTCTTTTTTTCCTTTTTTATATGCAATCCAACCAGTTTTAGCAGTTTGGTATATTTCATATCCCATGCCTAACAGTTCTTTTTTTATATATGCACTTGTTTTAAATAAATCAAATTCAAGTTCTGGAATTTGATGCAGATCTTTTCTATATTGTTTTAGTCTATCTAGCATAGCATACTCCTTTTATCTGTTGAAATACAACTCAAACTCATAAGGATGTGGTAATTTATTGATGATATCGTGTTCTTCTTTTAGTTTTTTGATATGACTATCTAAAAGAGATTTGGTAAAAACGCCACCTTCTAGCAAATAATCATAATCTTTTTGTAGAGCATCAATAGCTTCTATCAAATTGGTTGGTAAATGTTTTATTTGATGTTGCTTTTCTAATGGTAAATCATATAGATTCATATCATATGGACCAAATCCTAATTTTTGAGGATCTATTTTGTTTTTTATACCATCGATTGCTGCCATCATCAGTGCAGCATATGTCAAATAAGGATTACTCATGCCATCTGGAGAACGGTATTCAAATCTTTTTTCAGTTTCATCCAAAGTATATCCAGGAATACGAATAACTGAACTACGATTGCCAGTAGCATATGTAACACTAACAGGTGCTTCAAATCCCGGAACTAATCTTTTATAAGAATTAGTTGTTGGATTAGTAAGTGCAGTCAAACTTCTTGCATGTTTTAAGATTCCGCCAATCATATAATGGCCTATTTCTGATAATCCAGAATATTTTTTTTCGTCGAACATAATGAATTTATCTTGTTTTTTCACTTGTATATGAACGTGCATACCTGATCCACATTCATCTGAGAAAGGTTTTGGTAAAAATGTTACAACCTTATCCTCTTGATATGCCATATTCTTTAGCAAATACTTAAGTTTCATTGAGCGATCACCCATTTCACGGATAGATGCAAATTCAACTTCTATTTCGACTTGACCAGGTCCACCATTTTCGCCATGGTGATACTTAATAGGTATATTAATATCTTCAGCTGCTAAAGCAACTTTTGTACGAAATTGATATGAATTATCATCTGGTGAATCTAAATGGTAACCACCATGATTTCTAACTTTATGCCCTAAATTGGGTTCATCATTTTTCCCCATATTCCAGTCGGCATGTTTACTATCTATTTTAACTTCCATATGGTCATTTGTATTTTTAAATGATATATGGTCAAGAACATAAAATTCAAATTCTGGTCCTAATAAAATAGTATCGATTTCTCCACTATCATGAATATAATCTTCAGCTTTTTTCGCAACATATCTTGGATCATCTTCAAATCTTGTGAATTTTTGATCCTTGATTTGATACATATCACACATACAAATAAGTGTTTTTACTTCTGATAAGTAATCGATGTAGCATGAAGAGATATCAGGAACCATCATCATATCAGATTTATCTATCGTTGAAAATCCATATGATGATCCATCAAAACCGATACCTTTAGTCATAATTGATTCGTTTAATTTTTGACTAGTAATTGATACTCTTCGCCAAGTACCTTTTAAATCTGTAACCTTTAAATCAATGACTTTCACATCTTCTTTTTTGACATAACTTATCATGTCATGAATGTCTTTAAACATACTTTCCTCCATATTGAGTTTTTTATAAGATCATGTTTATCAATCTGCCAATTGAAAATTGATCTATCGCTACTTTTGCTTATCTTTATGATACCATATGTTTTATGGCTTTTTTGAACAAAAAAAGAAAAAATCTCAATTTCAAAAAACTTGAAATAAAGACTTAAATAATCCTTAATCTACCAAAGTATTTGATTGTGATATTCTTGTTTTAGTTTTTGTAAAATCAATATATATTTATGATTAATATAAGTGATATCTTTAATCTCATCAATTGCTTCAAGAAAAATTGATTCACCGTAGTCATGTGCTAACATATAATTAAAAAGATCCGATGCAGTGATATCATTAATTGAAAATTGATTCATTTCTATGATATCTTCTTTTGTTAATATATGCTCTCTTTCTCGACAAAAATTTTTTACTTTCTTAAGTTCTTTTCTACTGATTTTATCATCATCGTTTGCGAACACATAAAAAAGTGTAATTATTGCAAGTTTCATCATGTTTTTTTGGTACACGTTCTCCCATTCAAGATTTGGGTTATCTACGTTTGCTTTACGAAAGTTTGGTTCTCCAAAACGATCATATCCGTCAGATTCTTTATTAATGATTTTGTTTACATATTTTTTTCTAAAAAACATTACTACCAACGAGTTTCTTGCTTTTTTAGTTCCATTTCCTATCATGTATAAACCCTTTCTATTTCTATAAATTATACTGCTCTATACTTTTCTAAAAGGTCAGATAAAATTGATAAATATTTGGTTTCCTTATGAATCAACTTTTTAACTAATTGTATAGCTTCATTTAAGATCTTCTCTTGTAACTCATTTTCTATCATATAACTTGATAATTTTTCAAACGATACTTTCTTTATAGCATATTGATATATATCTTTTTGATCTTCTTTAGTTAATACTTTCTTCTCTTTTTTATAAAACCTTTTAATGCGACTTAATTCTTTATCGGAAATTTCATTATCATACGTTGAAAAAACATACAGCAAAACAAAAACTGCTAGTTTAGTCATATTTCTTTGATAGTTGTGTTCCCAAACATCATTTGGATTAGTGCTTTCTAGTTTGCCTCGACTCTTTAAAATTTTTGTATGTCTTTCCTTTGCTTTTACTCCCTCATCCTTGGATGCATATGCAAAAAAACGCTGTACTCTATCTTCACCGCCCATTTAGGCCCTCCCAAATATTTAAATTTTTATTTATTAGATTTTGTGTATTTATCTACTAAATCATTAAGAACTTTAATGTATTTACTTTCCTTTAATATCAGTTTTCTAATTACATCAACTGATTCAGTTAAAATTCTTTCATGAAATTCATTATCTTGCATGAATTTTTCAAGTCCTTCAAAAGTCATTGGTTTTAATGCATGCTCATATATATCTTTTTGATCTTCAATTTTCAGAACGTGACGTTCTTTTTTATAAAATTTTTTAATTTGTTTGAATTCATAATCAGAAATTTCACCATCATCATTAGAAAATACATAAAGTAAAACGATTATAGCTAATTTAGTCATATTTCTTTGATATGTGAATTTCCATACATCATTAGGATTACCAAAGTCTAGTTTGCCTTGTTTTTTTAAATACTTGGACAATTCACTGGTTACGTGGGTAAAAGATACTTATCGTGAATATGGAGTGAATTTATTTCAGTTTGCGCAAGGCTATACCATGCCTTATTTTGAGGAATATGTTGAATATATTCATAACAGGGATAC
>CAKMKH010000060.1 GCA_927441705.1 uncultured Acholeplasmataceae bacterium | reverse complement strand
GTGTGCTTGTGTGATTTCTGTTGGGGTAGATTTACTTACAGTTGAAAAGCGAGTTGCAAAAGCAATTTTAGATTTCAAATTAAAACAAATTGTTTTACCAATCTCTAAAAGAGAGTGGGCAAATGAGCTTGGTATGAGTAGTGAGGCTTTAAGTAGAACCTTAAAAATATTCAAAGATCAAGGGGATATCGAACTTAAGCCATAATTTAGGGGTAATACAATTTAGCACCCCTACCTTCAAATCGTGAAAATATTTTAGCACACTAGTGTAATATCGTGTATTTTTAGCACCCTTGCGTCATATCGTGTAGAAATTTTAACACCCCTAAATTATGGCTTAATTTCGCCCTTTTATTTTGGATTTGTTTGAAAGTAGTGATTTCTTTGTATCAAAATAGGTTCTTCAACTATCTACTTATTGTGGGGTGTTGAGCCAATAAAATATTTTTTTCAATCATTTGATACCCATTTACCATGAAGTGTAATATCTTCTGCGGGCATAGACCCAAATATATATGGTGTTTTTAAATTGATATCACTGTACCAACCACTAAATGTATATCCATCTCGTAATGGTACGTATTCCATAATACTTTGATTGTATATGACTGTATCAGAATGTAATAATTCATAGTGTGCTTGTGTGATTTCTGTTGGGGTAGATTTACTTACAGTTGAAAAGCGAGTTGCAAAAGCAATTTTAGATTTCAAATTAAAACAAATTGTTTTACCAATCTCAAAGAGGGAATGGGCAAACGAACTTGGAATGAGCAGTGAAGCTTTAAGTAGAACTTTAAAACTATTTAAAGATCAAAGTTATATTGAGCTTAAAGGACAAAGAATTATTATCTTATTAGATAGAGAAAACTTAGAAGAAATCTTAATAAATTAAAATAAAATTGTTTCAAACTATTGACAACTATAATTTTTAGAGTATAATATATGAGTAAACAATCATATGAAGGAGTGTTCATGTATGCAAATCAAATTATTAAACGAAATAGAAAAACAGAAAGTCAGTAATTTATTTAAAGTAATTGCTGATCCCACAAGAATTGATATCTTATATACACTTAAAGATTCTAGACTTTCTGTTTCAGAAATTAAAGACAAACTAAATATGAGTCAAAGTGCGATAAGTCATCAACTTAGAGTATTAAAAGATGTTAATTTAGTTAAGGATGAAAGAGAAGGTAAAAACATATTTTATTCACTTTCAGATAATCACGTATATGACATATTCAATCAAGCGATTGACCACGTAAGGGAAGAGGAGTGTAGTCATGAATAAAGAGAAAAAACACAATCATTATTATAATCATAATCACGGGGAAGTAGTAGAATTAATCTTATATTTTACAGGATTATTATTATTTATAGTGGCAATATTTTTGCCCGAAAGTATTGCATTTACAGTAGGTAATTTTGAAGTAGTTATTAAAAACTTGTTTTACTTAATAACAACTGTAATTTCAGGATACCATGTAATATATGAAGGTTTTGCTGATACAATCAAATCGAGTATTAAACATAAAAGATTTAAACCCAATATTCACGTCCTTATGGCACTTGCTGCTGTAGGTGCAATTATTATTGCAGAATACTTTGAGGGAGCACTGTTAATACTAATATTTGCAGGAGCACATATTTTAGAAGAATATGCCGAAGCTAAAAGTCAAAAAGAAATTAAAAACTTACTTGACTTAAACCCAACTCAAGGTAGAAGAATTAATGCAGATGGCAGTATCACAATTGTTGATGTAGCCGATTTAGTTATAGGTGATATATTACAAGTGTTAAATGGTGATCAAGTAGCAACTGATGGAATTATCTTAACGGGAATTTCAAATATTGATGAATCAAGTATTACTGGTGAAAGTATTCCAAAAGAAAAAACAGTAGGTGATATTGTCTTTGGAAGTACAATTAACGGTAATGGTACATTTACAATGAAAGTTACTAAAGATAGTAAAGACACTGTTTTTGCTAAGATATTACAACTTGTTAGTGAAACTCAAACAAACGTTTCAAAAACAGCAGTATTGATTAAAAGAATTGAACCAATCTATGTAACTATAGTGTTAATAATTGCACCATTATTTTATGTGTTAGGAAGATTTGGATTTGGCTGGGATCATTATCAAAGTTTTTATCGTACTATGGTATTACTAATTGGAGCATCACCTTGTGCACTTGCAGCAACAGATATTCCAGCAACACTATCAGCCATTTCAAACTTAGCTAAAAATGGAATATTATTTAAAGGTGGTTCATACCTTTCAAACTTTGCAGATGTTAAAGCAATAGCATTTGACAAAACAGGAACACTTACTGAAGGTAAACCCGTAGTAACTGATAATTACTTTATCGACACATTATCAGAAGATAAAAAGAATGATTACCTTGCTATTATAGTTGCAATGGAAAAACACTCAAATCATCCTCTTGCAGATGCCATTATTAACAGATTTACAGAGGTGAAAGAAGTTGAGTTAGATGCAGAAAATATCATTGGTACCGGATTAATTACAAGTTATGGAAGCAATAAATATAAAATAGGTAAACCTAGTTCATATAAAAATGTATCAAAAGAAATATTTGAAGTAACTGAGAAGTTTGAAGATGAAGGTAAAACAGTTGTATATTTCAGTGAGAACGATTTAATAGTTGGATTGATTGCTATTCAAGACATTCCAAAAGAAACATCAATTAACGCAATTAAATATTTCAACGAACAAGGAATCCATACTGTAATGATTACGGGAGATGCAATAAAAACAGGAGAAGCAATAGGTAGACAACTTGGCATAACTCAAGTAATAGGTAATGTATTACCAGAAGATAAGTCAAATATCATTGCTGATTTAAAAGCTACTTACGGCGCAGTAGCAATGGTTGGTGATGGTGTAAATGATGCACCAGCACTAGCTCAAGCAGACATTGGAGTTGCAATGGGAAGTGGAACTGATATTGCAATTGATGCAGCAGATGCTGTATTAATGCAAAGTGATTTAGAAAAACTTAATTATACTCATAAAGTAGCAACCAAGTTAAGAAGAGTAGTCATTACAAACATTATTTTTGCTATGACTATCGTAGTGTTTTTACTAACTATGAACTTTATTGGTAAAATGGATATGCCAATTGCTGTAGTATTTCATGAAGGAAGTACAATAGTAGTAATATTAAGTGGGTTAAGATTACTTAGAACAATTAAGCCTAAAATTAAAAAGTAAATATTGAATATATACAGGAGATATCATAAAATGATTTCTCCTGTTTTAATAAAAAAATGTCTTAAATTATTAAATATAAAACTTTAATAATTTAAGACATTAATCTTTTTAGTTATTTTGGTGCGGAAGATGAGATTTGAACTCACACGGCCCTAAAGCCACATGCCCCTCAAGCATGCGTGTCTACCATTCCACCACATCCGCTTTAAAAAAAGGCACAAGGCCTTTTTTAATTATTCAACTGCAATAATAAATGAGTAAATCTCTTGTTTCCCATTGATTAAATCCACTTCGATATCAGGATTTAACTTCTTAGCATATTCTACAACACCTAAGATTTCATCTTCGGTTGCATCAACACCATGGAAAATAGTAATGATTTCACGATCTTCATCAATCATGTCATCTAATAATTTTTTAGCTGTTTCAATTCTACTTGGCGTAGAAACTAAAATTTCATTTTTTGTAATACCAATAAATTCACCATTTTTAATCTTAACACCATTAATTTCAGTATCTCTAACAGCGTAAGTAATCTCAGCTGACCTCATATTTGAAACAATAGCGCTCATTTCCTCAACATTGTCATCTAACTCACCTGTTGGATCAAATGCCATCAATGATGAATATCCTTGAGCAATACTCTTAGTCTTTAAGACTCTAATTGAACGGTCTTGTAGTAAATCTAGAGTTTGTTCTGCTGATAAAATAATATTTTTATTATTAGGTAAAATAATGATATGTTCTGCATTAAGTTCTTCAACAGCTTTAACAAAAGCTTCAGTCGATGGATTCATCGTTTGACCACCATCAATAATCGTATCTACACCTAATTCTTTAAAAGCATCTTTAATGCCTTCGCCTGATGCGACTGCAATAATACCAAATTTAGCTCTTGGTTTTTCAACCTTATTCACATTCTTATCATCTGTATGCATAATATTAGAGTGTTGAACTCTCATATTTTCAATTTTAATCGTTTGTAAATCTCCATATTTTTGTGCCAACGTTAACGCAACACCTGGTTGATTCGTATGAACATGTACTTTTAATAAGTCATCATCAGTAACAACAACTAATGAATCACCCATTTGTGATAAAGGATTTTTCATAAAGTCTTCAGTGAACTTATCAGGATTATGTAATTTAACGATAAACTCTGTACAATATCCAAATTTAATATCAAAAGCACCCAAATTTTCAGCACCATGATAATGTTCCATAGGTTCTGGAGCGGAACTTGCTTCTGATTCATTTAACATTTGACCGTTAAGTGCCATCATCCAACCTTCAATAATCTTAATAAATCCTGCACCACCACTATCTACAACACCAGCTTCTTTTAATACTGGTAATAAGTCTGGGGTTTTAATTAAAGTTTCTTTTGCTTGATCTAAATACATTTTTAATACTTCTTCGACACTATTTAGGTTAGGTTGTTCACGGAGTACCTTTTCAGCTGATTCACGAACAACTGTTAAAATTGTCCCCTCAACTGGATCCATCACTGCACGATATGCCATTTGGTAGCCACCAACAAGTGCTTGAATAAATTCTTGAACTGTTGCTGATCCATTATCGATTTTAGCTATTTCAGAGTAGACACCACGAAAAAATTGGGAAAGTATAACTCCAGAGTTACCTCTTGCTCCCATAAGTAGTCCACGCGATAAAATTTTTGAAATATCTATAATAGATTGGCTTTCCAAATTGTTAACTTCTTTAATACCGGCCATCATTGTCATTTGCATATTCGTTCCAGTGTCACCATCTGGGACAGGAAAAACATTTAAGTGATCAATTTCTTTGTGATTGTTTTTTAAATTTACTGCTCCGTTTGTTACCATTTTTTTAAATAGAGATCCACTGACTGTTTTATTCGCCATTTTGATCCTCCTCATATTTTTTAAAAAATGTTATCTGTACATTCATTTAATTTCAACTTTATTTCGTATATCAAATAAATACTTTAACAGTATAGCATCAATCGATATAAAATGCAATAAGTATCATAGCTGTTAAAATTTCAACTATATTATATCATATTTGTATATAAATACAGTAAATATGTAAAAAACTCATTTTTATAACTTTATATATTGCAATTTTTGGTAAATTATGTTAAATTGAATTGTGCAGTTAGGAGTGAGAATAATGGCTACATGCTATGTAACAGGAAAAAAGACAATTTTTGGTAACAAACGCAGTCATGCATTGAATGCTACTCGCCGTACTTGGAAGAGTAATTTACAAACAGTTCGTATAAAAGACGAAAATGGCAACGTTGTTAAAGTTAAAGTATCTGCAAGAGCTTTAAAAAAGAACAATTTAGAACGCGTTTAAAAAAATAAAAAGGCAACCGCCTTTTATTTTTTTATCTATCAGTCTTAGATAAGACTACAAGCACACGTCCTTTTAACACATGGATTTGTGCTTTTTCTTTTACAATTTCGTTACTTATTCCAAGCGGATCATAAGCTTTTAACAAATACTCATTTAAAGGATATTTGAAACCTTCTAATGTCACCATTGCTTCAGGATATGCAAATATCGAAACATAACCATCAAATGACACTTCTTTTACAGTTTCACCTAACAAATAAATCTCACTGTGGTCATCCATAATTTTCAGATTACGAAACTCATTAAAATGCATAAGATGTACCATAAAATGCTCAATTCTATCTCCACCAATACCACCAACTAAGATAAGTTCACTCACATCTAGTTTTTTAGCCTCTAGAAGCGCTTGATAAGTATCCGTGACATCTTTTTCAGGCATTAATTTAATCACGTTTAAATTGGTTAAAACACCATGATTTTTAAGAGAATCAAAATCACCAATTGCTAAATCGATTTTGATTCTTTGTTTGTATAAATCAGTCACTGCTTGATCAACAGCAATGATATAATCATCATCTTTCAATGAAGCAATTTTTTTGATGTCTTTTGGCGTCGGATGGCAAACGATAATTGCTCTCATTTTAAGCTCCTAATCGCTTCTTCTGGATCCTTATGATTAAACACATAACTACCCGCTACAACCATATCCACACCACTAACTCTACATACATCAATTGTTTGGTCACTAATGCCACCATCAACTTCAATTATGAAATCTAGTTTCTTTTCTTCTCTAAGTTTTACAAGTTCTTTAACCTTTTCCATCATAGACGCCATAAATGATTGACCACCAAAGCCAGGTTCAACCGTCATCACAAGCACTAGATCAACGTCTTTTAATAAAGGAACAATATCAAAAACAGGCGTTTTAGGTTTAATTGAAATACCGACTTTAATATCTTTTTCTTTAATCTTTTTAATGGTATTAACAACATCATTAGCTTCATAATGAATAGTAATATATTTAGTTGTATCAAAAACAAATTGTTCAATCCATGGATATGGATCTGTAACCATTAAATGAATATCAAGTCCAATACGAGTTGTATGTGAAATGACTCTTGATATGTGAGGGCCAAAAGAAATATTTGGCACGAAATGGCCATCCATAACATCTAAATGGATATAATCAGATTGACTGATTTTCTTGATTTCAGATTCTAGTTTTGCGAAATCTGCAGTTAAAATTGATGGTGCAACTAACATCATATTCTCCTTTTAATACTTTGATTTTTGGTCTTTAATTTGATTGAAAAAATCTACATATAATTCATATCTAGAAGCGAGTATTTCTCCATCTTCATACGCTTTTTTCACTGCACAACCAGGTTCATGGACATGATTGCATTTATTTTTGAACTTACAATCTTCTTGGTACTTCTCGAAATCCTTATAATAGAGCTTTAAGTTTTCTTCATAAAAGATCTTGAATTCAATTTTAGAAAATCCAGGTGTATCAACGATATACCCTTCATTGTAATTATAGAGTTCGGTATGTCTAGTTGTATGTTTACCTCTGCCTAAAGCCTTTGATATCTCTTGTGTTTTTAGGCGTAATTCAGGCATTAAAGCATTTAACAGTGTTGATTTACCAACACCAGTTTGGCCCGCTAACACAGTAATTTTATGCTTAAAAATATTTGTTAGAACATCTATACCAATACGTTGCTTACTATTCACATAATAGACATTATATCCTATTTTTTCATAATATTTTAAGTCTTCTTTTAGTTGATTTAGAGTCTCTAAATCAATTAAATCGATTTTAGAAATTACTAACACTGGGGTTAGATGTTCTTGATTCATAATGATTAAAAACATATCAAGTAAATGAAAACTAAAATCAGGATTGACCGCAGAAAAAACCAACAAGACTTGATCAACATTTGCTACATCAGGTCTAACTAAATCGTTTTTTCTTGGTAAGATTTCAGTAATAAACACTTGATCTTCTTTATCATCATAGTATACATTATCCCCTACTTTAGGGCTTACTTGTATGAATTTAGTATCTAATTTAGTTCTTTTTGTAAGTTGTTTGTTAAACGCGCTGTCTTCGTCGACTTTCATATATCTGAATTTGCCGCGTGCTTGACATATCACTTCTGTTTTAGTGATATCATCCACAACGGTGTATTGATTTGCGATAAGCTTTTTTATAAATCCTTTTTTCAAGAAATTCCTCCTATAAATGTTGACTTCTTAATTGTCCACAAGCCGCGTTAATATCGTGGCCTTGTTCTTTTCTTAATGTCACTTGAATACGATTCTTCTTTAAAATATCATAGAATTTCAACTGTGATTCCATCTTAGATCTCTTATATGGAGCTTCTATGACTTCGTTATAAGGAATTAAATTAACATATACATTAAGTCCTCTTAATACAGTAACTAATTCTTTAGCAACGCTTTCCATATCATTGACTTCATCAATTAATATATACTCAATTGTTACTCTTCTGTTTGCGACTTTTAAATAATATCTAATCGCGTCAATAACCTCTTCAACAGGATATGCTTGATTAATTTTCATTAATTTCGTTCTAATTTCATTATTTGGTGCATGTAGGCTAATCGCAAGATTAACTTGCATGCCCATATGCGCATATTCCTTTATCTTAGGAACGATGCCACTTGTTGAAACTGTTATATGTCTAGCTCCAATAGATAAGCCTTTGGGATCGTTAATAATGCTTAAGAATCTTAATAAATTCTCATAATTATCAAACGGTTCACCAATACCCATTACTACAACATAATTGATACGTTCTTTTAATTCTCTTTCAGTATCAATAATTTGAGCAATTATTTCTCCAGCAGTTAAGTCTCTTTTTTTCTTTAACTGACCGGATGCACAAAACGAGCATCCGATGTTACAACCCACTTGAGTTGTGACACAAATGCTATTGCCATAATGCTGTCTCATTAAAACAGATTCGATTAAATGCCCATCATGTAGGCTATATAAACACTTTAGTGTCCCATCTTGAGACTTGTGTTTAATAACAAGTTCTAGTGCTTGTAAACTATAATTTTGTTCAAGTAATTCAATTAACTCTTTAGGCATATTAAGCATTTCATTAAATGCAGTTATTTTTTGTTTATAGAGCCAATGCCATACTTGCTCTGCACGATATTTCTTAAAGTCATGCGCCTTTAAAAACTCTATGAGTTCTTCTTTTGTTACATCATAAATTAACATTTCATCACCTATATTTATTATACACGATTTTTTACTAAACAAGAAAAAACTAGCTTGTGCTAGTCTATTTTCTTACTTCTGCTTGATATTCAAAACTTAATCTTGATATAATCTTTTTCATGATCTTATCAACTTCTTCAGTTTCTAATGTTTTTTGATTGTCATTAAAGATCAAATTGAATGCAACTGACTTCTTGCCTTCCTCAATATGAGATCCTTGATAAACATCAAAGATATCAAGTGAAACTAATACTTGCTTAGCTGTTTGTTTTATCAGATCTAAAAGTTCACTAGCCGTGACTTTATCATCAACAACAACAGCTAAATCTCTTTCAATATTTGGATATCTAGAAATGGTTTCAAAAAGTTTTGTTTCTTGTTCTTTTAAAACTTCATCTAGTTTCATTTCTAATACATAAGTTAAGTTAATATCTAAATTCTTTAATGTCTTAGGATGAACTTCTCCGATGTAACCAATCACTTTCTTACCATATAAGATATCTGCTTGACGATAAGGATGCAATTGATTGTGTGCTGATGTTTGTTTATAAGTCAATCTAACATCAAGTGCTTCCATGATTTGATCTAAGATACCTTTAATAAGGTAAAAATCAACACTTGTTTCTTTCTTTTGCCATTTTAACTCATGCCATGAACCACTCATCGCAATCGCCAGATTTTGATATTCAACATCTTTAGCAAACACATGTCCGATTTCAAAGATATGAATGTCATTTACTTGTCTATTTTGATTATAGTTAACAGTTCCTAAGACTCCATTTAATAAGCTCTGTCTTAGCGTTTTCTTATCTTCTGATAAAGGCATAAGCATGTTAACTTTTTCACCAATATGATGATAACGATCATAATCATCTTCTGCAACTAATGAATATGTGATGACTTCATTTAAGCCCATAAACGCGAGTTGATGTCTTAAATTTCTTAGTTTCTTTTGTCTATCAGTTAAATAACCATTCGTCTTATTTAAATGTTTTGTTGTTGGTACTTCATTTAAGCCTTGCATACGTGCAATTTCTTCTAATATATCAGCTTTGATTTCTAAATCAGTGCGATAGCTTGGCGGTGTAATCACATATACATCATCTTTAATTTCAACTTCATATGCATAACGATCAAAATATGTTAACAACACTTTTTCATCAAAATCAACACCTAATGATTCACTAAAATAGTCTTTTTCTATTTCAATATGTTTTTCTTCTAATGCTTTAGTAACAACACTAGTAATACCTTTAGATACTTTAGCATCTGCAAGTTCTATTAATAATTCTGTTGCTCTTTCTAATCCTAGAATCACACGCTTATCATCAATACCTCTTTCAAAGCGAAGTGATGAATCACTTCTCAAATTAAGTCTTTTTGATGTCTTTTGAATGCGTTTTGGTCCAAAATAAGCAGCTTCTAAAATGACTGAAGTTGTTTGATCATCAATCATCGTATTTTCTAAGCCCATGACACCACCAATCGCAATTGGTTTTTGTCCATCTGTAATGACAACGTCATCTTTAGCTAATATGCGCTTTTGACCATCTAACGACACCACTTCTTCGCCATCTTTTGCGTCTCTTACGACTATATGATTTGATTTAACTTTAGCCGCATCAAACATATGTAGTGGTGTACCATATTCAATTAAAACATAATTAGATATATCTACAACATTATTGATTGGTTTTATATCTTGAGCAAGCAAGGCACTTTTTAACCACCATGGTGACTCCTTAATGCTAAGATTTTCAATATGTCTTGCATGATATGTTAAACATCCATCAGTTTTAATCTCTACTTTTACAGGATTTTCTGCACCTAATTCTTTTATTTTAAATATTGGCATCACCACTTTTTGATTCGTTAGTGAAGCCAAATCTAACGCAAATCCTAAAACAGAAAGTAAATCAGCACGGTTAGGAGTTAAACCAAGTGTCATTTTCCATCCTTCTAGGCTTAATGCTTCTAAAGCTGGAGTTCCAATTTCCTTTGGTTCATTGAAATAATAAATACCATCTTTAAAATCATCAGGAATGAGTTCATCATCTATCCCTAATTCTTGAAGCGAACAGATCATACCATTAGATTCTTCACCACGAATCTTTGATTTCTTAATTTCGAAATTCCCAGGCAAAATAGTTCCTACTTGTGCAACAACCACATATTGGTCTTTACCTACATTTGGTGCACCACAAACAATTTTTTCTACTCGATCACCAATATCAACAGTCGTTAAATTTAAGTGATCTGAATTCGGATGTGGTTCACATGTCAAAACTTTACCAATAACTAAATTAGTCGCTTCATTTAACTTTTCAAAGCTTTCAACTTCAATAATCTTTTGATTGGTAACTTCTAAAATATTATCAGGGATTTTAACCCATTTTTTTAACATATTTTGTGTGATAATCATATCTTTTTAACCCCTTTGAACTGATTTAAAAATCTTAAATCATTGACATAAAAATGTCTAATGTCGTCGATATTATATTTTAGAATAGCAATTCTTTCAACACCAACACCAAATGCAAATCCTTTGTAGATGTTTGGATCATATCCACCCATCTTTAAAACATTTGGATGTACAAGTCCAGCGCCTAAAATTTCGATATAACCGACACTTCCATCTTTTTTGATATATGATACGTCAACTTCTACACTAGGCTCTGTAAAAGGGAAATATGAAGGTCTTAATCTAATGTTTCTTTCACTTCCAAATAAATGTTGAACCATGGTTAAAAGGGCATCTTTTAAATGGGCAAAAGAAATATCTTTATCAATAACTAATCCTTCAATTTGAGTGAACTGATGAGAATGTGTTGGATCGTCATCATCTCTTCTATAAACTTTACCAGGACAAATGATTTTTAGAGGTTCTCCCTTCATCTTAAGCATGGTTCTTGCTTGTACAGGAGATGTATGTGTTCTAAGTAGTGTGTTTTCATCTACATAAAAGGTATCTTGCATATCTCTAGCAGGATGGTCTTTATCTAGATTCATCATTTCAAAATTATACAAATCATTTTCTAATTCCGGACCTTCTTCAACGGTATATCCCATCCCCATAAAAAGGTCTTCAATGTCTTCAATGACTTGATTAAGCGGATGTGTTGATCCTTGATATAGTTTATATCCAGGAAGCGTCACATCAATATGTTCATTTTGAAGTGTTTCAAGTAAAGCTTTTTCTTCTAATATTTGTTTCTTATCATAAAGTGCTTTTTCTACATCTTGTTTAACTGTATTAACCATCGCACCAAATGCTGGTCTTTCTTCATTAGGCAAATCTCTTAATTTAGACATCATTAAAGAAATGTGCCCTTTTTTACTTAAATATTCAAGACGCACATTTTCTAAATCAGATAAAGTATTGATATCTTTAATTTTTAATAATGCTTCTTGTTTTAATAAACTTAGTGTATCATTCATTTTTTTCTTCTCCTTTATAAAAATAAAAGTCCTTAGACAAAATATGTCTAAGGACGAATATATCGCGGTACCACCTTAGTTCTAGATAAACATCTAGCCCTTTAAATCTTTAACGCAGATCTGCGGATGTGATTAGCATCTTTCTAGAAATGAATTCATATATGATGTGTCTGTATAGATTTCACCATCCTATACTCTCTTATAAAACCTTATCATATATTACTACTCTTCTATCATTAATTTATGATTTATTTTTTATTCGTTCAATATTTAATCTCTTCTTGACGCTAGTATAGCTAAGAATCTTAATAACTGAATGTAAATCCATACGATTGTTACCATTAATCCAACTGCAACAACCCATTCATAAGTCTTATCAGCACCACTTTCAACAATCATTTCTGCTCTATCAAAATCTAGTGTTAGCATTAATGCTCCAAAGATAATTAAAACGCCAGAAATAATAAGACTAAACATGAAATAATCACCTGTAATGCTTGCAACTAATGGTGAATTGGTAAATGATAATATACCAAAGATAATAGAAAGAATTAAAATAGAGAATAATGCTGTATACATAATCTTTCTAAATCTCGAAGTCACCCTAATAGTTCTACTTGAATACAAGAACAACATCACCACGAAAATAGTTGCAGTTACAAGTACTGCGGTTAATGCTACACCTGGATACATTGCATCAAATATCATCGTTACAAATCCAAGAAGTAAACCTTCAGAAATTCCATAAATGATTGCGAAAGGCATCGCTAGTCTAGGACTTAAACTTGCAATTAAAACTGCAATTAATGCCACAATCATTGAACCTATGAGTAATCCTCCAATTGAGGATGCTGGAATAGTTCCATCAAGTGTTAATGTGATAACTGTTGAACCACTGATAACTGCCAAAAATAGTAATAAAATAGTTTTTAATGTGATGCCACCATAAGTAGCTTCATTTACACCAACATAAGCTTCATCTCTTTGTATCTTACTAAAAACTGGATTAGAACTTCTCATCAACTTCACTCCTTTTCAAGAGATATTATATCTCTTTATTTTCTAAAGTGCAAACAAACCCGATTCAATCACATGATTTTCCGAATTTAGGTCTTTAAATGCACCATAAGATTCCATCTTTTCAAAGACTGTTTTATTAATCTTTGTTCTGTTTTTCACATCATCAA
Source organism: uncultured Acholeplasmataceae bacterium (assembly GCA_927441705.1). Classification (GTDB taxonomy): domain Bacteria; phylum Bacillota_I; class Bacilli_A; order Acholeplasmatales; family Acholeplasmataceae; genus Mariniplasma. The sequence continues at coordinate 99,680 of CAKMKH010000060.1, read as the reverse complement.
TGGACGTAAACTCTTTTTGCGTTCTCTTTGCTACGATATCAATAGCAACTTGTTCTCCAAGTCCATCAATAGAATTAAAAGGCATTCTAAGTCCTTTATCTTCCATAATAAATGTTGTAGCATCAGATGTGTGAATATCTACCGGTAGGAAGTTAAATCCACGCTTAGTCATTTCTAGTGCCGCACCAAGCGTCACTAATAATGATTCATCTTTAGCTTTTAAGTTATATTGAGCTGTTAATTCATTTAACTTGTTTCTAATCGCATTTGAACCTGCGACCATAATTTCATATTCAAATTGGGTTGCTCTTTTTGAGAAGAATCCACTATAGAATAATAATGGTTTATGTACTTTAAACCAAGCAATTCTCATTGCCATAATAACATATGCTGCGGCATGAGCTTTTGGGAACATATACTTAATTTGACTAGCAGACCAAATATACCATTCTGGAACATTATGAGTTCTCATCTCTTGTTCGTATAAAAGCCATTTTGCTGGATCTTTACTTGGTTTACCTTTTCTTACAAATTCCATGATTTCAAATGCTTTTATTGGAAGCAATCCAAACTCTGAAAGTTGGACCATAATATCATCACGACACCCAATAATATCTTTGAACGATATTTTACCATACTCGGTTTTATTATTAATTAAAGATTGGGCATTTTTTAGCCAAACATCTGTACCATGAGATAAACCTGATATTTTAACAAGTCCTGCAAAGGTATTCGGCTTTGTGTCAACTAACATTTGTCTTGTAAATGATGTTCCAAATTCTGGAATACCATAAGATGCGACATCACTCATGATTTCATGTGGCTCGACACCAATAACTTCTGTTCCAGAAAATAGTTGATAAACCACAGGATCATCTAATGGAATATCTTGAGCTTTATCAAATGGAAATTCATCAAGATTTTCAAACACATAATCCATTAAAAATTTGATAAGAGTCGGATCATCATGACCCAGTATATCAAGTTTTAACAAGTTATCTTCAAATGAGTGATAATCGAAATGAGTAGTCTTCCACTCACTATTGACATCATCAGCTGGATATTGAATCGGTGTGACATCAAAAATAGTTTTTGATTTCGGCACAACAACAATCCCACCAGGGTGCTGTCCAGTTGAACGTTTAACACCTTCAATTTTTTTGGCTAATCTTTCTATTTGTGCTGGTCGCTTTTCTAATTTTTTATCTTCTAAATAACCTTTAACATACCCAAAAGCATTTCTTTCCGCAACTGTTTGAATTGTACCTGCTCTAAAGGTGTGATCAGCACCAATAAGCTCTCTAACGTATGCATGTGCTTTTGACTGATAATCACCAGAGAAATTCAGATCGATATCAGGCACTTTTTCGCCTTCAAAACCTAAGAAAGTCTCAAATGGAATATCATGTCCGTCTTTAACAAGTTTTGATCCGCACACAGGACACTCATGTGTTGGTAAATCATATCCACACTGGATATCTATAAAATAGTCTTGAAAAGCTTTTTGTTCTGGTGTAAGTCCATAAGCTAGTTTTTCTTCATCTGTTAAATGAAAAACAGTAAAATCTCCATGAGGGCATCTATAATGCGGCTTTAACGGATTAACTTCTGTTACATCAAGAAGTGTTGCTACTAAAGATGAACCAACTGATCCACGAGATCCAACCAAATATCCATCTTCTAAAGACTTTTTAACAAGCAAATGAGAGATATAGTAGTTTGCTGCAAACCCGTTTCCAATGATACTATTAAGTTCTTTTTGGACACGTTCAGAAACTATTGGATGTGGTTTTTCACCATAAAGAGCTAACATCTTGTCATAAACAAGACGTTTAACTTCTCCTGAAATAGATTCAATACCTAACTGCTCAACAAACGCATCATCAGGAAGCGCATATAGTTGATTTGTAAATGCTTCTATGTGTTCGATTTTATCATTTAGTAAATGTGTGTTTTTAACAACGATTTCATAAGCTAGATCTTGATCTAAGAAACTAAAAGATTTTAACATTTCATCAGTTGTTAAAAAATATTGTTCTGGCATCTCATTATATTTATTGAGTTGGTGGATACCTCCACCAACTAAAGGTGTTCTAATATAGATTTCACGATATAAAACATCTTTTTTATCCAAATAATGGACATCACCAGATGCAATAACTAATTTATTTCTTTCTTTGGCAAATCTAATGATTTTAGCAATAACAGCTTCAATTATTTCATCTGCATATTGTCCTAAATCTTGTTTTAAATGTTGATATGCTTGAGGGGGTTGAACTTCGATATAGTCATAGAAATCAATAGCTTTTTTTAAAGATTCATCATCTCTATTTAAAGCAATTTCAAATACATTTCCATTAGCACATCCACTACCCACTAATATGCCTTGTCTATGTTTTACTAAAACTGATTTTAAAGTTCTAGGTCCATTATAAAAATGATCTGTTAAAGCATCACTTATGATTTTAAATAAGTTTTTATACCCTTCTTGGGTTTGAGTTAAAACATTGATATGATAAGGCATTTGGTGTTTCCAAGCTTCTTTGATATCAATAGCTTCATTTATCTCTTTATATGTTCTTATGTTTTTAGACATTAAATCTTGTAACATAGATTGCCATATTTGTGCAGTTACATATGCATCATCATCCGCACGGTGATGCTGTTCTTGTTTGACTTTAAACAGTTTTGCAACTGCCTTTAAATTAAACCTTTTGAGTTGATCTGAATAGAAATATCTAGCTAGACTTAAAGTATCAATAACTAAAGAATCATCAAAGGTTAAACCTAATCTTGATGCATTTTCTTTAATATGTCCAACATCAAATAGCGCATTATGCGCAACTAATATACTACCTTCACAAAATTTTAAGAAACTTGGAAGTACTTCTTCTATTTGAGGTGCATCTTTAACCATTTCATCGGTGATACTTGTTAGTTTAGTCGTAAACTCTGATAATCCTTCATTTGGATTAACAAATCTTTGATATTTATCAACAACAGATGTTGATGTCACTTTTACAGCACCAATTTCAATGATTTTATCTCTTGTTGATGATAGACCTGTAGTTTCAATATCAAAAATGACATAAGTTTGTTCTTTTAAGTTTAAATCTTTATTAGAATCTGTTGTGATCTTAAAAGCTTTTTCGTCAACAAAATCTAATTCGACACCATAAATCGGTTTAATATTTTTATTCTTAGTAGATTTATAAATTTCTGGATAAGCATATAGTGCATTATGATCAGTAAAAGCAATTGCTTCATGTCCCCACTTTATGGCTTGATCGACATATTCTGATACATCACCAATACCATCCATGTTACTCATCTTTGTATGGACATGAAATTCAATTCTTTTTTCTTTCGCTTTATCTAATCTTTCAAGTTTTTTCGTTTTTTCTAAGAAATTAATCGCATTTGCAAAAATAACGACATCTTTTTGATATGTGTCAAATTGTGCTCTACCTTCAACTTGTACAACATCTCCATCATGAAGTGATTCAGCAACATCAATATCTTTTTTACGACTTAAAAAGTTTTTTACATGAATAGCATCATCGTCATCATACAACACAAAGCTTAATAGCTTAGTATTTGTAAGCTGTCTAACTTCTATTTTCTGAATGACACCTTCAATTAAGAAGTTGGTATCACCTTTTTGGTTTTTATATTGATCTAAGCGATATTGGTCTAAAGGTATTTCTTTAATAGCAATCGCTTTAGGACTACTTTTTTTAGTAAATGTTTTTTTAGTAACCTTTTCTACTGTTTGTCTTGCGTATTGTCCTCTTTGTTCTAATACCTTTTCTTGTGCTTTGATAGATTTAGAAATAATCTTCGAAGTTGATTCTAACGTATCAGAAATCTTATAATCAATATCAAGTTCAATACCTATTGCTACTAAAACCTTTTGAATCTGTTTAAAATACTGTTTAACATATGTGCTATCTTGATCAATCAAGATTTTAATCTTATCTTCTTCAAAGATTGTTTTAAAGTTTTTCAAAACTAAAAAACTTGCTTTATCTTTCGCAAGATCAATGATTGCATAATCATAATATTTGCAAGCTAAATCAGGCAGTTTCGTAAGTGATTTATATGTCAGATTCACATCAACTTTAGAGACAACTTTTGGAATTCTAAAATAACTTTTTAATTGGTCGATAAATGGTAAAAGAACCTCAGGTTCAAGCATTTCATCCAAGGTTAAAACAAATGTCCATTTTTTTGATTTATCATCGACTAAAACATACTCTAAATTGGCATTATTTATAATGGAAGATTGGAATTTTGACTGTTCTAGAAATAATTGAAATTTATTTTTCTCCACTTAAATAACTCCTTTCGGTATAATCTTAATAGTGCGATATGCCCATACATGATAAAAGTAAACTGCAAACATGCCAAATATATTAAAATATGAAGCATTAAATAAAACTAAAATTAGTTGCACAACTGCATATATCGTTGTTAAATAAATTGATAATTTAAAGCGCATTCCAAATGGCATGGGTATTCTATTGACAAATACAGACATTAAAACCGCCATAAGTAAGGCAACAAATAAATAATCTGCGATTATAATAAAATACTCAGCAAAAACTTCCGCAACAAAGACGATATCTTGTCTTTCATACATCGTTTTAAGGGCTACACTTAGCCTTGTTAAGTCTTCTTTTTCAGATGAACTAAAATCAAAATTATATAAATTAAGTGTTTGATAATCAAGTTTGTCCATCTCAACACCAGTCATATAGACGACTAAGTGCTGTTGTTCAAATACAAAATTGACTTTGTTAGGTGTCAAATCTTGCGTGCCTAAATACACTTCAAAATACTCAAAATTGACTTTATCAATATCTTCATATGTTAATGTTCCATCTGTGATTTGAGCATTTTCAATGATAAAATCTTTTTCCAACAAAGCCTGCATATTTTGATATCTAGTGTAATCCATCGTAGGATTGATTGCGATTTTTATAAATCCAGGAATAACGACTAAAAAAGTCACGAATAATAAATAAAAAATGACCTTAAACCACGAATCCTTTATAAAAAAAATCGTCAAAGGGGGCTTGGATAAACTGGTTGTAAATTTCTTGAACATACCTTCAACTCCTTTTCATATTATTATATCATATTTAGACATTTATGATAAAATGAATTTGGTGAAAAATATGAATTTAATGAATCATGAAAAGCATTATAATACTCTTAATAATTATTATAAAAACAAATATCAAAAAAAGGTGTATAAAATACCTCTTAATGGTGGTTTTACATGCCCAAATATAGATGGAACAGTAGCAACAGGTGGCTGTACTTTTTGTTCATTTATGGGTAGCGGTGATTTTGCAGGCAATAAAAGAGAGCCTTTAAAATCACAATTCGAACATGTGAAAGATATGATGCAACTTAAATGGAAAGATGGTTTATATATTGCATACTTTCAAGCAAATACAAATACACATGCACCCCTGAGTAAATTAAAAACCTTATATGAAGAAGCAATCACCTTAGATCCTAACATAGTTATGCTTTCTATAGGAACTAGACCTGATAGTCTGCCCACTGATGTCTTAGACTATTTAGAAGACTTAAATCAAAGAATACCTGTTCAAGTTGAACTCGGGCTTCAAACGATTCATGAGAAAACTTCTGATCTTATCAATCGTGCACATGATTTAAAATGCTTTGATGATGCGGTATTTGAACTTAGAAAAAGAAATATCGAAGTGATTGTGCATGTTATTAATGGTTTACCCTATGAAACTAAAGAAATGATGATTGATACAATCAAACATGTCAACACTCTAGATGTGCAAGGTATAAAAATCCATATGCTCCATCTCATGGAAAAAACTAAAATGGGTTATGATTATAAATTGAATCCTTGGCCACTTTTATCACTAGAAGAATATGTTGATACTACCGTTGATCAAATCTTATGGCTTAGAAAAGATATCATTATTCATAGACTTACTGGTGATGCACCATCAAAAATGCTGATTGCACCAACATGGACAAAAAAGAAATTTGTAGTTACAAATGAAATTGATAAAAAGCTTAGGGCTTTAAACTTATTTCAAGGTGATTATTATGAGAAATTCTCAAATTCTTGATATCACACACAACTTAATTAAAACCTATATCACACAAGATGATATCGTTATAGATATGACGATGGGCAATGGATATGATACACTTTTTTTATCACGATTAGCTAAATTTGTTTATAGTTTCGACATCCAAGATAAAGCAATTGAACATACACAAACATTATTAAATCAACATGGTGTAACTAATGTTAAATGCATTCATGATTCCCATGAAAACATCGCTAATTATGTCAACCAATTTAAATATGCAGTCTATAATTTAGGTTATCTTCCTACTGGTGATAAACATATCACGACAAAAAAAGAGTCTACCATACATTCTTTAGATATAGTGTTAAATCATATTGCTGACGAAGGCATAATATTTATGGTTGTTTATCCCGGTCATGAACAAGGTTATGAGGAAAGCACAGCACTTGAAGATTACCTAAAAAAATTAAATAAAATTAAATATAAAACGATTAAAACATATCTACCTTATCAAGATAACAAACCGCCGTATTTAATCACTATATATAAACAAAAAAGAACTTAAATTTTTACATTTAAGTTCTTTCTTTTTTTACGCCCATAAGGGGATATGGGTTATCTGTTTGATGCGTTACCATTTGTTTCTTCGTTAGTTTCTTCATCTTCTTGACCTTCTTGATATTCTCTAATACGATCTCTCATTTGGTCTTTGCGGTCTTCCATTTCTTCACGAAACTGATTTACAGTTTCTTGATGTTGATTTCTCATTTGTTGTTTAGCTTCTTTGAAAGCTTCTCTTAAAGCTTGACTTTGAGTATGAAATTCATCTCTAATCACTTCAAGTTTTTCTTTGAATTCAACTTGTAATGCTTCTAACTCAGCTTCTAAAGTTTCAAGGTCTGTTTCTAAAGTAGCTTTTTCAGCTTCTAAGTCTTCAACAACAGTTTCTTCAGTTGGTGCAAGTATTTCTGCATCAATTTCTAAAATTCTTGTTTCAATTGCTAAGATTTGTACTTCTAATGCTTCGATTTGTGGATGATATTCTAAGAATAGTGCATCACGATCTGCATGAAATTCATCTCTTAATTCAAATGCTACATCTTTAGCTGCTTGTCTAGCTTCCTTAACGATATCTAATAGTTCTGCTCTTGTCATTAAGACAGCATCTTCTAGTAATAAATCATCCTTAAGTTCTACAGCTTCTTTTGCTAGGAATAAAAATCCTGGAGTAACTCCAAAACTTTGAGCTTCAGTAAGGAATTCTTGATTGAATTCTTTATCTTTCGCTTTTCCAAACATACCTCTGTCTTCAAACGCCTTGTTTACATGTTCTTTAACTTTATTTTGAATTTTTTCTTGAATTGCATCATCAGTGTTGATTGTTGATACTGATACATAAGTTTCAGTGTCTTCGTCTACTGAGATATATCCTAATTCGATTGATGTTTCTATAATAAGATCAATAGCATCTTCTAAATCCATACCTATTAAGTCTAGTTCTACTAATAATACCTCTGCATCTTCATTTAATGGATTTGCATAAATAACTTTGTCTCTTGGTGAAACGATCAATTCAACACTAGGGTTGATATCTAAAGTAACATAACTATCTTCGGCTTGTGCTGTTGTACTGCACCCGACGATTAATCCTACTACTGCAAATAATGCGATAAATGTTAAAACTAATTTTAAATTTTTCATAATGAATACCTCCTATTCACTCTATATACATTCTGACATCCGTTTTTATTGGGATTTTCTTAAATTTTGTTAATTTCTTCCATTATCTGGTCTACTTCCATGTCCAGGTTGCATTGGTCTATCGCGTTCTACTATGATTTCAGGTCTATTATCTGGTCTAATATTAATGATATAGCTATGATTTGTTTCTGATTCTACTAAAAGATCAATTTCACCTTCATCAATATCATCGATTTTATAATTAATTCGCATTTGTTTTCCATTTATAAACTCTTGATCCATTTGGAAACGATAAATACCTTTAGCTTCTCCTTTTATAAATGTAAGTGTTGCTTCTTCTTTATTATTAAAGTTAATCTTTGATTCTTTCATGATGATATTTTGATTATATCTTTTTAATGTCAATTGATGTTCGTTATTAATCATTTGATAAATTACATTTATTTTTTGATTTTCATCAATATGATAAGTCATTACAAATTCATCTTCAGCTATCAAACCATCAATAGTAAGTTCGAAATTATCATCTTCAGTTACCAATAAACCTTTAATTTTATATGTATTACTTTTACTATCGATATCTTGATGATAATAAAAATTATAGGTATTCGTTTCGCCCATCATATCTTTAAACTCATAAGATAAAAGATTTTTATATCCTAAATATGAAACTTCTTTAATCTCTTTTTGATATTGATCAGGATTATTTAACAATGTTTCCATAAATTCAGTATATTTTAATACTTCATCAATTTGATTTTCAACAAAATCATCTTCATCTTCTAATGATAATAAAACGTTTGTTGAATAATCAACGTTAAGCTCAGTATCTAGATCTATAAGTTCAACTGTTGAGATTGCAGATAATATAACTTGATCACTAAATTCAGAATTATCGAATAAATCAACACTTTGTCCTTGACTAAGTAATGTAAGTACAACAACAACTGATGCAGTTAGTACTAAAGAAAACGAAACGTATAAAGCTTTAAAGTTAAATCTTTTTTTAACAATAATGCGTTCTTCTTGAATTTGTTGATTGATATTTAGTTTTTCTTTAATAAGCATTGATACATTTGGAATTTGTTTTTCATCTGCTTTTTGTTTAATGATTTTCATGACTTTTTTATCTTTCATATCAATCACCTACCTTCGTTTTTAATATTTTGATTGCTTCACTATGAAGCCACAATACTGTTCCAAGTGGTTTATCCATAATTTCAGCAACTTCTTTAAATTTAAGATTGTTAATCGTATGTAGTACGACAACTTCTCTTTGATCTTTATTTAATAGATTTAGTAATGATAAGATGTCACTGACATCTTTATCAACTACTTTTTCTTCTGATTCAAATGTTTCTAAAAGTTCATCTGAATGAACTTCTCTTTTTTGTTTGTGATAATAATTAATACTTGTATTTCTACCCATCATTGATAAATAAGCGTATACATTACCGTCTAGTCTAAATTGATCTATTTTTTCTAAAAAAGTCATATAGACTTCTTGCATCAAGTCTGCTGCAACCTCATCATCTTTAACAATTTGGATGATTGCATAGTATACTTGACGATTCGTCATTTCATAAAACTGATCAAATGATTCGTAGTTTTTTTGCTTAAATGCTTTGATGATTTCATTCATTTGCTTACCCATAAACATTCCCCTTACACTATATATACAAAATAGTTGTCTAAATTATTGGTATATTTTTTTCTATACTTCATTTTATCACTAACAACGATAAAAAAAAGCGAAATAAGCAAATGCTTACTCCACTTTATTTGATTAATACTTAATTAGCGACGATATTAACTAACTTATCTTTTATCACAATTACTTTTCTTATTGTTAAGCCTTCTAAGTGTTTAACAACATTTTCTTGGATAAGTGCTTTTTGTTTCAACTCATCTTGGGTGATTTCTCTGCTATCAATAAATTTAGCTCTTAACTTACCGTTAATTTGAACAACAAATTCAATTTCATCTACGATTAAGTAAGATGCCTTATATGTTGGCCATTCAGCATATAATAACTGTTCGTTTTGTTTTAATAGCGCTTCATTGATTTCTTCAGTCATATGTGGCGCAATTGGATTTAATAATTTCAAGAATCCTCTTGCTTGATCTTTTGAAATCTTTTGAACTTTATAGACTTCATTGACAAAAATCATCATTTGACTAATTGCTGTGTTAAAAGCAAGTTTTTCATAATCATCAGTCACTTTTTTAACAGTTTGATGATAAATAGTTCTTAAATCTTTTACCTCTTCATTAACAACTTCAAATTCAAACATTCTCCAAACTCTATCTAAGAACTTTTTAGCTCCATTTAAACTTTCAGTTGACCATGGCTTTTCAGCTTCTAAAGGTCCCATAAACATTTCATATAGACGTAGAGAATCTGCACCATGAGATTCAATTACTTCATCAGGATTAACAACATTTCCTTTTGATTTGCTCATCTTAGAATGGTCATCTCCTAAGATCATGCCTTGATTAAATAGTTTTTTAAATGGTTCTTTATGAGAAACTAGACCTAAATCATATAAGAATTTAGTCCAAAAACGTGCATAAAGTAAGTGACCTACTGCATGTTCAGTTCCACCAATATATAAATCTACTGGTAACCAAGTATCAAGTAAAGCTTTCGCTTCATCTGAATCAAGAGGAACCATTGATAAATGATTTTTTAAAATATAACCCATAAAATACCAAGAACTACCCGCTAATTGTGGCATAGTATTTGTATCTCTTCTACCTTTAGTACCTTTATAATCAACATTTAACCAATCATGTGCATTAGCAAGTGGAGATTCACCGGTACCACTATGTCTAATATTTTTTAATATCGGTAATTCAAGTGGTAGATCTTCATCATCTAAAAGATAAATTTGATCATTTTCATCAAAAATGACAGGAAAAGGTTCTCCCCAATATCTTTGTCTAGAAAACACCCAATCTCTTAAACGATATGTATCATGTTTATAGCCTTGTTTTGTTTTTTCTAAATATTCAACAATTTTTGCTTTCGCATCTTCATTATTTAATCCATCAATGATTCCTGAATTAAAGTGAATACCATTGCCAGTAAATGCGCCTTCAGATTCACCTCTAACAACTTCAATAATATCAAGACCATATTTTTGTGCGAATTCAAAATCTCTTTCATCATGTGCAGGTACAGCCATCACAGCACCTGTGCCATAATGTGGTAATACATAATCAGAAATCCAAATAGGTACTTTTCTATTATTAACAGGGTTGATTGCATATGCACCAGTAAAAACACCTGTTTTTTGTTTATCCATAGATCTATCAATATCAGTTTTAGATTTTGTGATCTCAATATATTTTTTCACTTCTGCCATTTCATCTTCACTAGATATTTGAAGCACTAATGGGTGTTCTGGTGCTAATACACAATAAGTTGCCCCATAGATAGTATCTGGTCTAGTAGTGAATACTTCGAAATCCTCATCTAATTGGTCAACTTTAAAAGTCATCATTGCACCTTCAGATTTGCCAATCCAGTTTCTTTGCATCTCTTTAAGGTGTTCTGGCCAATCAAGAAGATCAAGATCATCTAATAAGCGATCAGCATATTCTGTAATACGAAGAACCCATTGTCTCATTGCTTTTTTAACAACAGGATAACCGCCTCTTTCAGAAACCATTTTCCCATCAACAAGTTCGATTTCATCATTAGCTAAAACTGTGCCTAGTCCTTCACACCAATTAACTTCTACATCTTTTAAAACTGCTAATCCATGTTCATACATCTTCTTAAAGATCCATTGGGTCCATTTGAAATATCCAGGATCTGCAGTCGCAAACTCTCTATCCCAATCTATACCCTTACCAGATTCAATAATTTGACGTTTAAAATTTTCAATGTTTTGATATGTAAACTCTCTTGGATCTTTACCAGTAGATAACGCATATTGTTCTGCAGGTAGACCAAAAGCATCCCATCCCATCGGATGAAGAACATTATACCCTTGCATACGTTTAAAGCGACTGACAATGTCAGTTGCTGTATATCCTTCTATGTGTCCAACATGAAGGCCATTTGCACTTGGATAGGGAAACATGTCTAAAACGTAATACTTCTCTTTAAATCGGTCATTTTGCGTTTTAAACAGTTTATTTTCGTGCCAATAATTCTGCCATTTTGTTTCTATGTCCTTAAAATTATAATACATGTGCTATACCTTCTTTCACCATATATCTATTATAATAAAAAAAGCTTCTTTTTGCCAATAAAAAAAGGGTATATTTTCATATAACCCTTATTTTTTATTTAGCAGCTTCAATATACTTAACAAGATCCCCTACAGTTTTAATGTTTTGAGCTTCTTCGTCGCTTACTTGAATTTCGAATTCATCTTCAATATTCATAATAAGTTCTACTGCATCAATTGAATCGGCACCTAAATCTTCAGCCAATCTTGATTCCATTGTAATTTTTTCTGCTTCAACACTTAACTCTTCTACAATCATTTCTTTTACGCGTTCGAATACCATGTGTAGATCCTCCTTTATATAACAGTGTTATTATAAGATATTCTTAGATTTTTGTCAATGCAAATTGTCCATTATTTTTTGATGTTCAAAGTATCGTGCTAAATTTGTTATGAGAACGTTTACTTAATTATATTTTAATTTTATTATTGTATTTTTTTTTGAATGTGCTAAAATTATCTCATCGAAAAAAGAGCATGGCTAATTCCAAGATAGAGTATAAATTCTCTTGAGTATAAATGGACAAAGCCATTCGTGGCTTTTTTTTACGAATAAAAAGGAGAATGATAAATGAAAAAGTTATTTTTAGTGGTTGTCCTAGGATTCGTAACAATCCTTACAGTGGGCTGTCAAAACAGTTCAAACGTTTTTGACTTCATTTTAGATGAAAACTACGATGGGTTTGTAACCATGGCTACATCAGCTGACTACCCACCATATGAAAACATAGTTCAAGGTGCTAATGGTAAGAATACAGTTGAAGGCGTAGACATTGAAATTGCAAAAGCAATTGCACACAGATTAAACAAAAATTTAAGAGTTGTTCATAAAGGCTTTGACTTCTTAGTTGAAGATGTTAGATCAGGAAAAGTAGATTTTATTATTGCTGGGATGACTCCAACGCCATCTAGAGCTGAAATTATCGATTTTTCTAAATCTTATTATACTGAAGAAAGTGTTGTTCAAGTTGTCTTAATACATAAAGATAATTTGTCACTTTATCAGTCTATTGAAGATTTAAATAGTGCAACAGTTAGAGTTGGTGCTCAAACAGGTTCGATTCAAGCAGAATTTGCTGAAACATTCACACCACTTGCTACTGCTAAAATTCTTCAAGATTTAAAAGAATTATTGAACAATCTAGAAAATAAACAAATAGATGCTTTATTTACAGAAGATGAAGTTGCTACAACACATATGAATAATGGGTATGAAAACTTCATTAAGCTTCAATTATCTTCTTTAGAGGGCTATGAAGGAAATGCTGTAGGTGTTAAAAAAGGAAATAGTGAATTATTAGATGTAATTAACGAAGTTATTGATGAACTCTTAAGTGATGGTAGTATAACTACTTGGCTATCAGAATATTCGTCATGAACATCTTCTTAAATTTTTCATTTCTACTAGACTGGTACAGCATAAGCTTATTATTACAAGGTCTTATGATGACCTTAATACTAGCTTTGCTTGCTGTAGCATTAGGTAGTATACTAGCATTAGTTCCCGCATTTATGAGATTATCATCAAATAAGATAATGTCAGTCCCTGCGACACTTTATGTTGAAGTTATAAGAGGAACCCCAATGCTTGTTCAAGTATTATTAATTTATCAAATATTAAATATCCCTTTATTTCTTATTGGTGGTATTGATATGGGTAGTTTCATACCAGGTTTAGTTGCCTTATTAATTAATAGTTCAGCTTATATCTCTGAAATAATCAGAGGTGGCATTTTAGCTGTAGATAAAGGTCAAACTGAAGCCGCAAGATCTTTAGGTTTAAGTCAAAAACAAACCATGGTTAAAATTGTGTTACCTCAAGCAATCAAAAATATATTTCCAGCTCTTGGAAATGAGTTTGTTACGATCATCAAAGAAACATCAATTTTTATGTATTTAGGGGTTGCTGAATTAATGTATCAAGTTGGTATTGTTAAGTCTAGTTCTCCTGCAGTTACTGAACTTTATATCATTGCTGGATTGTTGTATTTATCTCTTACATTCCCGTTATCTAAAATCATGAATAAAGTTGAAAGGAGATTACGCTATGCAGACAGTCGCTAAAACTATGATTACAGTAAATGACTTAACTAAGACTTTTAATGACGATATACATGCGCTAAGCGGCGTGAATCTTTCAGTACATAAAGGTGAGGTTGTAACAATAATTGGACCTTCTGGTTCTGGAAAATCAACACTTTTAAGATGCTTAAATCTTATGGAAATTCCTACATCTGGCAAAGTGATTTTTGATGGTCACACATTGGATATTAAAGATAAAACCATTAATAAATTACGTGAAAAAATGGGTATGGTTTTCCAATCGTTTAATCTTTTCCCACACTTAAGTGTGTTGGAAAACATAACATTATCCCCTAAAATAGTTTTAAAAATGAGTGAGGAAAATGCAAACGAATTAGCTAAAGATTTATTAAAAAAAGTTGGGTTAAGTGAAAAGATTGATACTTATCCTAACCAGTTATCAGGTGGTCAAAAACAAAGAGTTGCGATTGCAAGAGCACTTGCGATGAGTCCAGATGTGATGTTATTCGATGAGCCTACTTCTGCGCTTGATCCTGAGATGGTCGGCGAAGTCTTACAAGTAATGAGAGACCTAGCAAATCAAGGTATGACGATGGTTATCGTTACTCATGAAATGAGTTTTGCAAAAGATGTTTCTGATCGAGTCATTTTTATGGCAGAAGGATTAATTGTTGAAGAGGGACGTCCTGAAGATATCTTTTCTACACCCAAAGAAGAAAGAACCAAAACATTTTTAAAAAGAGTGAATGTGATATAAAAAAAAGAGGATTTTTTAATCCTCTTTTTCATATTCTCTTCCATATAATTTTGTAAGCATCTCAATCTTTTCCATCAATTCTTGTGTAAGCTCACTATCTAAAAGTCTCCATCTCCAGTTGTTTCCAAGTGTGGATGGAATGTTCATTCTGCCTTCAGATTTCAAGTGTAGATAATCTTGAATTGGAATGATAGCTGTATCTGCTACACACCCTAATGTTGTTTTAATAAGGCTGTCAACAGGGGAACCTTCACCTTGATGATTAATATAATTTAAACAATATTCTAAATCCTCAGTAGGTAGTGTTTCAAACCATGATGCTGTTGTTTGATTATCGTGTGTCCCTGTGTAAGCAATGACATTTCTTGGATAAAGATGTGGAATATAATCACTTTCTTCTCTTGAATCAAATGCAAACTGCAACAACTTCATGCCAGGAAAACCAGTCTCTTTTAAAAGTGCTCTAACATCATCGGTTACAACACCTAAATCTTCAGCAATAATGTTTACATGGCCAATATGCTTTTTAATACTTTCAAACAGTTTTTTACCAGGACCTTTTTTCCATGTGCCTTTTTTAGCTGTTTTTTCACCATATTTAATGCTAAAGAAATTTACAAATCCAATAAAATGATCGATACGAATCATATCAAATAATTCCATCGATGATTTAACACGTTCAATCCACCATGAAAAATCATGTTTTTCAAGATATGCCCAATCATATAGAGGATTTCCCCATAATTGACCATCTGATGAATAGTTATCTGGTGGTACACCAGCAACGTGATATGGTAATCTTTCTTGATCAAGGTCAAACATATTTGGATTAGCCCAAACATCACTACTATCATAAGATACGTAAATTGGCATATCTCCAACGATTTCAACGTTGTTATCATTTGCGTATTTTTTTAGTTTAAACCATTGTTCATATGCCTTAAACTGTAGAAACTGATAAAATTCTATATCGTCCTTTAATATCTCTTTAAAGTGATTGAGTGTATCGTTATCTCTTAAGCGAATTTTGTCATCCCAATATAGCCATGAATCGCCATTGTGATAGCCTTTTAAAGCCATGAAAAGAGCGTAATCATAAACCCAATAACCTTCTTTATTCAAGAACTTTTTATAGTCTTTATTTGTTAAATCAAAATTTGTGAACGCAATCCTTAAAACATCAAATCTTTCTTGATATAAAAGATCATAATCAACATATCTACTTGAATGAAAGGTTGCTTTTATATCTGATGGTTTAAGTAATCCTTCCTCAACTAGAAAATCAAGATCTATAAAATATGGGTTATTCGCAAAAGCTGAAAATGTTTGATATGGTGAATCACCATATGATGTTGGTCCTAAAGGCAGTATTTGCCAATATGATTGTTTTGTACTTACGAGAAAGTCTACAAATTCATAAGCTTTTTTTCCAAATGATCCAATACCATATGGACTTGGTAAGCTAGAAATGTGACATAATATTCCACTTCTTCTCATGATTTCTCCTTTATTTCGAACACAATTGATTCGAATGGTCTTAATGTGATGTGCGATTGTTTAATCTTTTGGTTCTTATAATTTGAAAGTAAAACTGATAGAATGCCATATGAACTTAAATCATATTTTATATCTTTTTTACTAAAAGAATTTATAATCAATAACGTTTGATCATTTAGTTTGCGCTTATAAATATAGATTTGATCGTGATCTAAATCAATTTGTTCATAAGTTCCATATGTAATAACATCTCTATAAGCACTAAATCTTCTTAATTCAATTAATTTCTTATAATGATGC
This sequence comes from uncultured Acholeplasmataceae bacterium, assembly GCA_927441705.1. GTDB lineage: Bacteria > Bacillota_I > Bacilli_A > Acholeplasmatales > Acholeplasmataceae > Mariniplasma. The sequence goes on along the minus strand of CAKMKH010000060.1, from coordinate 83,049 downwards.
CATAAAGAATTTTTATCTATGATTTGATCTTCTACATTTATTTTTCGATAATTTCTATTGACTGGTAATAAAGGTTTAACTTCTGAAAAACCACCATATAAATCTTTACTCCACTGCATCGCTGTTCTTGCGTTATCTCTAGATCTTAAAGATGCAACCTTTAAAGCTCTTACAGGATCATCAGGTGTTTTTTCTAACTCATATGTATAGGTTGCCTTTGATGAAATATCATTAAATTCATTGACATCATCAAACGGATAATTTGTCATTCCAATTTCTTCACCTTGATAAATAAAAGGTGTACCTCTTTTCATATGTAGAGCAGTCGCTAACATTTTTCCTGATTCCAATGGATATTTAAAATCTCCATATTGACTCATAAGTCGTGGTTGGTCATGATTAAGCCAATTTAATGGTACCCATCCATCGTTTTCAAACGCTGTTTGCCATTTATTAAATGTTTTCTTTAAATCAAGAACATTTGTTTTTAATTTTTTAGGATTCGTTATTTCAAATAAATTATTACACCAATTATGGTCAAAATTAAAAACCATAGAAAGTTCATTTGAATCAAAGCCTGCATATCTTTTCGCTTCTTCAATGGTTGCTTGTCCACCAACTTCACCAATTGTTAAAGCATCATATGGCTTAAATAACTCATAATTCATTTTTTTTAAATAATCATGAACTTTAGGCAGATTAGAAAACTTTTTCCAATCAAGTGGATATTTATCAGTACTATCTTTAATATCAATAAACTCATCACGATCTAAATGTGAGACAGCATCAATTCTAAACCCATCAACACCGAAATCTAACCACCATTTACCAACTTGAACCATTTCTTCTTGCACCATAGGGTTATTCCAATTTAAATCAGGCATCTTATTAGAAAATATTTTCATATAATAACTATCAGTAGTTTCATCATAATTCCAGCAACTACCACCAAAAAACGATCCCCAATTGGTAGGTTCTATTTTTTTACCATCTACTATTTTTCCTTCATGCCAAATATAATAATCACGATACGGATTATCAACAGCTGATTTTGATTCAATAAACCATTGATGTTCATCTGAAGTATGATTTAAAACAAAATCCATAACTATCTTAATACCTAACTCATGAGCTTTATCAACTAATTTTCTAAAATCTTCAAGACTACCAAATAGTTTACTCACTTTATAAAAATCGCGGACATCATAACCATTATCATCCATTGGTGAATCATAAAAAGGGCAAATCCAAACAAGATTTATACCTAAGTCTTTTAAATATTCTAGTTTTTCATATATACCATTTAAATCACCAACACCATCTTGGTTACTATCATAAAAGCTTTTCGGATATATTTGATACCCAACACTTTCCATCCACCATTTTTTTTGCATGTCAAAAGCTCCTTTTTATACATATATATTTTATCATAGAAGCACATGATAAGATATAATGTGAGCGGTTTCATATTTTAAAAAAAATTGCTTGTGATATAATTATTTTGGTGATAAATATGAATAAATTAGCATTATGGCATCAAGCAAAATCTGAATACGCTTATGCATATGACAAAAACACGCTTCACATTATTTTAAGAACCGCAAAAAATGACGTTGATGAGGTTAGCCTCATCCACGGAGATCCTTTCCATTGGGTTGGAACTAAAGGTTCAAAGCCAACTTGGAAACATACCATATCTAGCATGGAACTCAGATATCAAACAGATGAGTTTGATTATTATTTTGTCGCAATCAAACCTCCTTATCTACGCACTAAATATGCCTTTATGCTAAAAGATGATAATCAAAACTATTTATTTGGAGCAAGACAAGCAAGACTTATAAGTAAAGAGAACGCTTATTATGAAACATATGATTTAAGCGAATATTTTAATTTCCCTTATATCAATCATGAAGATCTACATCATACACCGTCTTGGGTAAAAGATACGGTATGGTATCAGATATTTCCTGATCGTTTTCATTCTAAAAATAAAACATCATCACTATCATGGGGTAAACTTCCAGTAAGCAATCATGAATTATATGGTGGTGATCTTTTAGGTGTCGTTGATAAATTATCATACTTAAAAAATTTAGGTGTAACAGGTATATATTTCACACCTTTATTTACTTCTCCTTCTGCACACAAATATGATACTACAGATTACTTTAATATCGATCCACAATTTGGAACAAATGATGATTTTAAATTGCTCGTTGAAAAGGCACATGAACACGGCATTAAAGTCATGTTAGATGGCGTTTTTAATCACGCTGGCTATGATCATCCATTTTTCCAAGATGTCATTAAAAATGGAGAAGAAAGCATCTATAAAGACTGTTTCTTCATCGAAGAATTTCCTGTTGTTAACTTCCCTCTTGATGAAGAGGGAAAACCAACACATTATTATGGTATAGAACTAAACTTAAAAACCTTTGCGTTTACACCTTTTATGCCTAAATGGAATACATCAAATCCTTTAGCAGAACAACATCTTCTATCTTGTATTAAATACTGGATTGAAAACTTTGATATAGATGGTTGGAGATTAGATGTATCTAATGAAATTAGTCATGATTTTTTAAGAAAAATTAAAAAAGTTAGTCGAGATGCTAAAAAAGATACATTCATCTTAGGCGAAAACTGGGATTCATCAATGCCATGGCTTCAAGGTGATCAATTAGATTCAGTTATGAATTATGATTTAAGCTATCCATTATGGAAATATCTCGAACATGAAATGGATCTACATACTTTTAAAAATTTAGTGACTAAATACTTAGCACAAACCCCAAAACATGTCATGGAAAATATGTTTAACCTTGTGGGTAGTCATGATACCGTAAGAATCAAAAAACGTCTTAAAGATGATATTAGACGTGTGAAATTGAGTTATGTTTTTATGTTCTTATCAAGCGGTGCACCTAATATATATTATGGTGATGAAGTCGGTATGACGGGTGAACACGATCCTGATAACAGACGTTGTATGTTATGGGATGAAGATGATCAAGATATTGATTTTAAAGCATTCACAAAAGCTCTAATCCATTTAAGAAAAACACATCCATCATTTAAAACCTATGATTATCATTTCATCGACTCAAATATCTTAGCTTTCACTAAGCAAGAAACTTCTGATGAAATTCTAGTTTTAATCAATAATGGTAGTCAAACAACCATTACATTGCCAAAAGCCTATGAGGGAGCCTATAAAAATCTTTTAAATTCTAAAACTATCAATATTCATGATAAAATAGTTTTAGAAACTTATGAGTTTTTAATTCTTTCAAAGGAAGTGTAAATTATATGAAAGCTACGATTAGGGATGTTGCAAGAAAAGCCAATGTCAGTGTTTCAACTGTTTCACGGGTGATTAATCAAAAAGGGTATGTTCACGAAGACACAAAAATCATCGTTGAAAAAACAATTGAAGAACTCGGTTTTATTCCAAATCAACTTGCAAGATCACTAACTTCAAGAAGTTCAAAAATTATTGGGGTAATTGTACCTCATATTGGTCCTAGCTTTTATGGAGAACTTTTAGAAGGTATTGAATCGCAAGCCTCTGCTTATGGATACAAAATCATGTTTTGTAATACACAAGATGATCCTGATCGTGAACTAGAGTATTTAAAGTTTTTTGAACAATATAATATTGAAGGTTTAATTATTGCAGCTAATTTTTCTAATAAAGATAAACTTGCAGAATTAAAAATACCAGTGGTGACTGTTGACCACATTTTAGATGAAAATATTCCATCTATTACTTCTGATAATGTCAAGGGTGGTCAATTAGCAGCAAGAAAACTTATTGACACTGGCTCTAAAAATATTTTAGTCTTTAGAGGTCCATCTTTCTTATTAACAACCATGGAGCGTACCATAGGATTTCTAAATGAATTAAAGCCAACTAAAATATACGCTGATATATTTGATTTCGACTTAGTTAGTCCTGACATTAAGCTCATCGAAGAAATATTAAAGAGTAATCCTCAAGTCGATGGTATCTTTACTTTCAGTGATACACTTGCAATCGCAACTCTAAATATTTTACAGAAATTAGGTAAGAAAGTACCTGATGATGTCTCATTAGTTGGATATGATGATACACCATATAGTAAGTGGATTACACCATCTATCTCTACGATTCATCAATCAATTAATTTTATGGGTAAACAATCATTTATCAACCTTACTAGGCTAATTAGAGGCATTGAATTAGATAGTTTACATGAAATTATAGATGTAAGACTTATCGAAAGAGCATCAACAAAAAAATCTTAATTATATAAAAGTGGAAAATCAAATTTGATTTTCCACTTTTTTTTATTTTTTAAATTGTAAAATGATACCTGTAAGTGGTCCTAATTTAGGTTTAACATAATATTTAAACCCATTTCGATCCCCTTTTGTCGTATAAAGTTGTGTGCCATTATATTGACCTGATCCAAGATATATTTCTTTATCACTATTTAAAATCTCTTGGTATCTACCTGCCCTAGGAACTCCTACTTCATAAGTATGATGTACATTAGGCGTCATATTCAAAATAATAACTAAAATTTCATGATCACTATATCTTATGTAGGCAAATACTGATTGGTCTCTATCATCTACAACAGACCATTCGAAGCCTTTTGGATGATGATCATATTGAAAAAGTGCTGGATGATGTCTATAAACTAAAGCTAAATCTTTAAAAAATCTATGTTGTTTTTGGTGTTCTATTTGAGCTAAATTATGCCAATCTAGTTCTTTTTTAAATGCCCACTCACTAAAGGTAGCGAACTCTTGACCCATAAATAAGAGTTTCTTACCTGGATGTGTCATCCAGAGTGTCATAAGAAGTCGCCAATTAGCAAACTTTCTCCATAACTCTCCAGGCATTTTATTAGCTAGACTACCTTTCATATGCACGACTTCATCATGTGAAAAAGGTAGGACGAATTGTTCATTAAACGCATATACTAAGCCAAATGTAATTTTATCATGATGAAATTTCCGATGAATAGAATCTTCTTTAAAGTACTTTAAAACATCATTCATAAATCCCATATTCCATTTATAATTAAACCCGATTCCACCAACATCAACAGGATGCGTAACTTGTGGATAGTCAGTTGAATCTTCTGCCATAAATAAGAAACGATCGTCTTTTCCAAATAAATGATAAGAACATTGTCTTAAAAAATTAATCGCATCGTGATTAACACCTTCATTTTTATGACCTAAATAATAAATCAGGTTAGATACAGCATCAATTCTATAGCCATCTATATGGAAATAATCCATCCAAAAAGTTAGTGCTGATAACATAAAACTTCTCGTAATCCCTTTAGAAAAATCAAGATTATCAGTGCCCCATGTCACATTTTCTCGATGATGGCGGTCATTATATTCATATAAAGGTGTGCCATCAAAAAAGCTAATGCCATGTGCATCTCTACATATATGTCCCAATACCCAATCCATAATCACACCAATACCTGCTTGATGAAGTCTATCTACTAGATACATATAGTCTTTAGGTGATCCATATCGTGATGTAGCAGCAAAATATCCTGTGCCTTGATATCCCCATGAATCATCTAGTGGATGCTCATATAAAGGCAAGAACTCTACATGCGTAAATCCGCATTCTAAAACATATTTGATTAAGTCTTCGACGACTTCATTGTAATTATTAAACTCTCCAAATTTACGTTGCCACGAACCTAAATGAACCTCATAGATTAATAAAGGTTCTTGATATGGTTTTTTCTTTTCATACAACCACTTTTGGTCATGCCATTGGTAATCATTGATATCATAAACCTTAGAACCTGTTTGAGGTCTAACTTCACTAAAAAATCCAAAAGGATCTGTTTTATGTAAAACTCTACCATCAAAAGTATGAATTTCGTATTTGTAAATACTCCATTCATGACTACCTGGTACTTCTATCCGATAAATACCTTGATAGTGTATTTTTGTTAAGACGTGTTTCCATCCTTCATAATTATTAAAATCTGCAATCAATCTTACTTCCTTAGCATTTGGAGCATATACAGTGTATTCAGTTGCGTAGATGTTGCTTTGTTCATCTTTAAGTAAATGTGAACCAAAGATTTTAAATGCATGGTCAGATAGACCATTTAAGAATAAATTGACTTCATGATCTGTGATAAGACGCATAGCACCTCTCCTTTATTTCTTGATATGAACGATATAAATACCAGGTTGATCAACATAGATAGCGTTAACTTCAGAAATTGCTTTTTGGGATGGAAAAATTAGTTTTCCATCTTCGAGTGGAAGCTTTTCTAAATCATAATAGTTCTTAATATAATGAATTAAAATATCCTTATCATCTTCGAGACGATAAACGACTAACTTTTTATCTTTAACTATCGTCACATTGTTTTTATATGTAGTTTGGCGATATAATTTGAATTTTTTTCTAAGTTTTAATAGAGCTTTCAATTTTTTAACTGCATCTTCTCTAATACGCCATTTAATTTGATTGATATCATCTGGAGAATTATAAGAATTTTCAACACCTTTTTTTGTTCGATAAAATTCTTGTCCCGCATGATAAAACGGTACACCTTGAGAAATCGCAATCAAATGATTCGCAAAATCTTGAGTGATTTTAAAGTCTGGTAATACAAACCCATGAGATAAAACCATCTTATCATAAAAAGTTAAGTTATCATGGCATTCTACGTAATTAATCGACTGATTAGGTGATGTAAACATATCAGGTGAGCCAATAATTGATTGCATTGCTTTATTTGTAAGTTGATGATTGCCCATTGTAAAACCTAAGCCTTCACCGTGAAGTTCACCCTTCATAGTGTTACGATAAAAATCGTTAAAATGTGCATAAGAAGTAAAAGCTGCTTGATTATGCATATTTGATCTTAACTTTGGTTTAACTTCGGTTTGCATATTCCAACCTTCACCATATAGCATGATGTAAGGATTGATCGATCTAAGTTTTTCTTCTATTTCTAGCATAGTGTCTAAATCTAATAATCCCATTAAATCAAATCTGAATCCATCAATTTTGTATTCACTAACAAAATGTATAAGACTATCTACAATAAGTCTTCTAACCATATAATTTCTAGATTCAACGTCATTTCCACAATATGAATTATCTGTCATTTGATGATTTTTATCATGACGATAAAAATATCCAGGAACAATATCATCATATGGGAATGTTTTATGATTGAATACATGATTATAAACAACATCCATATTTATACCTAATTTTAAATCATGTGCATGTTCAACAATCTTCTTTAATCCGTTAATACGATCAAGTGGATCTGCTGGATTTTTTGAAAACCATCCTTCAACTGCAAAATATAGACTCGGATTATAACCCCAATTATATTTTAATTTTTTATCTTCATCAAAAACATCATCAAAATCATAAACTGGTAATAATTGCAGATGAGTCATCCCAAGACTCTTAATATATTTTAATACATTAGATCCTAAAATTTTACTTTGTTCTAATAAGCCTTCATATAAGCCTTTATGTTCTACATCTAAAGCTATAGACATATCTCTAACATGACCCTCATATATAACTGTATCTACATAATTTTTAACTTTAATTGGTGTTTTTTTAAGTTCCATACTTCGCTTAAAATCAAAAACGTGAGATCCAAGTGAAGAAGCTGCTTTTGTATAAGGGTCTTTAACTAACTTAAAAGTATCTACGAGTCTAATGTCATAGAGGTATAGTTTGCTATGTAGATCACCTTCAATTTTCACATGCCAAATAGGTTCTTGATATGTCATTTCATATCTTTTTTCATCAATGCAAACAAAAACTTGTTTTGCTACTGGTGAGAACAAATAAAAATCAGTGTGCGTATTTTGATATACTGCTCCTAAAGGTCCATCATATCTAAATCTTTTTTCAAAGTTTGGAGTCAATGTCACTAGTCCAATTAATAATGGATAAATCTCTCCATTGATTTCAATTTGATCATCTAAATGAAGATCTATATGCTTATCAGTTGTAAAAAACTGACTTCTTCCATCATTTTTTTGCCAAGTGACTTGATTATCTCTAAGCTTAATATCATAGATATATATATCAGATTCAATACGTAATAAATTAAAGTCATCTATAAATATATTCATCGTTTTTGTCCTTTATCTGTTATGATTATGATTGGTTTACTTTCTAGTTTTATTTTACCATGTTTGACTTTAATTTTTTCTAAAGAAAGAAAGTCTTCATAAATACCATCATTTAAAGGCACTTTAATCTCTTTTTTGTCTTCTAAATTGAAAATACCAAGTACATACTCTTTTTTATAGTCATATGAAAAAACTGCGATCTCTTCTTTGTTTACCAAATTAAAGTTTCCATGCGTGAAAACAGGTGATTTTTTCATTGATATTAGTTTTTTGACAAATGACTCTAATGACTTTTCTAATTTCCACTCAATAAGATCATCTTCAAATAAATTAGGCAGATGATCATTTTCATACTCCATCCCCGCATAGATAAAAGCAGTTCCCTTTATAAAGAACATCAGTGATAACATTTGAATGAAATGATCATGGTCTTTCACTTTACTTCTTAATCTTTGTTGATCATGATTTTCAAAACTTCTAAGTTTAATATAATTTTTAGGATAGATCATCTCTTGTCTATAAATCTCTTCAAGCCATCTTGAGAGCTTAGATGAATCTTTTAAATAATCATCCATAAAGTCAAAAATATCATAGTCATAACATATATCAAATGCTTGATACATTTGTGAATCCGATGAACAATCATATCCTAAATCTCTAATATATTTAATAAATCCTGGGTGTACTGATTCTGTTAGCCAAATATGATTAGGTTTAATGTGGTCAACTGCTTTTCTAGCTTCAATCCAAAAATCGATTGGTAAAAGTGGTGCAACATCACAGCGATACCCATCTACATATGCAGCCCAATACCTTAATACATCAATAAAATAATCCCAAACTTCTTTTAAATCATAGTTGAGATCAGTAATGTCACTCCAATCACCAACACGATTAGCAAAACTTCCATCAGCTTTTTTATAAAACCACTCTGGATGTTCTTTTGTTAAAACAGAATCCCTAGATGTATGATTAATCACAATATCCATCATGACTTTCATATCTCTCTTATGAGCTTCTTTTACAAGGCATTTTAAATCATCTAAAGTTCCTAACTCTGAATGTATTTGATAGAAGTCTACAATAGAATAAGGGCTACCTTTAGCCCCTTTTCTGTCTTTTTCCCCAATTGGATGAAAAGGAAGTAAATAAATAATATCTACTCCCATATCTTTTATTCTATCTAAATCATCAATAACACCTAAAAAGTTTTGTTTTTTAGAGTGTTGTCTAGGAAATACTTGATAAATGATTTGCCCTAATAGATTAATATCTGTTTGTTTAGCCATTTTGATCATTTCCTTCCAATCTTTATTTATTTAAATTAATTTTTTCTAAATGCCAAATATCATTATTATAATTTTCAATTGTACGATCTGATGTAAAGAATCCAGAATGAGCAATATTCATAATCGATTTATGCAACCAACCTTCACGATCCTTATAATATTCATTAGCAATTTCGTGTGCCTTAACATAAGCATCAAAATCTTTTAAGACTAAGAAGTAATCACTATTTAATAAATTACTTAATATATAGTCAAAGTGTGCTGGATTTGGATTTAGTGTTCTAATAAACCCAAAAACATCTTTTAAGCGTTGATCTCTTTCATAGATTTCTCTTGGCTTATAGCCATTTTTTTCATAAATTTTAGTAACTTCTTCAGCTGATAAACCAAAGATGATATTATTATCTATTCCTGCTTCTCTAACAATTTCAACATTAGCTCCATCCATAGTACCAATTGTTAATGCGCCGTTCATCATAAACTTCATATTACCTGTTCCACTAGCTTCTTTAGTAGCTGTAGAAATTTGTTCTGATAAATCAGCAGCTGGCATAATATATTCGGCATATGTGACATTGTAGTTTTCTACAAATACAACTTTTAACAAGCTATTTGTTTCTTCATCATTATTAACGATATCAGCTATAGTATCGATTAACTCAATAATAGCTTTTGCCATTTGATAACTAGGTGCAGCTTTTGCACCAAAGATAAATGAATGTGGGTAATAGTTTTCTTTGAAAGCTGGATCAAATTTTAATTTTTGATAAACATAAATTATATGTAAGATATTCATTAATTGACGTTTATATTCGTGTAGACGTTTAACTTGAATATCGAAAATTGAATCTACATCTAATTTAACACCTTGCTCAGCATAAATGCGATCTGCTAACGCTTGTTTTTTCGTGCGCTTCATATCATCAATAAGTTTTTGTGTATCCTTATCATCTTTAAACGCATCAAATAACTCTAGTTGAGTTAAATCATTTCGCCAAGATGTTCCAATTTTATGATCTAGGATACTTACTAATTCTTTATTTGTATGAATTAACCATCTACGATGTGTAATACCATTAGTTTTATTATTAAACTTATCTGGATATAATGTATAAAAATCTTTCATAGTATGTTTTTTTAGAATATCTGTATGAAGTGCAGCTACACCGTTAACACTAAATGATCCATAAATACAAATATGTGCCATTCTAACATGATTATGTCCTATTAGCCCCATTAAATAAATTTGTTCTTTATTAAATCTACCATCAGCATCTAATATTTCTTTGAATCTTCGATTCATTTCTTGTACGATTTCATAGATTCTAGGTAATAAGTTTCTAAAAATATCTTTACCCCATTTTTCTAGAGCTTCAGCTAAAATTGTATGATTCGTAAAAGCACAAGTATTTGTGGTAATATTCCAAGCTTCATCATATCCAATACCTTCTTCATCCATTAAAATTCTCATCATTTCTGGAATTACTAGTGTTGGATGTGTATCATTGATTTGGAAAGTGTAATACTTATCAAAGTCACGAGGATCTCTACCAAACGCTTTATGTTCTTTAATTGCATGCTTAACACCTGCAGCACTAAAAATATAAGATTGCAATAAACGAATAGTCTTTCCATCTTGAGTTGAATCATCAGGATAGAGTTGATCATCTACACCATCAACTATTTTCTTATAATCATTACCTTGATGTAATTGCAATTTTGAAGGTTCTGTTGCCCACAATCTAAGCGATGTAACAACACCATTTTGGTCACCAACAATTTTTACATCATAAGGTACTGCTTTAATCCAAACTGGATTAACCAACTTAGTATGCTCAACATAACCAAACAATGGAATATCAATTGCATTTGCTTCATCTTTAGTTTCCCAAATGAATGGTTTATCCAACCATGGATCTGGATGTTCAACTTGTTTATGATTCTTAATTTCTTGTGTGAAGAATCCATGTTTATATCTTAGTGAATTACCATATAAAGGCAATGATATTGAAGCAGCTGAATCCATAAAACAAGCAGCAAGTCTTCCTAATCCTCCATTACCTAATCCAGCATCAGATTCTGCATGTTCAACTTCATTTAGGTCTATTTCTAAATCACTAAATGCTTCTTTAACAACGTCATAATAACCACTATTTTGAAGATTGTTTGTGATTAATCTACCCATTAAAAATTCCATTGAAAAATAGATAGTTTTCTTTAATTGGTTATTATTCACATAGTTATTCGTGTTTTCAAAAGCTTTTGTTAAGCTTTTGTCTAATAATTCAGCTAAAATTGTGTATCTTTGATATATTGTTGAATCTTTTAATTCAACACTATAATTATCTTTTATTCCCTTTATAAAAACTTCTTTGAAGCTTTCTTTACTATTAAATACATTATTCATGATGTGTAATCTCCTTACATAGTTTATCTATTATATTTTACCATGAAATCAAGTAATATATTCATTGGTACCGTTTGCACAAAATTGTTTTTTCATAAAAAAAGGGTGAAATATTCACCCTTTAAATATATCTCATGTATAAATACACTTTTACCCTTTATTGGCAAACTTTGCTTACCCTTTGTTGGCAAGCTTTGCTTACCCTTTAGTTGCACCAGCCATAATACCTTCAATAAGATATTTTTGGAATGCCATATACAATGCTGTAATAGGTACCCCAACAAATATTGCACCAGCAGCAAACGCACTATAATGTTGATAATTTAAATCATTAATAAATCTAAATAAACCAACAGCAAGCGTCCATTGTTGTGTAATATCATAATCAGGACCAGCACCTTCTGGCTTAAACCTCAATAAGTAACCTGGAAGCATATAATCCATCCAAGGTCCCATAAACATTGATACAGCTACGAATGTTAAAATTGGAACTGCAAGTGGCAAAATAATTCTTATAAATATTTGAAGCTTATTTGCTCCGTCAATCATCGCAGATTCATCTAAATCCTTTGGAATTTGCGATAAGAATCCTTTAATCAACCATAAGTTACCTGGAATCGATCCACCTATATAAAGAATGGATAACGCAGTTGGCTTACCTAAAAGACCAAACTTCCAGAACAATACATACATCGCAATTAAACCCATAAAGGATGGAAATGCTTGAAGTACTAATATCGTTAGCAATCCAGCTTTCTTACCCTTGAAGCTAAATCTTGCGAAGACATAAGCAGCACCAGTAATTAAGATTGTACCAACAAACATATTAATTAATGCAATCTTTAATGTATTCCAATACCATCTCGTAAAGTTCGTTTCTTCAAATAAGTACTCAAATGCTCCAAACGAAAACTCTTGTGGCCAAATCGCAGCTGGAATATCTGTTCTAAGATTAGAGAATGCCATACCAAATATATAAATAACTGGGATAATAACAATAATCGCAACTAATGTTATTTCACCATAGATTAATATTCTTTGAATAAAATTAGAAACACTAAATACTTCTTTTAAACCTTGTTTAGAAACATTTCTCTTTTTATCTTTTTTCATATAATGGATAAATCCATAAACTGGAATCAATCCAATCAAACCAACCGTTATACTTTCATAACCTTTTTTACGTGCATAATCAACAACTGTACCTTGATGAATAAACAACAATAAGATGACAGCAAAAGTTGAGAATAATGTTTGTAAAAGACTATTTTGAAGAGATAGATATATTAGCACAGCTGATGGAATGAAAATCAAAAATCCAACAAGTACGATTAACATATATAAAACGGTTCTTTTTGAAATAATTTCAAAACTTAATAAATGATTAAGCTCAATATCTGATACATGAACTCTTGGAGTCAGCTTTTTAGCATACATGTATCCATAAATAGGAATCAAGCACATAAGAAGATATTTTCTACCTTCATAACCTTTTTTAACTGCATGATCATATGCTGTTCCCCAGTGAATTGCGATTAATACAATTGCCACATAAGCAATTAATAAATAGATTAATAATGCCATAGTTTAATCCTCCTGGAAAGCTCTTGTTCTTGATAGGTTCCATGCAGTTAAAGACCCTACAAACAAGAAGATCAATACAGAGAACACAGATGCCATATTAAAGATTGAATAATCAACAGTTAACGTATACATCCACGAAATCAAGATATCTGTATCTCCAGCAAAACCTCGGCTAGCAACCCCAGCGTTCGGTCCACCTCCAGTAATGAAGTAAATAACTCCAAAGTTATTAAAATTACCAGAAAAAGTCATAATTAAAATTGGAGCAGTTGAATATAAGACAAGTGGCATCGTGATTTTACCAATCTTTTGCATACTCGATGCACCATCTATATCTGCTGCTTCATAAAGCGTTTTATCAATGGCTGTCATGACACCAGTCATCAAAGCCATAAAGTATGGGAATCCTAACCAAATATTTACAACAATTAATGTTGCACGAACAAAGGTTGGATTAAATGGATTACTAAACCATTGAATATTTGATTCACCTAAATATAACAATCTAGATAAACCAGATAAACTTTCGAAACTAACACCGAGCATATTAAGATTTCTCAATACTTCGTAAATACCTATGTCTTGCAAGAAGTTATTGACAAATCCAACTTCATTAAACATAACTGAAAATACCATTTGAGACAATAATGCTGGTATAGCCCATGGAAGAATTAATATTGTTCTCCATAATTTTCTAAATACTACTTTTTCACTATTTAAAATGAGTGCTTGTAAGAATCCTCCAAAGAACACTGTTCCTGTAGATAATACTGCCCAAACAACTGTCCACCCTAAAACCCTCCAGAATGCTAGACCAAATGATGCGCCTAATCCTGATGTAAAGTTAAATAGAGCTAAAAAGTTTGTGAGTCCTACCCAATCAAATGTGTTCATCATTGATTCATTACCAGAAATACTAGTAAATGCGATAACAAATCCAAATGCAATCGGCATGATAGAGATAAATGCTAGAACGAAAATTGCTGGTGATAATACAATATACTCAAAACTTTCTTCATAAACATTTCTAAAATATGCACCATCTTTTAATACCTTTTGTTTTAAGCGTTTCTTCTCACTTGTCACATAAGCATCTCTAATACTCCATATCATAATGATGAAGAAAAAGAATGATAAGATTACACCAATAAGACCTTCTAATAATAACATGGTTGAAACATGTCCTTGAATAGGCACTGTTTCAGATATTGAGATTATAGATAATAGCGAAAACTCACTATCTCTATTACCTACCATCGCATCCATAAGACCCATATGCCCACTAATGTTTAGTTTCTGAGCTGTCCCTAAAGTTATGACCGACCAATAGCCTCTTATAAATAAGCCACCTTGATCATAATAAAAGTTATTATATGACTCCTCATAACTTTGCTTGATCTCAGGATTCATTTCATGAAAAACTTTAATCATTAATTTCGAATAATCTGTTGAGTTATATGTATTCCATGCATATGAGAATGTATAACTCATTGCTTGTCTAAAAGTCACTAAGAATTCTGTTTCTTTATATTGAATACGCTTTGAATTATAAATTAGATTTGGTTCATAATATTCATATACTTGTCCATCTAAGCGATAAAGTGGTCCTTCAATAGGTAGCTTAGTCGGAGATTCAACACTGACGATTTCTTCTGTATGTAAATCTATGTATTTAGGTACAACACCTTCGGTTACCTTAACATAATACTTACCATCAAATGTAAAAATATCTCCTGATTTAACAAATAATGTTAACTCTTCAACACTTTCTATAACATTATCTTCATTAAATTCATCAGTTAGAATCGTAGTTTCTACATATTCTTTTTTGTTGCTTCCGTCTTCTTGAGTTACATTTCTTTCTCTGTAGTAAATACCTTCAGCGTCTTTATATAGAGTTTGTTTTCTGACTAAATGAACAAGGTTTTCTTCTGTGTAATCTCTATTAAAGTCTTCAACTAAAATATCTTCACTTGTAACTAAATTTGTATATCTTATAGGATTTTTACTGTTAAGGTCTTGAGCTAAAAACTCGATAAATAATTCTTCAGTTAAGTTTTCAGCACCACCTATATCTTCTATAAAAAGATCGAATGGTTCATATGACGTTCCATCAACTAATTTGTTATAGTTGTATTCCGCCATAAATCCGTTAACATACCAATCATCACCTATATCTTTGCCTGGTATCTTATCATAAGCATTAATATCATCTTGATAATGAGATGTTCCAAGTTCAATACCTATGAACAAGGCAAAAACGACAAAAAAGAATAGAAACTTAAAAAATTGCCCGTTTAATAATTGTCCTAGGCCCCATATTATCCCAGAAGCAATTGCTTTTATAATGCTAAAAAATTTCATTGAGCCCTCCGTATATATAAACTAATGAGGACGGCATAAATATTATGCCGCCTCACATCAGTTTAATTTATTTCACAATTTTAAAATTAACCAGCTAAACCTACACGAGTTCTATATGATTGTTCAGCAGTTGCTGCTGCAGTTGTTGGATTAACACCGTTATTCCAAACATCAATAATCATAACTTCACCTGGTCCCCAGTAATAAGTTACTTGAGGAATAGTAGGCATTGGAACTGAAGTTTTTAATTGTTCAGCCATAGCTAATAATAATGTATCAGTATTTACACCTTCAATGTCGCCTAAGAATTCAGTCTTAAGAGCAGGTAATTTACCTTTGTATTCATACATTAATTCCATTGCGATATCTGAAGCTAAGAATTCAACAAACTTAATTGCATCTTCTCTATTTTCAGAATATTTATATACTGCTGCCATTTGAGCACCAGCAAATGTTTGTGTATCATTACCATTAATTGTTGGCATTGGAGCAATCGCGAAATTTAAACCAGCATTTCTATAAGCTTCAATATTCCATGGACCAGCAATGATATAAGGAATATCGCCTAATTCAAAGTTACCGCCAGCTGCGATTGAGTTATGAGAACCAGTACCAGTTGTACGTGGTTTTAATTCATCTCTCATCCAAGTTAAAGCAGGAACTGCATTTGCAAAACCTACAGCTGATGGATCATCTAAATTAACACCAAATGGATAGAATCCAAATGCTGAATAAATAGCTTGAACGAAATAGCTGTCTGCCCAGTGACTTGAAGTACCTAAGTAATATAAGCCAGCTTGTGCATTAGTTCTGCCAGAATCATCGTCTGCTAATGCAGCATTCCATACGTCTGCAGCAGCTAATAATTCTTCAAATGTAGCAGCAGGTGTATCAACTAAATCTGTATTATAGTATAAACCAACAGATTCTAATGACATTGGAACTGCATATAGTCTTTCAACTGCATTTTCACTTTCAGGATCAAATGAGTTGTTAGTTTCATCATAAGTTAATGTAGCAATTTGTAACCCTAATTCAGCTGAACGTTCAGCTAATGCTGTACGTGTAGCTTCTGGAAGTGGATAAACTAAATCTTCTAAAACTGCTTGTGCTAAATGATCATGAGGAAATTGGAATACGTCAGCACCATTTCCTGAAGGACCAAATGTTTTAAGAAGTTCACGAGCATCAACACTACCCATATGTTCGTGTTCAACTATAATATTTGGATAAACTTTGTTGAATTCTTCAATAACAGCTGTCATATATTCACCATTTTCATCATCAATCCATACACGGATTTTTGATTTTTGAGTAAATGTGTCAGCAAAATCGATTAATTCACCATTGTTATCTGGATCCGTTGGATCTGTTGGATCTGTTGGATCTTCTGGATCTTCATTACATGCAGCAAGAGATAAGCCACCAAGAATTACGAATAATATTAATAGAAATTTTTTCATAGTTGGCCTCCTTAACCTTTCACTACTCTGAATGTGAATGCTTCTTCTGTAACATTACCCCATTCATCAACAACACGCAATACGATAACATAATCGCCTTCAGTTCTTGTGTCAAGTACTGAATTTGCACCTTTAGGTACGAATACGAATGATGTTAAATCACCATCACGATTATCTGTAGCTCTAAATCTTGGGAATAAGTTTTGACTAAATGGTGCTCCCCAAGGAACTTCAATAATTCTTTCATCAGCATCTTTACCAACAATACCAGTTGGTGAAATAAATGTGATTACTGGAGCTTCAGTATCCATAGCTAATTCAATATCAGCTTGTACTAAACCATTATCAAAGAATACAGAATATTCTGCTTCAATAACTAATGGTGTTTTTAAGATAATAACAAATGAATTTAATGTATCATTTGTAGTAGCAAAGTCAACACGGTCAATAGTTAAAGCTGAACCATAATTTCCATCGCCTAAATTAGCTCTAACTTTAAACCAACTTTCAATTTCTTTTTGAGCTAAATACTTAACGCCAGCTTCTGGATAAGGAGATTCAACTAATGCACTAGTCTTAACAATAATTGTGTAAGGATCAACTGCATAAGTACCATCTTGATCTTCAGCATTGTATTCTGTTAATTTAAAAGTAAATGCTTCTTCTGAGAATGTTGAAGGATCGTTATAGAAAACGTTGTCTCCAGCAGCATAAGCATTACCTTTACTTAAAACATATGCAACACCAGTATCACCTAAAGCAGGTGTTTCTGATAAAGCAGCAGTTAATGTTACGTCACCAGTCTTTTTAGTAGCGTCATCGCCAGCATATACTAATAAACCTGCATCAGCAGTTGTTGATTGGATCATAGCAGCCTTAACTGTAGAACCATCAACTGTTTTACCAGCATCACTAAAGATTTGTGCAGGTGTAGCCCAAACGCCAAAATCAGTACCATATTTATCGGCATCATTTACCCAACCGTTCCAAGCATGAACACCAAGTGTTTCTTCATAGCTTCCTGATGGATCAAAATATACTAATAACATATTGTAATGATCGTTAGATGCAACAAATGATTGTGGATCAGTGATCACACCTTCAGTTTTAACTGTTGCAGCTCCTTCAAACACATAAACATGAACAGTTTCGTTTTCAATAACTGTGTCAGCAGGAATATTAACATCACCAGTTAATTTTTTATTCCAATCTGGTCCGTCGCCTTCCCAGTAAACAGCAATAAATCCTACTTCTGTTCCAACAGCTACATCATTAAACTCGTAATATGCACCAAAATCATCAGTGCCATCAGCGCGTTTACCAGCTGCAGTACTTCCCCATGCCCATGATCCTATGTTTTCATAATTGCCATCCCAAGCTTGGAAATGAACAACTAAGTTACCTGTACCAGCAGCAGATGCTTTGACTCCGAAAAACGCCGCAACTGTCAGTACTAAGAAAAAGGCTAATAAAACTTTTTTCATTTTCTTCCTCCTATATTTTTTAAGAATTTCAAATATAATTCTTGACTCTTAAATTTTATCACATTAACGTGAAAAATGTAAACGCTTTTAATGATGTGCTATTGTGCAACCGTTTCCTTTTTGTAATCGCTATCACCTTATTAACATTTTATTCAAAATACGTGTTATATTTGTATTAAGAGGAGGTATTTCAAATGAAAAAAATATTAACATTATTATTGTTTATAATTACATCAATAACATTTGGTGTTTCTGCGATTGCAGCAGATCTACCGTCAACACTTGTTGTTCATTATTATAGATATGATGAGACATACACAAATTATGATTTCTGGATGTGGGAAAGCGAACCTGCTTCATTAGGTGGAATTGAACACGACTTTGATTCAAATCAAATAGATGAACATGGTGTATACTATGAAGTTGATTTATCAGCAGATTATCCTACTGCAACTAAACTAGGTATTATCATTAGAGCTGGTGGATGGGATGGTTATCGTGAACCAGGTGGAGATCGTTTTATAGATTTAGAAACGATTGAAGTTATTGGTGGTGTTGCACACGCTTACTTTGTGGAAGGCGATCTACGATTTGGCACATCAAATAGCGACCTAGAAAATAACATTCCCGACTATCGTGCGAAAATATTATCTGTTGCGTTTAATCAAACACAACAAATCGTTTTAAAAACAACACATATCCCTGCTGGAGGATATGAAGTCTATGAAAATGATATATTAATCTTATCTGGAACAACGACATCTAAAACAACAACAATAACAGTTCCAAGTATTGATATTTCTAAAACATATACAGTAAATGCTATATTTGATGCTGAACTATCAAGCGAATCAATTGTATCACTACAAAATATTTACGATACAAAAGCATTCGAAGATCTTTACACATATGATGGCACACTTGGTGTAAGTTTTGAAGATGAGTACACAGTCTTTAGATTGTGGGCTCCATTAAGCGAATCTGTAACTTTAAATTTATACAATCAAGGTCATCCAAATTATAATAATGACGGTGAACGAAATGATGAATTAACACCATATCAATCAGAACCATTATATAGGATTGAAAGTGGTGCTTGGGAAATTAAATTAACAGGAGATCTCGACTTCAAATATTATACATTTTCTGTAGTAAATAACTCTCAAACTTATGAAGTTACTGATCCATACGCTTATTCTACTGGCGCAAACGGTCAAAGAGGCATGATTGTTGATTTTGATCAAACGAACCCGAACGGATGGACATATAATGATAGACCCGACACAATTACAAACTTAACTGATTATATCGTTTATGAATTGCATGTCAGAGATTTAACGACACATAATACATGGAATGGTACAGAAAGTTATCGCGGAAAATTCTTAGGTTTAACTGAAACCGATACAACATATACCAATGGTATCGATACAGTCACAACAGGTCTAGACCATATCGAAGAATTAGGTGTAAATGCAGTTCAACTGCTTCCAATATTTGATTTTGGATATGTCGATGAAGTTGAAGTGGCTAATAACCCAGCATACCAAAATCTATTCAATTGGGGTTATATGCCTTATCATTTTAATACTTTAGAAGGATCTTATTCTACGAATCCTTTTGATGGACAATTAAGAATTAATGAATTCAAACAAGTCGTTATGGCACTTCATGAAAAAGAAATAAGAGTTATTATGGATGTTGTTTATAATCACACAGGTGAATCAGCAACATCCAACTTCCATAAAATTGTACCTGGATATTATCATAGATTAACTGAAGATGGTGGTTTTTCTAACGGTTCAGGAACCGGTAATGAAACTGCATCTGAAAGATCAATGATGCGAAAATTCATGGTAGATTCTGTTGAATTTTGGGCAACTGAATACAACATGTCAGGATTCAGATTTGACTTAATGGCACTTCATGATTATGACACAATGAATGAAATCCAAGCTATGCTTGAAGAAATCGATCCAACAATCATAGTTTATGGTGAACCATGGAACGGTGGAACTACTCCTCTTTCAAATAGCGAAGCTGCTGGAAAAGATAACATCAAAAACATGAACTTGGTTGGCGCATTTAATGATATCACAAGAGATGCTGTTAAAGGCTCAGTATTCCAATCAGCAGAAAAAGGGTGGGTTCAAGGTAATGCAACTACTTATACAACACAAGGTATTATGTACGGGATCGTTGGCGGTATCGAATTTCCTGGTATTACTGAATTTAATGAATGGCATTTGAATCCAAATCAAACCATAAATTACGTATCAGCACACGATAACAATACACTCTACGATAAACTAAAATTAACAAAAGTAAGTAACTCAATCATCGACGAGATGCAAATTCAATCAAATGCAATCATTTTAACATCTCAAGGTATTCCATTCTTACATGCTGGTGTTGAATTCATGAGATCTAAACCTGATGGGTTAGGTGGCTACGATCATAACTCTTATGAATCACCAGATTCAGTAAATCAGATGAGATGGGATCGTAAATTAGAATACAATAATGTCTTTGAATATTATAAAGTACTTATTGAAATTAGAAAAAAATACCCGCAATTTAGAATGAATGATGCTGAACTTATCAAAGCAAACCTAACATTCTTAGATACTGATGCTGGTAATGAAGGTATCGCATTTAAATTAACTGGTGGCACAAATCATCCAGATATCGTTGTTATTCATAGTGGTAACCCTAGATTTGGTTTAACTGGAGTCATGCTTGATAGTGGTGTTCCATATAGAATCTTAACAAACACATTAGAAGCAAACATTCAAGGCATTGATACAGTTACTGATGCTATCTTCGTACCTGCCAATACAACAATGATTTTAGTTGAAGATTTAGGAGCTCCAATCTCTATTAAAAAATCTGAAGTAGTCATTCAAGATGGACAAACATTTGATCCTCTATCAAACATAGAGATTTTAAATGAAAACGCAAGCATTTATACTTCAAATTATCATGATGTCAATACGCCTGGTAGATATACCATCACCATAGGCGTTGATGATCCATATCAAGGTTACAAATTATATTATTACACCTTGATTGTTGAAGGTTATAAATATAATGTCACTTTAAATGATGAAGGAAGTGGTGAGTAATATGAAAAAAATATATGGTATTCTATTTATATTTGCATTGATATTCACACTTATTGGTTGTACAAATAATGAAGTTGAAGATGTTGAAATAACGATTAAAAACGAAGAAATATTTTCTGATAAAATCAATATTGACGTCGTTGTTCCAAATAAAATAAAAACAATTGAAGAAATCGAAGAAATTGCTTACAATATTGCAAGTCAAGTCTACGAAAAGCATTTTGAAAGCATTGGCACTTCTACTTATTTATTAACTATTAATCTTTATGATAGTAGTTCAAGTTATGATAGCAAAGACATGACATATGGCATGATTACATTTGATATCAACAAATCATTAGAACAACCTGGATTAAGCCTAAACACAAACAGTTTATCAATCGAATAAAAATAAAAATGTCAAGGATCATTACCCTTGACATTTTTTTGTAAACTATGAATTAGAACCAACGATGCTTTTTAAAAATATAAATCATCACACCAGCAATAAATATACAAACACCAGCAAAAATTAAAACTGCATGCTCATATGATAAGATATCAAAGTATATAAAATTCATTCCAAAAAATCCTGTTAAGAAAGATAATGGGATAAAGATTGCTGAAAATAAAGTTAGCGTCGACATAATTCTATTCATCCGATTTGATTGATTATTAATATCTAAATCTAATAATGTCTTCATTAATTCTCTAAGTTGATTAATTCTTAAGTCTAGGCGATACATATGATCTAGTAAATCATCAAAATACTTCTTTGATGATTTATTAATAAATGAGACATCAGTTTTAAGTATCATCTCTAAATGATCATAGATTTGAAACGTAATATTTTTAAATTGGATAATTTGTTTTCTGAGTATATAAAAATTATCTTGATCAATTTGTTTAGTCTCTAAGATATCATCTTCGAATTGATTCATGCCACTTTCGAAGACATCGTATATATTCAAATGATCATCAGTGAGTAAATCTAGTATTTGATAAAACAAAAAGTCTAACTGATTTGTTTTTAACTCTTCATAATCGTTAATTAATGTTTTGATTGGTGCTAAAAACACAGGCTCACTTTCATGAAAGGTCATTAAAACTTTTTCACTAAACACAAGACTCATATATTCCTTTTTAACTTCACCTTTATCTTGATACATTAGCGAAAATGCAGCGAAAATATAATCTCCGATTTTCTCAATTTTATTTCTTTGATTAACATTTAAAATATCTTCCATAATAAAGTCATCAATCTTAAACACTTGCTTAATTTCTTTGATTTTAGTTAAATCACTAAGACCAATTACTTGTACATACTGTTTTTGATCACTAAGCGCAATATCATGAAACTCATCAACTTTTTCTTTATCATAGACATATCTGTTGATTAATGTCTGTTCTTCGTTATATTCACCTGTATAAACAAGTGATTTAGGTTTGAAATAATCAGCAATTTTCATAGGATACACTCATTTCTTAATATTTTATATAGATTTTATTACTTTAAGTATATCATAAGCATAAAAAAATAGGTGATGAGAAATTACTCATCACCTAATCGTTTTTTATATCGATCCGCAAACCATTCTACACAAAGAGTCATTAATATTAAGAATATAGTTAACGCAAAGACAATATCATAATTTAAGTTAACTTTGGCTTCATATAACAATTTACCAATTGATTGTCTTGTTTGTGATATAAACTCTGAAGTTACTAACACTTTAAATCCCAGTCCAAATGATTGGTAAAATGCTAAAAGCAAATAATCTCTTATATTTGGCAGATAAACAAATCTTAAGCATAAATACCAATCGCTTGTTTCTAGATGATACACGTCCATCATATCTTTAGATATATGTTTTATACCTTGATATGTAGCTTGATAAAATAATGGAAATATCATAAGAAATGTAATTACATAAGGTGCGATTTGAAAGCCAAATATCACATACATAATAATGATTGCGGATATAACAGGTATAGTTTTTATTATAGTAATATATGGTTTTATCCATGTTTGTAATAAATCATATTTGGCCGATAGAAATCCAACAATAATACCTAACATGCTAGAAATCAATAAACTTACAAATAATCTAAAAATACTATGCCCAAATGCTAATAAATATATCTTGGATTGAAACATTTTTATAAATGCTTTTCCTACATCGATAAAAGATGGCATTAGCAAAGGATGATCTATAACTAAATAGACGACATACCATATCATTAGAATCGATAAAATAGATGAAATTTTAATTGACAAATTTTTCATTCGTTATACCCTCATCTATAAAAAGAATCGTCTGGTAGATTATCTCCTGTGAAATTAGAATTAAAAGTTTTAAGCATTTCCAAATAAATTATAATATCTTCTTTTGCATCATCACTACTTTTATATATAATATGAGAGTTTCCAATTGCTGATTCAATAATCGCTTGTTCCATGTTAATGCCTAAAGCAATTGCAAGTATAGCTGCATTTAAAGGATTATCTAATGTATCTTCAATAGATTTTTTAAAATCATCTTTAATATTTTTAACCATACGATCACTAAGTTCACTATTAACAAAAACACTAGCTTGAGGATAACTATTTCTTCCAGTTTTCTCTTGATAAAGGTCTTGTAAGTCAATAATACTCAATGTATAAGATGCTTTTAGTATACTTAGAGAAGGCTCAGCAACTAAATAAATTTGACTGCCATCAATGATAAAATCAGATACTACTGATGTCACACTATCAAGATAAGATATTTGAACTGGTATATCTTTTAGAACATACTGTAATATTGCATCAGGTGTTTGGTTTTGACCAAAAGCAATCACATCCTGATTATCTAAATCATCTAGTTTAATTACCTCTTTACTAATTAAATAGTAATTACCCCATGTAATGCTAGCAGCAAGTTGATAACTTTGTTTTGACTGGTAAAGCTTTGCACCTAAATTCGTAGGTGCAATAATAATATCATAGCTTTCTGATGCGAATGCAGATACTAAAGGATCTGCACCTTGAACAACTGTAACTTCATAATCACTACTGTTTTGCATATAGAGTTGTGCAAATTGTGGGCTACCGCTTGGTACAAGCATATTAAGGACATCTTTCTTACAGCTAGACATTAAAACTAATATACTTATACAAGCAAGTAATATTAATATTTTTTTATTCAACATTTTGATATGTTTCTCTTTTTTTGTAACTTGTATGCAATAATTCATGAGCTTTTTTAGAATTTGGTTTTTCTAAGAAGTCACGATATAAATTTTGAACAAATTCATTTTGGTGTGACTTTCTAACTGTTGATGCTTGATCAATGTTATATAAAACACTAGCTCTTAATTTTCTAACATCATATTTTTCTTGATCTTTAGCTGTAACAATCGGTTGTCCCCCACCATTAATACAACCACCTGTACAACCCATGAACTCTACAAAATGGTATTGTTTGTGACCTTCCTTAAGATGATCCAAAAATTGAATAATTGCCGCACCACCATGAACAACAGCAACATTGATATCTTTACCTGCAATTTGATAAGTTGCTTCTTTGATATCGCTATTTCCTCTAACATTCTTAAATTCAATTGGTGTTTCTTTCTTATCAAGAATTTCACTAACTGATCTAAGCGCAGCTTCCATAACGCCACCTGTTGCTCCAAATATAGCACCAGCTCCTGTATATGATGCAAGTGTTCCAAATGGTTTACTATTTTCTAGATTAGCAAAATCAATACCTTTTCTTCTAATGATTCTCGCTAACTCTCTTGTTGTTAATACATAATCGACATCTCTATAACCATCTCTACCCATCTCTATACGATTTGCTTCTGCTTTTTTAGCAATACATGGCATTATCGATACAGATACGATATTTTTAGGGTCTAGATTCATTTTTTTAGCGTAATGTGTTTTTATTAAAGCTCCAGCCATTTGTTGAGGAGATTTACATGAAGAAAGATTAGGAATATATTCTGGATAATTCAATTCTAATAAATTTATCCAACCTGGTGAACATGATGTAAACATCGGAAGTCTATCGTTATTTTGTAGACGATTAATAAATTCTGTGCCTTCTTCCATAATGGTTAAGTCAGCAGCAAAATTTGTATCCAAAAGTTCATGAACACCCATAATTTTTAATGCACTAAACAACTTGCCTTCAACATTTGTTCCTATTGGATATCCGAATTCTTCGCCTAATGCAGCTCTAACAGCTGGTGCAACTTGAACAACGATTTTTTTATTCGGATTTCTTAAATCTCTTTCAAATTCTTTTATTTGATCCACTTCTCTAAGTGCACCTGTTGGACATGCTCCTATACACTTACCACAATAAATACATCCACTATCTGATAATTCATGGAATAGTGCAGGTCCGACATATGTTTTATTACCACGTTCATTGAAATTTAGTACACTTAATCCAGATAGTTTTTCACATGCAGAAACACATCTACCACATAAAATACATTTACTACTATCAATAATCATGACATTAGATTCATCTTGATAATAATAAGCATCTTCATCAAACATGCCATACATGTTCGTAAATTCATTATCAATAGAATATTTTCTTAGCAAATCAAGAAACTCACAATTATTTTCTCTTGAGCATTTAAAACACTCAAAGTGATGTCTATGTGTAAGGAGTTCTAAATTCATTGTTACTGTGTCATATATTTCTTGATCATCTGTTATGATTCTCATACCTTCTTCAACCATGGTTTTACATGCAGGTTTAAGATTTTTTTGTCCTTCTATTTTAACTGAACAAACTCTACAATTACCTTCTTCATGGATATCTTTTAAAAAACATAATCTAGGAATGTAGACATTATTTTTTTCTGCAGCTTTTAAAACTGTATCACTAGGATCGGCTTGATATTCAATGCCATTGATATTTATATTTACATGTAGTTTCATCGTGCTTCACCTCTTTCAACAGGCTGACTTGAAATAGCGCTAACTGGACAAGCTTTTTTACATGCTCCACATTGAATACAAAGTTCTGAGTCAATTATATGAATTTGTTTTGGCCAACCAGAAATCGCATTAACCGGACAATGTTTAGCACATTTAGTACAACCTATACAACTATCATCAATAACAAAGTTTGTTAAGTTTCTACAAACACCAGCAGGACAACTATGATCAACTATATGTGCAATATATTCTTCTCTAAAGTGTTTTAATGTTGATAAAACCGGATTAGGTGCAGTTTGTCCTAGACCGCATAGTGATGTTTTTTGAATCATGTTACCTAGTTTTTCTAGTTCATCAATATCTTCTAGAGTACCGTCACCATCACAAATTCTATTTAGTATATCAAGCATCATTCTCGTACCTTCTCTACATGGGGTACATTTTCCACAAGATTCTTCAACAGTAAAATCTAGATAAAATCTTGCGACATCAACCATACAATTATCTTCATCCATGATGATCATTCCACCAGATCCCATCATTGAACCTAATTTGGTTAAATTATCAAAATCAATTGGCGTATCTAAATCTTTTTCAGTAATACATCCGCCAGATGGACCACCTGTTTGTATAGCTTTAAATTTTCTTTTATTAGGTATACCGCCACCAATTTCATAAACAACTTCTCTTAGTGTTGTTCCCATTGGGACTTCAACTAATCCTGTATTATTTATTTTTCCGCCTAAAGCGAATACTTTAGTGCCTGAAGAATTTTTAGTGCCAATCGATTTAAAATATTCAGCACCTTTTAGAAATATAACCGGAATATTCGCGAATGTCTCAACGTTATTAACGTTTGTTGGTTGATTCCATAACCCTTTAATTGCAGGAAATGGAGGTTTTAACACTGGCATTCCACGATAACCTTCTATAGATTTAATAAGTGCAGTTTCTTCACCACATACAAAAGCACCTGCACCAAGTCTTATGTCGATATCAAATGAAAAATCTGATCCGAAAATGTTATCTCCAATCAGTTGATTTTCCTTTGCTTGTTTGATTGCGTGATTTAATCTTTCAACAGCAACAGGATATTCAGCTCTTATATATATGTATCCTTGTGATGCGCCTATAGCGTATCCACAAATTGTCATTGCTTCTAAAACTGAATGAGGATCACCTTCTAAAATTGCTCTATCCATAAATGCACCTGGATCGCCCTCATCAGCGTTACAAATTACATATTTTGTGTCGCTTTGTGACTGTGCAGCAAATTGCCATTTCTTACCAGTTAAAAAGCCTCCGCCACCTCTACCTTTTAACCCTGATTCAAGAACTTCACTGATAACTTCATTAGGTGTCATTTCAGTTAATATTTTACCTAATGCAAGATAACCATCTCTTGCAATATATTCATTTATGTCTAAAGGATTTATTTGTCCACAATTTCTAAGTGCAATTCTTTTTTGTTTAGAATAAAACTTTAATTCACTCATTTGTTTTATTTTATGTTTTTCACCAGGATCTTTTACAAGTAGGCGATCAATATGTCTACCCTTTAATAAGTGTTCATGACAAATTTCTTTGACATCTTGTACTTTTACATGTGCATAAAATGTTTCATCAGGATAAATAACAATAACAGGACCACGTTCACATAGCCCAAAACAACCAGTTAATATTAAACTGACTTCTTCTTTAATACCCATAGCAATTAGTTCATCTTCAAAAGCTTCTTTAATCTCTTTTGAATGTGAACTCATGCATCCAGTACCGCCGCATATGAGGACTTGAATTCTCTCTAACATATTATGACCCCTTTCTTGATGACAGTAATAATCTTGCTACTGGTTGATGATTGATGATGTGTTTTTCTACAATCTCTCTTACCATTGGAATGGTCAAACTGCAATACATATAAGATTGTCCAGTTTCATCAATAATTTCTGCCATAGGTTCGTATGCACATTCTCCCATGCATCCAACTTGTGTAACAGTAACAGTTTTTAAGTCATGAATATCAACTTGTTCTAAAAATGCATTTAGAATGGGTCTTGCACCACTTGCAATTCCACAGGTGCCCATACCTACTTGTATTCTAAATCCATTTTTGATATCACGCATTGTCATTTTTTTTAAAGACTCATCTCTTAATTTCTTTAACTCTTCAAGTGTTTTCATTTACATCCCTCAACTTTTTTTAAGTTTGTGTTTATATCTTCTTCAATAAATTTTTTAATTTTAAATGATCTTATATCCTCTAGCAAAGCCTTTGGTAGATGATATATTATTTTATTTTTATTGATACAGTATACAAATTTAAATCCTATTAATTCTTGATGCATATATAAATCAGAAACTAATGTTCCTAAATCACCAAAATTAGGAAAATCAATATGTTTATAGTTAAAACTCAAATTCAGGTTTGTTCCTTTATGATAAATAGAATCAATATCAAAACTACCATTTGTTTGTTCGCATAAATCATGAATCATCGATAAACCTAGTCCTACAGTTCTTTTTTGATTTGATGTATATTCAAATTTTCTAACCTGATTTAAAACTTCCGTTGTCATACCTATGCCATCATCAATAATACTTAAATTTAATGTGTCATCTAAAAATGTGACTTTAAGTGTTATTAGATCTGCATGTGCTTTTATAGAGTTTTGAATGAGATCATATATATAGTCAGTAAATTTAATCATGATTAAAATACTTAAAGAAACTATCGATATCTAATTTATCTAATGATATGATATTATCTTTTGTTCTTTCTAAAATATCTGTAATTTGATGAGCATCTGAATTAAATAATATTGTTTTATTAGTCTTAAAAAGTGATTGGTTTTCTAAGTGATTGATTTCAATTGCATCATGCTCAATCAAATCAATAAAAGCTTTCCCTGAACGCTTTTTTCTATCCACATGAGCAAAAACTAATAAATGTTCATAAGGATTTAATAACTCTATGAGTTCATAGATGCTTAATCTTAAAGGCTCAGATAGAGCATAAGGATAAACTCCTACGATTTCATCATCTATGTCCATGATGTCTTGTTCTTTAAAATTATGATTTTTGATTTCTTGTTTGACTATATACTTTTCAAGTAATTGATCAAATGCTAAAGCATCATTGATTTGTTTGAAATAACATAAGACATCAAAATTTTCACTAACAGTGATTTCTACGCCTGGAATGAAGAGCATATCATAGCTTTTCGATAACTCAAAACATGTTGATAATTGCTTTAATGAATTATGGTCTGTAATTGAGATGATATCAAGTCTCTTAAGTTTAGCCATGTTAAAAATATTATTAGGCGTCATTAAAACATCTGCACATGGCGAAAGTACACTATGGATATGAAGATCATAGGCATATTTCATATGAGTCCTCTTTCGTGTAAATCAATGATCACTTCATGTGTTAAAAGCCTTGTCTGAATAATCGCGATATCTTCTTGATTTGCTCTATTAATTAATTGTTCATCAATTTCTATTTGTGCTGGTATGATAATGACCTCAATATCTAGCATAACTGCTAAAGATATTGTTGTGTTAGTTGCAATTATTGTAACTAATATTTCTTTATCCTTTACATGTTTAATTGCGGTGCTCAACAAATCTGTTGTATACAAACCTTCAAAATCATTTTCCATTGTGTTTAATTTTGTTACTAGATTATAATTCTCATTTAATATTTCCTTTGCTTTATGCATCAGATTCACCCATAAAAAATATAATTCTTAAATGTGTACCCATAGGATCAGAATGTATCTCTAATACATCCGAGAGTTTTTTTATGTTTGCTAAACCCATTCCAGCACCAAATCCATTTACATGATCTATTTCTGTAGCAGTTGAATATCCTTCTGTCATTGCAAGTTCTATATCTAGAATACCTGGGCCATCGTCATAAATGTTAAGTTCAATATATTCATTATCAAAAACATCAAAAGTCATATAACCACCAACAGAATGTATAACCACATTAATTTCAGCTTCATATGAGGCAGCACATATTTTTTTAAGTAACGTTTTACTTACATCCATTTTTTTTAGTAATCTTTTAATCTCAGAGGATGCTCTTCCTGCTAACTCATAATTTTTAGCAATAATTTGATACTCTTTGCTTACCATTTCAAATTATACTTAACGCCTTTAATACCATCTTGAAACATATATCCACTCACATTAAACATTGTATAGTCAGTGGATAATAAAATGATATTTGATTCTTTCGAAAGTTCAATCACTTTTTCAGAAGGCATTTTTCCCCTTACTAAAAGAACAACACTTATATCTAGCATCTCAGCAGTTCTTATGGACTGCTGTGTTGCTAGACCAGTAATTAAAATTGCATGATCTAATATTCTTTCATCTTGAACAGTATTCATAATAAATAATGCATCACTCATTAAATCTGTACAAAATGCAAACATTATGTCTTTATTTAGATCTAAGTTGCTACTATGAACCTTGCACTCATATTTCTTTATAATATCAGTTAGTTTCATATGTGTGTTCCTTCAACTCTTTGATAACATCTCTGACCTTACTAACATTTGTATTGCCATGGATTTGAGCATCAACTGAAAAAACAGGTGCCAAACCACATGCACCTATACATCTTGTTGCAGACAATGTTACTTTGCCATCTTTTGTTGTTTCTCCATCTTTTATCCCAAGTTCAATTTCAATAGTTTCCATGATATTTTTAGATCCTCTAACATAACATGCAGTCCCCATACAAACACTGACTTGATGATCTCCCGTTGGTTCAACAGAAAAATTGCCGTAAAATGTTACAACACCATTGATTTTCGCTACACTTTCGCCTAATTCTTTACTAATGATTTTTTGGATTGATAAAGGTATATATCCAAAAATGTTTTGCGCATCATGTAATGAGGGCATTAAAGGTCCAGGTTTTGTTTTGTTCTTTTCTAAACAAGCATAAAAAAGGTCTAACTTTTCTTTACAAAATCCTATATTATTCATTTTTTTACTCCTTATGAGTCGTTCGTTTTTCGGCTTTATTATATCATGAATTAGAAAAAGTAAAGCGATTTGCTCAATTTATCTATATGATAACGTTTTCAAATGCATAAAAAAAGATAACACCTATAAGGTGTTACCTATTTTATTACCTAAATATTTTTTTAGCGTACTTAAGCATTACTATCATAATGATAATTCCAATTCCAAATTGAAACACAACTGGTGCAAAACTCGGTTCTAGAAAGCCTACAACAAAGCTTACAACACTTGGAACACCCATCGCAAACACGACTAACTTCATAGATTCGCCATATGTAATAAAACTCGTATACCCAAATCTAAAAAGTTGAATAACCAAACTCATAATTAAAACAAAGAATGCATATAATCCAATGCTAGTTGCGGTATTTACCAACAATGTGTAAAAGATGATGTAATTTGAGAAACTAGATTCTAATTGTCTACCGAACGATGCATACATAAGTGCTTTTTCTTCTCCAGTAGCAAGATTTAAGCTCCTAAAACTAACATCGTCTTCAAATCCTTGATAATCATAGCCAATCATATACTCCCCTTGGCCATTTGTATAGACTATTTGACTATCCATTAATAAAACTTGTTTTTCGGTTATGTCATTAAAATCTTGTTTTTGATAATTAATGATGTACGTAATGCCTCTATGTTCATATTCATAAACTTCATCTGTATCACATACAAGTTTTCTAGCTACGATAGAACAATCATTTGGTAGTTGCCATTCAGGCGTCTCGCTGATAAAACTTTCTTCGATGAAATTTAATCTCCAACCATCTTCTTGTACTATTAATAGACTCATCGGGAAAATAGATACAAGACTCACAATGAAAAAGAATATTAATACTTTCCACCATTTCTCTTTGACATGTTCAAAAAATTTAGAAAACTGAAAAGCATATCTATAATAATTAAAAATAAACATTAGATATAAGCCTCAATTTCATTTGGATCTATTTTTAAAATCAGTGTTTGATAGCCTTCAATCGTCAAATTATCTCCTAATATTAATTCAAGATAGTCAACGTTAACTGTTATTTGATCACGAGTGAGATTATGAAGCACTAATACTGCTTCACTATAATTTTCATACGTATAATATCTAACAAACCCTTGAATATATATGCTATTGTCCTTAAATGGTTCAAAGTAATTTCCATACATAAGTGCTGGGTGTGCTCTTCGTATTTGAATCATTTCTTGGTATTGATTAAATAATGACGATTGATCATTTTTTTGTTCGACTAAATTAAGTGTGTAATCATTAGAATTATCACTAGGAAGCCAATTAGTTTGATATTCAGAAGTTCCCCACATAAATGGTTGTCTTCTATATTCATCGTATACAATACCATAACCAGGTATATTTGTACCTTCATAACGATACCCTTTCATGCCTAACTCATCCCCATAATAAATATAAGGACTACCAGGTAAAGTTAATAATATTCGAGCTGCTAAAGCTAATTTTTCTGGTTGATCAATAAACCCTTGAGATGAAGCAATGCGATCCATATCATGGTTACCAATAAATGGTGCATCAATAAAATCAGGATCAACTTCAAGATAAGCTTCATATGCTCTATTTAAGTTACTTGCAAATTGTGTACGATTATTTCCCATACCTACTTTATCCATGATATTAGCTTGCGCATAGAAGTTAAATACTGAATCAGATCCAATAAAATAATCTTTAATCAAATCATAACTATTCGCATAAACTTCTGAAACAATATAGCTATCAGGATTTTTTTGTTGCATATGTGCATTTAAATTCATGATTAAAACTGTGTTATCCCAATGTGCATTTACACTTTCAATAAAATGCATAGCTGCATCTAATCTAAAACCATGAATACCCATATCTAAATAAAAATCAACGATATTATAGATTTCTTCAATAACAATTGGATTTTCTAAGTTTAGATCCTTCATGCCCCCAGGAAATGTTTCATAAGCACCACCATTATTAAAAATATAATAATCCCTATATGGGCTAGATTGATTAGATGACGCTTCTTTATACCAAGGATGTTGGTCAGATGTATGATTGATAACTAAATCAAGAACAATCTTAATATCTCTTTCATTTGCCGCATCCACTAAAGCTTCTAGGTCCTCTAAAGTACCATAATCAGAGTTAACATCATAATAGTCAGTAACATCATATCCATGATATGAAGGTGAAGGATTTATCGGTAACAACCATAAAGCAGTAATACCTAAATCTTCTAAATAATCAAGATTTGCTTTTATGCCGTTTAAATCTCCAATACCATCGCCATTACTATCAGCAAAACTTCTTACAAAGATTTGATAATAAATATCATTTTGGGCATTAATTTCATCAAAATCATATGTATCAATGGGATCGATTGGATCCGTAGGATCTTCAGGATTTTCATCACATGCATATAGACTCATGCTTATAATCAATACAAGTAATAAACTTAATAATTTTTTCATTAGAACCCTCTTTTTCTCATTGACTCGGTCTTATTAAATCCATCATACTTGCCAGTTGGCTTTTCTAAATCAATAACTTTAGTTTTAAAAATATAATCATGAATGGTTCTACTTGTTTTATCTGACATCGCAAAAAATGCTACGATTAAATATATACCAAAAGTTGCTATACTTAGTGAAAGTTTAAACAAATCTCGCAAAATAATTCTCCATAATTCAACTTTTGAATCGTCTAATTTTACAATTTGAATGCGTTGAACTTTTTTTCCCAATGTTTGCCCATGTGTTTTTTTAGCAAAATAAGGAAAAAAATAAAATCCAAAAAAAGCTAGTCCTGTAATAATCCAAGGTAGCGGTTTATAATATGTCCCCAAAAATAAGGATAAAATAATAAATAACGTAACAGCTGATGTATCAATAGCGAAGGCTCTAACTCGCTTTTCGAATGATGGAACCATAGCAACACTCCTTCATCATAATCTATATTAATTATAACACACTTCTTTTTATGAAACCGTTTGCAATCATACGCAAAAAAATAAAGGTGAAATCACCTTCATTTTCTTATTAGTCGATAATAAATTGGTCTGTTGTTTCTGCTCTTTCTCTCAATTCATCTTCAAAAGCAACTCGATCAACAACACCTGGATAAAATATATCAATATAATTCTTAAATTCATTATAATTTCCAAAAACATAATCATTGGTAGATACCCAATAATATGCTGTAGGGTCAATATCATTTTCTGATAAGCCTGGTCTTAAACTTGCTTCAACACTTGAATTATTTAGTAAACTTATAACTTTCGTTCCAATCATTTTTACTGAAACGATTTGATTGTCAAACGGAAAGATTTTATAGGTAGTTCCAACTGTGATAGCTTGATCTTGAGATAGGCTATCTCTTGTTCCACCTGAATTATGAATTCCAATATCAGCATCTGCGGATTTTCTAATCACTTCAGCCATAAAAGTAGTTAATATATCTCTTCCATAATTTTGACTTGAATAAAGAATAGCTTCATTTAAAAGCGGTTCTATTTGAGCAACATATGTATTAATAAGCTCCTTTAAACCTGGATGTTCTGTTTGTAGTCTTGAATCACTGTATTGAAATAGATTTGTCGCTGTATGTCCTGTAATATCATTTTGAGAATCAATATTAAAAGCTATATATCCTAAAGCTCTAGCATTAGATGCTGATTGCATGAGCGGTATTCCATTAATCACATCAGTATAACTAGAGTGAGTGTGGCCATTGAAAATTGCATCAATTTGATAATCTCCACTTCCGAAAGCCATAGTTTGATTGAAATAGCTATCGTTACCATGACTAATCGCAAAAACAACATCTACATCATATTCTGTTCTTAATAACTCAGTATAATATTGAGTCCAATAAGTAGGGCTCTTAAATTCATAATCTTCTACTCTACTTTTTGCTATAGATGATTCTAGCCCACTACCAATAGTACCTACAACACCTATTTTTATATCACCTTTTTGAATGATTGCATAAGCATCCACAAAATCAGGTCTAATTTCAGTATCTTTATAAAACATGTTTGCTGCTAATAAAGGAAACTCAGCTTGAGTGCCTAAAGTATTTGGGTTAAAATATTCGATAATTGTTTCTACGCCCCAATCAAATTCATGATTACCTAAAACAAAGACTTCTAAGTTCATATAGTTAAACATATCAATCATAGAAGATCCATAATAAAAGTTTGATAAAACATTACCTTGAAGTAAATCTCCACCGCTTAAAAAGAGTGTTTGATATGGATTTTGATCATATTCATTAATCACTACATTTCCAATTTTCGCAAGACCCATTTCGTTTTCAAACTCTAGGATTGATCCGTGTGTATCATTGATATAATATACATTTAATTGATTGATATCAATGTTTGCATCATTAGCACTTACTTGAACACTAACGATTTGCTCTACTACATTCCCAAAAGAGTCAGTAACACTATAATAAAGTGGATAAATACCTTCAGTAGATAAATCAACAAGTGAATCGTCAATTTCTAGTGTTTCATTTAAGTTCCCATCTTCTTGATCAAAGACTTCAATCATCTTTGTATAATCTGGATTATCGTCACCGATAACATAATAAACTCTATGATATCCAGAGATGATAGGAGCCATGTTATCATTTACAGTAATCGAAAATGTTTCAGTCTTTCTATTACCTGTTTCATCATATACAGTCACTTTAATTGGATAAGTTCCTGCAGTTTCAAAATCAACTTGACCCTCAAAAACTATCTCATCAGTTAATTCTCCATCAACATCATCAAATGCACTAATCATTGAAACATAATCAAAAGCTTCTTGTCCTATGAAATAAGTTAAATTTTCAATACCTATAAAGTACGGAGCATTATAGTCAATCTCTTTATAAGGCGATTCTACAATGATTTTGATTGATGATACAATTCTACTCCCTTGTTTATCAACTACATGAAAATAAACATTATATAATCCTTCAGATTCATAATTTACTTCACCATCATCAACGGTAATTAGTGTAATTTCTTCACCTAAGTGATCAAAAGCAAGCACACCCTCTAAATAGTTAGGAATATCATCACCGATTGTATAATTGATATCTTCTAATCCAGAGATTATTGGAGATCCAAATGTAGGGGTTTCTGTACCTTCACATGCTGTAATTGTGAACAAAATTACGATTAAAATAAATAATTTTAGTATTCTCATGTTTCTTACCATCCTTTGCAAAAGTATTATAACATAGAATGTATCTCTAAGAGATAAAATGTGTTATAATAACTCGAGAAGAGGTGACTATAATGAAAAAACCACATACTTTATTTGAACTCTTTTGGACATTTTTCAAAATTGGAGCCATGACTTTTGGTGGTGGCCTTGCAATGATGCCAATTATGCGTAGAGAAGTTGTACAAAACAAAAATTGGGTCGATGATGAAGATGTCTTAAAAATTCTAGTAATATCCGAGTCTACTCCTGGTGTATTCGCTATAAACTCAGCAACATTTATCGGATATAAAATCGCTAAATTTAAAGGAAGCTTGCTTGCTACACTTGGTGTTATACTTCCTTCTTTTATCATTATATCCATCATCTCTTTATTCATCATTCAATTTAAAGAAAATCAAATTGTTGCATATGCTTTTTATGGTATACAAGCAGGTGTCGCAATTCTAATCTTTAAAGCAGCCTTAAGATTATCTAAAAAAATACATTTTACTGCTTTTTCAATAGCAATTTTAGTTGCTTCTATAATTATTTCATTATTCACTGATATCAGTGTTATCTATATATTATTAGTCAGTGCTGTTCTAGCAATCCTTTTCGGGTATATCGAAAGTTTAAAGGAGGCTAAACACATATGATTATAGAACTATTACATCTTTTTTGGATGTTCTTTAAAATTGGATTGTTTACCTTTGGTGGCGGATATGCCATGATTCCACTTATTGAACAAGAAGTTGTTGGAGCAGGCTATATAACTGAATCTCTACTCTACGATTTCATCGGCATAGCAGAATCAACACCTGGACCAATTGCTATTAATATGGCTACATTTATTGGCACACATGAACTTGGGATTTTAGGAGCAGTTGCTGCTACTATTGGAGTTGCATTACCAAGTTTCATTATCATTTTATTAATCGCATCATTAGGTAGTAAATTTTTAAATTCAAGAATTGTAAATGAAGCATTTAAGGGATTAAAGCCAGCTGTTATTGGGCTGATTTTAGCTGTTTCTTTTGGACTAATGGTTCGTGGTGTTTTCCCAAATATTGATTTTTCTGAAATCCTATTTAACTTTAGTGGTTTTAATTATCGGAACCTAATCATATTAGTTGTCGTATTCTTATTTACGTTTTTAAAGAAAAAGTCTAGTCCAATTCAAATTATCTTGTTATCAGCTATACTTGGTATAGGAATTTACTTGATATTTTAGAGGTGCTATATGAAACAATTAGATTGGCTAAAAACAGATTATATCGCCCATA
Organism: uncultured Acholeplasmataceae bacterium; assembly: GCA_927441705.1. Lineage (GTDB taxonomy): Bacteria > Bacillota_I > Bacilli_A > Acholeplasmatales > Acholeplasmataceae > Mariniplasma. The sequence goes on along the minus strand of CAKMKH010000060.1, from coordinate 44,742 downwards.
GAGGACTGCATACAAAAGATCAAAGTATAGCAGAAAATTCTATGACTGCTTTTAAAGAAGCTATGAAATATGGCTACAGCATAGAGTTTGACATAAACCTACTCAAAGATGGACAAGTTGTCGTCTTTCATGATCATGATTTAAATCGTTTATTCAATATCAATAAATCACTTGATATGCTTAATTATGAGGATATTAAAGACTTAAAATATAAGAATGGCGATCATATTCCGCTATTAAAAGAAGTTCTAGATTTGGTAGATGGCAAAACAAATTTACTCATCGAATTAAAGCCTCATGGAAATGTCGTAAAACTTTGTGAAAAATTCATGGAAATTATGGATGGCTATCACAAAAATTATGCAGTATTTAGTTTTCATCCAAAAGTTGTGAGATATTTAAAAAAACATCATCCTGATGTCGTTAGAGGACAAATCTCAGAATTCTTTAAAGATAATAATAAAATGCCAAAAATCATGAAATTTTTAATGAAAAGAATGTTTTTCAACCTTTTTACAAAGCCAGATTTCGTTAGTTATGGCATTTACGATATGCCAAATAAATATCTAAACAAACAAAAGAAAAAAGGCATAACTATAATTAGCTACGCCGCTAGATCTCAAAAGGATTTTGATTTTGTTAAATCACATTATGATAATATCGTATTCGAATATTTTATCCCGAAAAAATAGGTGCTCAAATGAGCACCTTTTTCTTAATCCATATCTACATCAAAACTCTCCAATATACCCTTTTTCTCTACATAATCTGAATCACCATGTTTTGTTAAGAACATTGTGATAAAGCTTGCTGCAACAAAGATCGCTGCATATGGGAATAAAACAAGTCTTGTTCTGAAAACATAATCCATAAATACACCTGATAAGATTGGTGTTAATATTTGTGCTGCCATAGAAAAAGCATAATAATATCCAGTATATTTACCAACATTTGATCCCTTGGCGAGTTCTACAACCATTGGATATGAGTTAACGTTGATTGTAGCCCAACCAATACCAGTCAACCCAAAGATGATATACATTACCCATCCAGTATCTTCATTAACAAATGAGCCAGCTCCAAAACAAATCGTTAAAATAACAATACCTATTAAAATCGATTTTCTTCTACCAATTTTTGTAGAGATTATACCTATTGGAATAAATGCGATAATCGCAGTCACATTAGCAACTAAAAGTGGCATCGTAAATGATGGTACCTGTAAGACATGTGGAACATAATCAGATACTTTAGAAATAATAGCATTATATCCCATAAACCATAAAAATACAGATGCTAAAATTAAAATTAATGAGCGTCTCTTATCTTTAGGTAATGCATGCATATCATGAAGCTCATCTTCACTTTCAGCCAAGTCAAATCTTAAGTCTTCTTCTATTTTTTCTTGTACTAATTTAGGTTCTTTAACTTTCCACAAGAATATAAATAAAACAATGAGCATAATAAGACCAACAATGATAAATGCTAATGTGTAATGAACATAAGACCTACCATCTAATCCCAATATAGTTAATAAAATCAGCGATGTTGTTCCTGCTGCTGCACCCATTAGGTTAATAATGGCATTTGCTTTACTTCTTAAAGGTTTTATCGTTATATCCGGCATCAAACTAACTGCTGGAGATCTAAACGTTGACATCGCAATAAGTGCGATTAACAATACAGATACAAACACTATAAAATTAAATGGTGATTGTGCGGTCTCTTCCCATGCAAGTGAAGATAAATAGGTTTGATAATAATCATTTAAAAATGCTAAATCACCGACACTAAGTTCTTCAGTAGTACTTTGAGTCAAAATAGAATCAATACGATCATAAATATTTATTTCCCAGCGATCATAAGATGCTTGAGTGATATCGCCATTAGTAAGTTTAACATTTCTTTCAACTTGCATATCTGATAATAGATCTGCCCAAAATGTTTCTAATCTTCTTTCATCATTGTCTTTATAATTTTCATATAAACCAATGATTTCAGTTTGTTCTATACGACTTGTTTGAATATTGTCCATAAAGGATAAACTCATAAAAGCAAATGCTGCAACAATCGTACCAATAATCACAAAAGGAGTTCTTCTGCCTTTTTTATGATTTGATCTATCTGATATAGCCCCAAAAATAGGTAACATAAATAATGCTAAAATATTGTCAAGAGCCATAACAAGACCTGAAGCTGTTTGGTTTAACCCAAACTTATCAATCATAATTTTCGCGATAATGTTATCATATGTTTGCCAAAAAATTGTGATGATAAAAAATGCTAATCCAACATAAAATGTCTTTTTATAATTTAGTTTCATACAAACTCCCTTTTTTATGATTTTTTTATTAATTTTATTATAGCATTTTACTGCTTTATTTTAAATCATAATTGAAAAAATAGAAAAACGAGATATTACTTCATCATTCATAGAGTCTAAACCTAAAGACTTATCCTTTTTTGCAGCAATAATATTTCTTGCTTTGAAGAACTAATTATTTGTAAAAAAAGATATAAATTTGTGAATATATATTTTATAATTAAACATTTTGTGGTATTATTTTCTTAAAGTAAAGCGTTTACATATGGAGGAAAACATGGAAATAAAACAAAAATTAACAAAGAAGAATATTTTTTCTTACGCAGTTGGAGATTTATATGGTGGTGGTGCTTTTTTTATAATCGGCGCTCTATTCTTGGTGTTTTTAACTGATGTTGCAAAAATTTCTCCTGCATTAGCTGGGACTATTATCTTAGTTGGAAAGGTTTGGGATGCAATAACAGACCCTACGATGGGCTATATTACCGATCATACACGTAGCAAATATGGTAGGAGAAGACTTTATTTTTTAATTGGTATAGTACCTATTTTCCTTTCATGGTTCTTATTATGGTCTTCTTTTGGGTTAACAAATGAAGTCTCTAAATTTATTTATTATTTATTGGTTTATTTACTATTCAATACAGTTTTCACCTTAGTTATGGTTCCATATAACTCTATGCCATCAGAAATGACTAGTATATACAAAGAAAGATCTAAATTAATTACTATTAGAATGCTATTTTCTCAGGGTGGTATGTTATTAGGTGCCGTATTACCTTTAACAATTGTTAACTTCTTCCAAACAAATCCTAGCCTAGGTTACATGGTAATGGCAACCATCTTTGGTCTATTGTTTTCTATTCCTTGGATATTTGTGTTCTTGGGCACATTTGAGAAAAAACATGACTTTGAAGATACTCAAAAATTACCTATGCGTAAAGTGGTACGAAAAATATCTAAAGATTTTGGATCAACATTGAAAAACAAATCACTTAGAATCCATACAGCTATGTATATAACAGCCTATGTGTCTATGGATATATTTAATGCCTTATTAATCTATTTTATTCGTGATTACTTATATCAATACTCAAATTATCAATTATTGTTAGGTATAGTAGTTGTTATTCAGATGCTTTCTTTATTTGTTGTTATGAAATTGGTTAATTCATTAGGAAATGCAATGACTTATCGAATTCATGCGACGATTTGGATGTTTGCAGTTGTTGCTTTATTTATGATTAGTCCAAGCGTACCAGTATGGGCAATATTAATTATTGGTGCATTCATTGGATTTGGGTTAAGTGGTTGTGTAATGACCCCTTATAATATGCTTGCTTTTGTTGTTGACGCTGACGAGATGATCACAACTAAAAGACGTGAAGGTATTTATGCTGGTATGATGACATTTCTAAGAAAGATTGCTCAAGCAATCGCATTATTCCTAGTTGGTGTTGGTCTCCAGTTAGTAAATTACCAAAACCCTGTAGGTGAAGTGATTCAAGTTCAAACGCCAGAAACTTTAATGGGTATTAGACTTATGTTTTTATTAGGACCTGTGGTTCTTCTAATTCTAGGTATCATTTCATCTTATCGATATAAAATATCTCCAGATAATCATATCGTATTAATGAGTGAAATTTCAAGACTGAAAAATGGTGGTTCAAAAACTGATGTTGCATCTAATCATAAAGAGATTGTAGAGAGCATCACGGGCATTGAATATGATAAGTTATGGCATAAAGAAGGGTAGATTATATGATTAAAAAAACTACTCATGGCTTTGAAATTATTTTAAATAACTTGGTTTTAATAAAACACAGTATAAATGAACCAGCTTTTTTCCTCGGTAATAAAGCTTTAAAGATTGATATGGAAAATGGAGAATTCAAATATCAAGATGATACAGTTTTTTATCCGATATCCGAGTTTGAGATTAATGATCAAATCATAGATTTTAAATCATTTCAACTAGAAATCGATGAATGCAACACTGATTTTCTTAAATTGAAATTTCATCATCTAGATCAACCAATAAAAATTGTTATGCCCTCAGATAAATCTGAATCCATTTATGGAATGGGTGAACATTTTACATCATTAAATTTAAAAGGTAATGTAGTTAGAAATTGGATTGAAGAACATATCACAAGAAAACAAATTTATAGCAAAATTCTTCGTCGACTTTTCAAGTTAAAACCAAAGAAATGGAAATTTGAAGATTATAAGACTTATTTTGTAACCCCAACTTTTATGTCTTCAAAAAATTACTTCTGTCACATAGACACATATGGATATGGAAAGTTTGATTTTTCTAATAATGATCAACATCAACTTATATTATATTCAAAAGTTAATCATATGATTTTTTGCAAAAAAGCATCTTTACTAGAACTTTCAGGCGCATTAAGTCATCACATCGGTAAAATGCCTAAACTACCTGAGTGGATATATGATGGTATGATTTTTGCGATTCAAGGTGGGACTGAAATCGTCAATAAAAAAATTGATTTGTGTCTCGATTATGATATTAAAATTAATGGTGTATGGTCTCAAGATTGGTGTGGCGAACTTTTTACCTTTTTTGGAAAACAAGTCTTTTGGAATTGGAAAGTAGATGAGAGTCTCTATCCTAATCTAGAAGAGAATATAAAAAAATGGTCAGCTAAAAATATTAAGTTTTTAGCCTACGTAAATCCATATTTAAACGCAAATGGAGATATGTTTCAACTAGCAAATAGATTAGATTATCTAGTCAAAAACACAGATGGAGAGCCTTTTTTAACAAAAGCAACATCTTTTGATTTTGGTATTGTTGATTTAACTAAACCTGAAGCATATCATTGGTTTAAACAAATTATAAAAGAAAACTACATTAACATTGGTATTATGGGATGGATGGCAGACTTTGGAGAATATTTGCCAGTAGATTGTCAACTACATCTCGGCCAACCTGAGGAATTGCACAATCATTGGCCAGATCTATGGGCAAAACTCAATCGAGAAGTTTTAGAAGAAACTCAAATGTTATCAAACGCAATTTTCTTTAATAGAGCCGGATACAAAGATAATATAAAATATTCTACATTAATATGGAATGGCGATCAACATGTTGATTTTTCAGATGATTTTGGAATGAGATCAGCATTAAGAGCAATGCTATCATTAGCATATAGTGGTATTGGTTTTTCTCATTCTGATATTGGTGGATATACAACTGTACCAGCAATTAAACGAAGTAAAGAACTATATATTAGATGGTTAGAGATGAATACTTTTGTTCCAGTTATGCGTTCTCATGAAGGTAATAAGCCTTGGAAGAATATTCAATTTGATAGCGATGAACAAACATTAAAATTAACTGCTCAATTTACTCAAATTCATTACATGCTAAAAAAATATTTTATAGCTATAGAAAACGAATATCAAGCATTTGGTTATCCAATGATAAGACCTTTAAATTTTCATTATGATTATTTTACTGACAAAGCTTTTATGCTTGGAAAAGATTTACTTATTTATCCAACACTTGGTAAATCTATAAAAAAACAAAAAGTATATATTCCTGATGGAAATTGGATTCATCTGTTAACTGGAGAGACATACAAACAAGGTGAAACACTTATAAACTCCCCTTTAGGAACACCTGTTGTTTTATTTAATGAAGCATCAGAATACCATGAAATATTTACAGCTATTATAAGTTATGTTCGAAATTTAAAATAAATCAAAAAAAGAGCCTGTTTCGATTATAATCGAAACAGGCTTTTCTATTTTTATTTATTTTTTTATATCTTAAACTGATTCATAACCAATAGCAATCGCTTTTTGATTAACTGAAAGTAGTGCTTCTTTCCCACCTTTAAGAAAGTGCTTTAAACTATTAACAATCACTTCTTCTTTAAAAATATTATTAACTTTTAAATAAGCACCCAACATCACCATATTTGCAACTTGAGGTTTTTCTAGCTCATTTGCGATTTCATTCATAGGAATGCCAAAGACATGGCATGTTTGTTTAACTTCTTCTTCAATAAGTGATGAATTATAAAATATATTACCCTCATCAGTTACTTGATCTTGAAATTTATGCAATGATGGTAGATTAAAAACCATTAAATCATCAGCATTTTTAAACACTGGTGAATAGATTGGTTTATCACTAATAATTACACCGCAATTTGCAGTACCGCCTCTAGTTTCTGGACCATAGGTTGGAACCCATACACTATATAAACCTTGTTCGTTTGCAGCATAAGCAATCATTTGCCCTGTAAGCATAACACCTTGACCACCAAAGCCTGCAATTCTTATTCTTCTAATCATCGGTCATCACATCCTTAAATACACCAAGTGGGAAAATTGGAACCATTTCATCCTTAACTCTTTGCATTGAATCTCTTGGAGTCATTTTCCAATTGACTGGACATGTAGATAATACTTCAACCATTGAAAAGCCTTTGCCTTCCATTTGGTACGTAAAAGCTTTTTTAATCGCTTTTTTAGCTTTTCTAATGTTTCCTACATCTGTAAGCATTACTCTTTCTACGTAAGCAGCTCCTGTAACTTGAGATAAAATCTCAGACATCTTTATAGGTTCTCCGTGCATCGGTTTATTACGACCATCTTGAGATGTAGTCGTTTTTTGCCCTAATAGAGTTGTAGGGGCCATTTGACCACCTGTCATGCCATATGTTGTGTTGTTCGCATAAATCACTGTAAAGTTTTCTCCACGGTTTGCTGCATGAATCGTTTCAGCAATACCAATAGAAGCTAAATCACCATCACCTTGATAAGTAAATACTATATTATCAGGTAATGATCTTTTAATACCAGTTGCTACTGCACAAGCTCTACCATGAGCAGCTTGTTGCATATCACAATTAAAATATTCATAACTAAATACTGAACACCCTACAGATGCTACACCCACTGTTATATCCAACACACCAAGTTCTTCTAATACTTCAGCAACTAATTTGTGTAAGATACCATGTGTACAACCTGGACAATAATGTGTAGGTTTATCAGTTAAACCCGAAGTTCTTTCATATTTAATCATCTTATTCCACCACTCTTTCATCAAAAGTCATGATGGCTTCTACAATTTCTTCTGGTTCTGGTACAATACCACCAGCACGTCCGTAAAAGGCAACTTTATGTCTACCTTTATTAGAAATTAAGACATCATCTAGCATTTGTCCTAAAGACATTTCAACAACCATAATTCCTTTAACACTTTTTGGAATTAAATCAAATGCTTTTTTAGGATAAGGCCATAACGAGATTGGTCTAATCATACCAACATGGATTCCATTTTCAGCTAACATTTCAATAGAAGAACGACAAATTCTTGCAGTTGTTCCATAAGCAACGATAACATATTCTGCCTTTTCCATGTTAATCATTTCAAACTTAGTTTCATGTTTAATAACTTCATTATATTTTTTTTGAAGTTTTAAATTATGTTGTTCTAAATCATTTGAATCTAAAAATAAACTATTAGTAATATTTCTACCTTCATGGTTTTTCATTCCTGTTGTAGCCCAAGTCTTTAAAGGTAGTTTTCTTTGTTTAACAGGTTTATCTAAATCAACAGATTCCATCATTTGTCCAATTAACCCGTCAGCTAAAACCATGACTGGATTACGATATAAATCGGCAATATCAAATGCTTCTTTCATTAAATCAACTGTTTCTTGAACAGATTCTGGTGCCAATACAATCACATGATAGTCACCATTTCCACCACCACGAGTTGCTTGATAGTAATCACCTTGAGAAGGTTGAATAGATCCTAATCCAGGTCCGCCTCTCATGACTGAACCAATCACGCAAGGTAATTCTGCACCAGCTATATAACTAATACCTTCTTGTTTTAATGCGATACCTACAGAAGATGATGATGTCATCACTCTTTTTCCAGCACCTGCAGCACCATAAACCATATTGATTGCTGCAACTTCGCTTTCAGCTTGTACAAATACTTTACCAACTTCTGGTAATAATTTTGATAAATATTCTGGTACTTCATTTTGAGGCGTAATTGGATATCCAAAGAAACAATCAAGTCCTGCTTTAACAGCTGCTCTTGCAATTGCTTCATTACCTTTCATCAATACTTTACTCATCTGTCTGTCACCTCTACTTTTATTACTGAATCTGGACATATAATCGCGCAATTTGCACATCCGATGCATTTATCCATATCTGTCACACTAATTAAACGATAGCCTTTGGCGTTCATCCGATTATCATCAAGATATAAAATTTCTACTGGACATACACTTGCACATAAATCGCATCCCTTACAAGATTCATTGTCAAATGTAAGATTTCCCTTTTTCACCTAATCACTCCCTATCTTTTAATATAATTGTCATGTAAACGATTAATCGTTTCTATTCTATTCTTCGCAAATACTTTAGCTGCTAAATGTGTGTTAATGTTTTCTCTTTCAGCAATTTGGAAAATGTCAAGTAAACGATCATAAATTTTTTCAATATCTCTTGTAGCTCTACCAATGTTATAATCTAATAATTCATGGTAAACATTGATTAATCCACCAGCATTGATTACAAAGTCTGGAGCATATAAAATGCCTCTTTCTTTAATCATATCACCATGGATATCTTCATCAAGTAAAACGTTATTTGCTGTACCAGCTATAACTTTAGCTTTAATTTGAGGAATTGTTTCAGAGTTTAATGAACCACCTAATGCACATGGCACAATAACATCTACGTCTAATTTATAAAAATCATCTGGTTTTACATATTCTACATCTGGATTTTCTTTTTTAAGTCTTTGAATGTGTTTTTCATTTATTTCAGAAAAATATACTTTTTTTGCGTTATGTTTTATTAAATGTTTTATAAGATAATATCCAGTTTGACCAGCGCCTTGAACTGCAAATGAATATTTAGATATATCTTCATCACCAAATTTATGTTGTAATGATGCTCTAATACCATGGAATGCTCCTAATGCTGTCATAGGTGAAGGGTTCCCACTCTTGCCTTCAAGCCCAACTACATAATTAGTTTCCATACTAACAAAGTCCATATCTTTAGTTGATGTATTAACATCTTCAGCTGTAATATATCTACCATTTAAAGATTGAACATATCTACCTAATGCTCTAAAATAAGCTTCAGATTTAACTTTATCAGCATCTCCAATTAATACTGTCTTGCCCCCGCCTAAGTTAAGTCCTGCAGCTGCAGCTTTATAAGTCATACCTCTAGAAAGTCTAAGGCAGTCTCTTACTGCATCTTCCTCAGTTTCATAATTCCACAGTCTAGTACCACCAAGGGCTGGTCCTAATGTTGTATTATGAATACATGTAATACCTTTCAATCCCGTCGTTTTGTCATAAAAATAGACTACTTGCTCATATCTATGTTTAGCCATGTAGTCAAAGTGTTTAAAATCGCTCATGATAATCTCCTTTTTTATATTTTTAAAAGCGCTTACATTGGTATTATAACATAGTTATAATAAGATTTACATGCTAAATTTGAAGAATATTTCTAAATAACAAAAAAATTAAAAAAGGATATTGAAAGCCCCCACTTTCAATATCCTTTTAGTCGTTCTTCTATTCTATTTATTAAGAGTCCAACATGATATCCATCAGCACATGCATGATGCACTTCAATTGTTAGTGGCATCATCCATTTAGCCTCTTTCTTATCGTATTTTCCCCATCCAATTCTAGGAATTGCATCTTTTGGATCAAGATTAAATACATTAGTTGCATGTGTGTATTTAGCCCATGGAAATGATGTGATATAGACAAGATCTTGGCGTTTTTCATCATCATAATCAATGAATTTATCCCCTTGTTTTCTAGATTTTTCTAGTGCTTTTTTATTAAATTCAAATAAATCAAAGCAAAAATCAGTATTTACTATTTTAAACGTTTCACCGTTGCTTACTTTGTCAGTAAAAGAAGGGTGAACTACATCATACAATATGACATCTTCATCAATAAATCTATATTTAAAATTATCAATCTGATTTAACTCTCTTAGCACTAACCACATAAATGATAAATAAAATGATAAATCATTATATTTTACATATTTATAGAACCAATAAACATCTACTTCAACAGTAATTTGATACCTAGGCACATCTAAATCTTTATAGAATTCATATGTTTGTTTGCGATTCCATTTTGATATATCAATTTTCTTCATGTTTTAATTCTCCTTTTAGAAAACTACTTCTATCAATAATTCTTTCTTTAATAAAATCACTAAAGAATACCGCATCATATCCGTGTACTGATTTTTTTGTGTGTCTTTCAATGACTTCGATATTTAACGACTTTAATTTTTCAGCTAACCAAATACCTTCATCACGCAGGCAATCAAATTCTGCAGTTTCTATATATGTTTTTGGTAATCTAGTTAAATCCCCTAATAGTAGTGATGTAAAATTTAACATACCAAAATCTCCATGACTCAAATAAATTTCCCACATACTCTTATTTAAAACTGAATTCCACACAGGTGTATCATCAAACTCTTTCATTGAAGGCGTAATTTGTCTTTGATCGACAACCGGATAAAACAACAACATCCTATCTAGTTGATGACCTAGCCTGTCTCTTGCTAATAATGCAACTCCGACTGCTAAATTCCCACCAGCACTATCACCAGCAACTGAAATATGTTTTTGGTCTATATTCAAAAAATTTTGGGACTTAATCATCCATAAATATGTTTGATAACAATCTTCTAATCCAATAGGAAAAGGATATTTAGGCGCAAGTCTATATTTTACATAAACAGCTGTATGTCCAGAATCACTAATGATGTTTGAAATCATATTGATATGAACGGGTGTCCCTTCAATTTGAAAACCACCCCCGTGTAAGTATAATAGTCCTTTTTTATTTGGTATTGATTTTTTATGTCTAAGAACATAAATTTTAATTTTGTGGTTTTGATAGCCTTTAATAATATATTTTTTCATCTCAATATGTTTGTTTGGCTTACTAAAAATCATACTCATGTTAAAAATGAGATTAATTAATACTCTTCTTGTTGGAGAGTATTTTTTATATCTCAGTGGTTTTAAAAATTTAAGTTCTTTATCAATGTCATAATTTTTCATGCTCATCCTTAGAAAATAATTTTAAATATTCTTCATAACCTTCTTTTTTTAAATCCTTTTTAGGGATAAATCTTAAAGATGCCGAATTAATGCAATAGCGATATCCACCTAATTCAATTGGTCCATCAGTAAATAAATGCCCTAAATGACTATCTGCTTCCTTGCTTCTAACTTCTGTTCTTATCATACCAAAGCTTTTATCCATTTTTGTCTCAACAGATGAAAGTGGTTTAGCAAAACTTGGCCAACCACAACTACTATCAAATTTGTCTAAACTAGAAAACAATGGTTCGCCAGATACTATATCAACATAGATACCTTCATCATGTGATTCCCAAAACTCGTTTTCAAAAGGTCTTTCAGTGCCTTGTTCTTGAGTGACGTGATATTGTAACGGCGTTAGCTTTTTCTTTAAATCATCTTTATTTTTCATATATTTGCTCCTATGTTAATGTTTCTAAATATTTTTTCAATTGTAGAACTAGTTTTCCAACTTCATAATCAAGTACTTGAAACGCACTTAAAAGTGCCTCTTTATGATTTTGCTCGCACATCTCCATCATTTTTGTTAAAAGCCATGTAGTTCTTTTACCACTTAAATACGAACATGATCCCTTAAAATAATGAAGTGCTTCTTTTATTGTTTTAGGGTGATTGGATTCTATTGCTTCTTTAATCGAATTTAAATCGTTTTCGTAAGTCTCAATGAAGGTTTTTATCACAATTTTTGAGATTTCATAACTTTCATCAAAACGATATTCATAGTCTTTTTGATCAAAAATCACATGAACAGCAGGCACAAATATTTGTTTGTGATGTGAAAGATGTTTTCTTAAAATTCTTTCTAATGCTTCAATATGAATAGGTTTAAATAAGACGTCGTCCATTTGTGCATGTTTCATCAAATCATAATCGTTTAAAAAGGCATTAGCAGTAACAGCAATAATTGGTAGATAATGATATTGTGGCCCTAGAGCTCTAATTAGTTTAGATGCTTCTATACCATCCATTTCAGGCATTTGAATATCCATTAATACGATATCAAATCTTTCATTTTTAGCAGCTTCAATAGCTTTTGCACCACTATCTACAAGCTTTGATTTTAATCCTTGTTTCTTCAAAATGTTTTCAAGCGCAATTCTATTTAATCTATTATCATCCACAATTAATGCATAGCCTGATAAAGCTTTATGATATAAGTCTTCTGCATGTTCTTTCTTTTCTTGAATATTTGATATGATTTTATGACAAATATTTTTTCTAGAAATCATTTCGTTAAAATAAACATCAACATCTTTATGATGAATATGTTCAATATCACCCATAGCAACTATCATTGATTTTGTATGTGTAAAACTATTTTTGTAAAAGCTCAACATTTCAAATGATTTATCTTCATTAAAAACAATCATATCATATATACGCTTATTTTCTGATACTTCTGTATCGACTTGCATATCCATAGATTCAAGCATTAATTGTAATCGTTTTGTATGCAGATTTTGATCAGCAATTAAAACATGCAATCCTTTTACAGCTTCAAAATCATATGATCTTTGTTTCTTAAAGGATAAATTGAATGTAAATGTAGATCCTTCATTTTTTTTGCTTTCAACAGTAATTTTGGATTCAAGTTTTTCTAACAATTGTTTTACAATGGATAGACCTAAACCAGTACCCTCATATTTTCTTGAGTCTCCGCTATCTATTTGATAAAATTTATCAAATATTTTATCTAAATATTCATGGTTAATCCCAATGCCACTATCTGCAATCTGGAATTTTAATTTGACATTTTCTTCATCTTCTTTAACAAGCTTTACAACGATTTTGATGTGTCCCTCGCTGGTATATTTAATTGCATTATTCAATAAGTTCAAAATAATTTGTCTTAACTTTGGATAGTCACCCACTAAGTGATATTTAATACGATAATCATAATCCAATTCAAGAACTAAACCTTTTTCAATCGCATAGCTTTGTTCAGATAATATGATATTTACGAGTTCGTTTTCTAAATCAAAAATATCTTCAAATACTTCAATTTCTCCGCTTTCAATTCTTGATATATCTAATATTTCATTGATCATACTCATCAATGATTTAGTCGAAAATTCCGCAATATCAAAATATTCTTTTTGCTCTTTATTTAAACTAGTTGACTCTAATAAATATAATGCGTTTGTGATTCCATGAAGTGGTGTTCTAAACTCATGACTGATTTTAGCTAAAAATTGATTTTTTTCTAAACTTGCTTCATCAGCATTTTCTTTAAGCTCTACTAGCTTCTTTTGATGATCTTGCTTTAAAATAGCATTTGTAATGACTTCTGATAATACTTTTAATAAATCCATTTCAACTTGATTCCAAGTTCTTTCTTGTCTAACATCATCAAAGCCTACGAATCCCAAACATGTATTATTTGAAATAAGCGGTAAGGTCGTCATAGATTTTATATCTTGAGATATTAATATATCATAAACACCATTTTCCTTGTTTAATGAAGAAATGTTTTCAATTATTGCTGGTTTTCCTTCTAAATGTGGTTTAACAAGTAATTGATAAAGTAAATCCATACTCATGTTTTGTAAGCGATCAATTTGTTTAGATACACCTTCATGTGTCCATTCAAATGTATTATTCGTAACTTTCTTTTCATGATTATACTCAAATACATAAACTCTATCAACATCAAGAAAAGAGCCAACTAAAGCCAATGCTTCATTGATCTTTCTATCAAACTCATCAATATTAATATTTATAAGTTCGGTTGCGATTTTTAAGATGACTTTTTGAAAATTTTGAGAGTGCTTCATATATGACCCCAGTTTTATAATATAATTATATTATACCCTAAATTATTTTAAGACCAAGAAAAAACAAAAAAAGGCCTAAGCCTTTATTTTGAGAATCTATGTGCAATTGAGCTTGCTGCCGCTGCAGCCATCGCTCCAACAATATCATCTAAAAAGGTATTACATTTATCTTTTGCTTTACCCTCTTCATCTAATTTACCAATAATACCTGGTTTTAATTTATCTACATAGCCAAAGTTTGTAAATCCAATAGATCCATAAACATTGACAATTGATAATGCCATGATTTCATCGATACCATATAAACCATAATCATTTAATAGCATACTTGCTAATGGTTCAGAAATTAATCCTTTTTCAGCCAAAACATCTAATTCAATGCCTGTAATAACCGCATGCTGAACTTCTCTTTTCTTAAGAACTTTTTCAACATGATTTAAACAATATTCAATGGTTAAATCAGGAATATATTTTTTTTGTAGATCGTATGTAATTTCTGCAATGTCAATAAGATTAACGCCACGTTCTTTAAGTTTATCCTCTGCATCTTGATAGCTTTTCAATAATGCTAAACGTTCCGCTTCTGTTTTCTCGGTAATCATCATATTACCTCCCGTAAATTTTTAGAGTGTAATACTATTATACACGAATCATTTTTTTTAGCAACTCTATATTTAGGAATTAACTTTTTGGACAATCATTTTATCTTTATTCAAATAGATTACATCAACTAAATCTAAATCGCTTCTACCTATAGAAAAATCTGTTGTTAGTATTTGTGCACCGCTATTGATTGCATCTTGATATCTATCTTGAGAAAAAATTAGATTTGAATCAATTCTGGTTCTTACTATAAAGTTATTTTCAACAAGTTCAGAAATGATATTCATATCTACATCATTTTGAACAAAAAATGATGCATAATTAGCATATTCTTCTTGATGTCTACTACCTATAAACATTGCTTGTGATTGTAAACTCTGATCGATGTCATAATATGTTTGTTCAAAACTTCCTGGATGTAAAACAAAAATTATTTTATTCAAAACTTCTGTTAATGAAGGCCAACCTTCACTCATAATCTTATCTTTTAAAATCTCATTTTCGGTAATCATATCAGATGGTGAAAATAATCTATCTTTTAATTTATCTTTAAGTAATTGATCTAGCAATGAAAGCTGATCTTTTTCAATATTTTTCAGCATCGGGTCTAGCATCATCCAATCATCTTTAATCTCAACCAAAATAATAATCGGAATGTGATTTTCTTGATGTGTTGAATAAAGCATAATTTCTTCCAATAATAATTCGAAATTAACAGCTTGACTGGAAGGATCAACTAATGGCACATGAGTCAACTCAAACGTATCTTTTCGATATCTTAAATCAAACTCAAAACTTCTAATACCTAACTCTAATTGCTCTGTAATGTTTTTATATCCATACTTTAAAGCATTAGCTTCTGCAAAAGAATCTCCAAGACCAATAAAAAACTTGCCTATAGCAGGACCCTTTTTCTTGTAACTATTATGAGAAGCTAATATTTGGATTTCATTTAATGCTAAATCATTATTATATATATCAAAATCAAGAAAAACATTTTCTTCTATCTGCTCATAATTCTCATCATAATAATCGTTAAGTGAGCTTATATGTCTTTTTTGAAGAGATAAATCATAGCTCCTAACCATATAAAGTCTTAATACAATCATTAAAAAAAGAGCGATAACTACCGTTAATGTAATCACTGTAATCTTTAAGATTTTTTTCATGATTTTCCCCATTTCGTTTTTCTTTAAAAACAATTTTGCTTATTTATATAATTAATATATAATGAAACTATAGGAGGTGTTATGATGGATAAACCAGTTATAGCACAAAAACAGCCATATCCAGTTGAGTTAGAAGCAGGCAAAAAATATATGTTTTGCACTTGCGGAAAAAGTAAAGACCAACCATTTTGCGATTTATCTAGTCACAAAGGTACAGGTTTAACACCAAAACATTTTTCAGTAGAAAAAGATGGAACCTACTACTTATGTGGGTGTAAACATTCTAAGAATCAACCATTCTGTGATGGTACACACAAAACTTTATAACTCATGAAAAAGTTAGAGTTTTAAATTCTAGCTTTTTTTATTGAAAAAATCTTTTATCTCTAACATATCTAGTGATACTTTCCATAATCTTTCAATAATTTCATCTTGATATGTTAATGGATTAGATGTTATAGGTTTCCCAAATTTTATATAACTTCCTGATAACTCGTTAAATACATCATCCTTAATAACATCTAACATGTGTCTAGCTGGAACTGCAGGATTAACACCCTTTTTAGATCTCATATTCCATACAAAACTTGCTATTTTTGATGTGTTTTTTTGTCCAATATCAGTCTTGACCAATGCTGGATCAATCGCATATATCGGAATTTCTGAATATTTTTTACTAAAAGCTTTCACAAATAATACGTTATATAACTTCGATCTTTTGTATGATCTAAGAATTGTATAGTAAGTCTTTGTTTCAAGATCGTTAAAATTAATATTAGCTCTAAAATGAGATTGAGAACTTACAACTAATATTCTAGATTTTAGTGAAACATTCATATATGGCAATAATTGATAAGTTAAATCAACTACAGCTAAATGATTAACCTGAAATGTTAACTCATGATAATCTTTACTGACATGGTATCCTGATGTGACTCTACCTGCAACATGGCATAAATAATCAATTTTAAAATCGTTTGTCTGCAAGACATCAATAATCGATTCAGATAGTTCTTCTATCGCCTTATGATAACTTAAATCACCTTTAACGATAAATAACTTATGTTGATCATAAAAATCTTTTGCATCATCTATAAGCTGATTTATCTTATCATCTGAACGACCGATACCAATAACTACAACATCATTTTTTAATAAAGTTAAAACTAAACTTCTCCCTATACCTGAAGTTGCTCCTGTCACAATTGCAATTTTGCTCATTTTTTCACCAACTTTTAAAATCTATATTTCTATTATACATGATTGAAAATAATGTATACAATTTTTGTGTTATAATATGTTTGAAAACGGAGGTTCCCATGAAAAAATTAAGCGTATATTCTGAAGTTGCTCCCTTAAAAAAGGTTTGTCTTCATAGGCCGGGCTATGAATTAGAAAATTTAACACCCATATGGTTACATGATTTATTATTTGATGATATTCCTTGGTTAAAGAAAGCTCAGGAAGAACATGATTATTTAGCAAAAGTTTTAATTGATCAAGGTGTTCAAGTTGTCTATTTAGTTGATTTGGTTGAAGAAAGTTTAAGCACACCAACTTTAAAGAAACAATTCATCGAACAATTTATTACTGAATCGAATTTGATTCACCATAAATCAAAAGAAAAACTATCAAATTATCTAAATAAAATGTCAACTAGAGATATGATTCTTACAACAATGTCAGGCATAGTTAAAACAGATTTTGAAACGTATAGAAAACATTCATTAAAAGACTATATTAGAGATTATCCATTTATTACCGATCCAATGCCAAATCTATATTTTACAAGGGATCCATTTTCTACTGTTTATGATCATGTGTCTATAAATAAAATGTATAAGAAAGCACGTGCAAGAGAAACAATATATGGAGAGTATATTTTCAAATATCATCCAGTCTATAAAAATACACCTAAAGTTTATGATCGTTATGAAGATTATTCAATTGAAGGTGGCGACATTTTAGTCTTAACAGATAAAATCATTGCTGTTGGAATCAGTGAACGTTCTGAACCAGATGGTGTTGAAAAATTTGCCAAAAATGTATTTGAAAATACAGATGCTGAAGTAATTCTAGCAATCGATTTACCTAAAAAACGCAGTTTTATGCATTTAGATACAGTGTTAACACAAGTCGATGTTGATAAATTTTTAATTCATCATGACTTCTTGGGAAAACTAAACGTTTATGAAATATATAGAAGCAGTGTCCCACATAGAATTAGGATTATTCCTAAAGAATACTCTATAAAAAGACTATTTTCATACCATTTAAAAACAAAAATCACCGTTATTCCTTGCGGAGGCGATGATAAAATTGCTTCAGATAGAGAACAATGGAACGATGGAGCTAACGCTTTAGCAATTGCTCCAGGTGTGGTTATTGTCTATGAAAGAAATTCAATCACAAACAAATTACTTCAAGAACACGGTGTTAAAACTATTATCATTCCATCAAGTGAATTGTCTAGAGGCAGAGGCGGTCCAAGATGTATGAGTATGCCATTGGTTAGAGAATAACATCTCAAATAGGTAAATAAAGGGACTGTAAAGAAATGAAGTTTTAAATATCTTCATGGACTACACAGTCCTTTTTTTTGATAAAGATATTATTGTAGTTTATGAATAACTTTTAGTTAGATTTCAGATGCTAATTGATTCGATTCCAGCACTTTTTTATATGTACCTAAATTCGAATATATATCTTCTTTAAATGGATTTTTCTTAGTCTTAACAACTGTATATACTTCAAATGCTAAGACTGCTAAATTAATTGTTAACGCTAATATAGATAAAAGGTATTTAGGTGCTGCTTGATTGGTTGATATGATATCAAAATATTTCAAACTAGCATATGCTGGAAATGTAAGTGTAAACATTGCCCAAAGTGCAAGCGTTTGTGCTCTATGTTGTAACCAAGCGCCTTTTGCACTAAAAAATGCTAATAAGGTAGATGCAAAAATAAGTGAAACTCCTGCATAAAAAGATCTTTCCGGAATACAGTTATAAACATAGGACATGTTCCATATTCCATAAGCTATCACCCAAAACCATAATTGATCAGCCCAAATCATGTCCTTAGATTTATTTTTAGATACTTTAATACCTACCCAACTTGTCATGGTAATGATTAATATTAAACCAGCAATACCATTAATGATATTCCATGGTCCACCAATTAAAGTCAATCCATTTTCAACAACATTAGTTTTTGAAAAAACTTCAAAATCTCTAAATACTGCCTCTAAGATATTAATGCTTAAAATAAGACCAGGAAATAACAATACCCATTTGATATTTTGAAGTTTTTTAAAGTATCTAATTGCCATAAATCCAATAACACCAGCTAGTGCACTATAGGTTTTTACCCATGCAAACCAATTACCTGAAAGATTTTCGCTTTCTTGTTTACCCCATATTAATAATGTAAATAAAATTGGTATAAAGATATAAAATAAAACCGATAAAATTTTACTTCTTCTTGTGATTTCATTGATTAAAACTAATCCAGCCAAAATAACAAGAAAAGCAAGTACATTTAGTACTGTATAATTCTCGAAAAAAAACATATGAATTTCACCCTCTTTTGTATTTGTCAGCTAGATTATAGCACAAATACAAATGATTAAGGACGAAAGATAAACACATTTATTTAGCTTAATTGTCATATTTTATTAATATTAGGAATAAGAATATATTTAGAGATGAGAGTAACTATATGAAAACTGCAATAAGAATGTTAAAAAAAAATTATCAATATATTTAGACATCGTTACAAATGACATATTATTTGAATTTGTTATTTACAATACCTTAATGTGATATATCTATAATTATTTGTATCAACAACTTCAAAACCATATTTTTTTGCTAAAACTTCAAATGTTTTAGGTGTATAAAAAATTATATGACTTGGATCTCTTATATAAAACCAATCAAAGAACTTCAATTGATTATTCGGATGAAAAAGTGTCATGATTGCTAGTATCCCATTTGTTTTTAAACTATGACTTAGTTTATTTAAGACAAGATTAGGATCTCCTAAATGCTCAAACACTTCGGAAGAAGTAATCGCATCATATTTTATTTTAAAAACATCTTCATTTGGGGCGTAAAAGTAATCATAGATATCTACTTTAAACTGATATTTTGTCTCTAATATTTGCTTTAAAACTGGTTTTGGTCCACTTCCAAAATCTAGGACATGTCCACTTTTTATTCGAGAAAAAAGTGTACTATCAATGAAATTAGATAAAAAATTTACATAACCTTCATTTTCAATTGAATTTTCATGTTGATCATATACATGAAGTTCTTCTATTAAAGAAAGTCTATTTTCATCGTCTTTATAAATAACTTCACAATCTTTGCATTCATGAAATAACATGTCGAATTTTGGATGCTTATAACTAATCATATTTTCCGAGCCACAGATCTTGCAAATATCCATAAAAACTCCTTTGTTTAAAATAGCATTAATATTAATTCATAAATAATTGGTATGAGTAAGGCTGGTAAAAGATTTGCTACTTTAATTTTTTTGATCTCCATAAAATTAATGCCAATGCCTATCAGTATGATGCTCCCAATCATCGACATAGAAACAATCATATGATCAGTCATAAACTCACTTAAATATCTAGCAAGCAAAAATATAGAACCTTGATAAAATAACACACTAATTGCCGAAAATATAACTCCAAACCCTAAAAATGAAGCTAAAACCATTGCTGTTATAAAGTCTAGAGTAGATTTAATTAAAAGTGTTGTCATCCCTAAACCAAGACCATCTTGGATAGCACCTGTAATAGCCATTGCTCCAACACAAAAAATTAAAGTTGCTGTTATAAATCCTTTTGCGAGTGGTGGGAGGTTATATTTCTTTTCAATCTTATATGCAAGATTTGTTAACCTTTGATCAATATCAATCCATTCACCAATAATAACACCAATCACTAAAGATATGATAATTAATAAATCCATTCTTGTAGATATAACATTATCTTCAATCACAAGAAAATCTTTAATAAACCATCCTAAAGCAAGTGCTACTAACCCTAAACCAAGTGTAAACATTATGGCTTTTTGTATTTTTTCGGATAGTCCTTTTTTAAATATAATCCCTACGAAAGTCGCGACAATAATTGCAGCTACATTAATCAATGTTCCCATAGATAACCTCTTGTCTTTATAAAATAAGGAGAGTCAATCAAGATACTTGATAGACTCTTTTTTATTACCAAACTAATGGATCGTTTTTAATATGTTTTTCATAAAGTTCTATAAAAGCTTTTTTTAGATGATCAGGAAGCTGATATTCAGCATTCTTAAGGTGATCTTCTAATTGTTCTTTATTTTTAATACCCGGTATGACAACATCTATTTCATCAAAACTTAACACAAATCCTATTGCATATTTTGTTAGGTTTTGATCTTTAGTTATTTTTTTTAATTCTTCAACATAAAGAGCTCTTCTTTCAATGGTTTCAATATCCCATCTTGAACGAATACCTTCAAACTCAGAATCTTTATGATATTTACCAGTTAACCATCCTGAATCTAATGGTACTTTTACAACCAGTGATATACCCTTTTCTTTTGCCTTTTTAAACAAAGGGATGACTTCTTGAAAAAATATATTGAAAAGTATTTCAATAGTATCAACCTTTAAATGTTCTAATACTGCTTCAAATTCTTCAAATGTATCAATGCTAACTCCATAAGATTTTATTAAACCTTGAGATTTTAATAATTCTAACTCTTCAATATGTTCTGTTTGATTTGTTAAAATGCTCATATCTGGATTATGTAATAAAACACTATCAATAGAATCTACTTGAAGTCTTTCTAATGATTCATAGACTTGTTCTTCAAGTGAAGATACACTAAAATCAATACTTCCATCAGCCATGTGCCCGATTTTTGTATTAATGATGATTTTATCTTTTTTGCCTAGAGTTGCTTCACCAATAATAGTTTCACTCGTCCCAGCAGCATATCCTGGTGCTGTATCAAAAAAAGTGATTCCTTTATCAATTGCTTCTTTTACAAGTGATATACCATCGTCATAAGACATGTAACCCCAAAAATCCGTATTTCCTAATTGCCATGAACCGAATCCAAGCCTTGATGTATTTTTTTGTGTTTTTCCAAAGGTATGAACTTTCATAAAGCACCTCCATCAATCTAATTATATTTTATCATATTAGTTGTTATAATTGGTCAGAAATATTGTTTTAATCGAAACATGTTAAAATAAAAGTGAAAGGTGGTCTATATGAACTTAATAAAAAAACAACTTTACATCCCAACAACTAAAAAGAAAAGAACAATTAGAATTTTACTACCAGATGATTACTCTAATCAAGACAAAAGTTATCCTGTTTTATATATGCACGATGGTCAAAATTTATTTGAAGATAAAACATCGTTTAATCAAACCTCTTGGGGTATTTATGATACACTAATCCAATTAAAACAACAACAAAAGATTAAAGATGATGTTATCATTGTAGGTATTGATAATTCTGACTTACGGTTTTTTGAATATGCACCTTGGGTAGGCAAAGATTTAATTAAAGGAATGCTTAAGGTTCAAGTAGGTGGTTTGGGTGATGTCTATGCTGACTTTATTGCTAAAAAAGTTAAGCCTTATATAGACAAGAATTTTAGAACACTCAAAGATTATGATCACACAAGTATTGCAGGTAGTTCTATGGGTGCGTATATATCAACATATATCGCTTCAAAATATCCAAATCTATTTAAACATGTTGGTGTATTCTCACTTGCTTCTTGGTTTAATGAAGAAGACTTTTTATCGTATATAAAATATGCTGATTTAAAAGCCAATCAACGCTTTTTTATAAGTGTTGGAAGAAATGAATCATCTGACGAATCAAATTCTAATTTTAATGAATTATATATTAAAAATAGTCAAAACTTAAAAAACGCCTTAGAACAAAAAAATGTAGAAGACATTTTCTACATCGAAACCGATGATCAACACCATGAACTTGCATGGCGAAAAATGTTTTCTACATTTATTTTATGGTTATTTAAATCTTAAAAAATTTATTCGAACATCCATTCTAGTACATCTTGGATATAATTATCCCATAGTTTCCATTCATGACCACCTGACGTTTCTTTATTAATAAAAGGAACGTTTTTTTCACCTAAAAATGCTTTAAATTTCAAATGATCTTCATATAGAAAATCATTTTTACCACATGCAATGAATAACTCAGGTGTGTTTTCTTTTTTAATAGACTCTTCGATTAAATGATAAATGTCATCATCAGTCCCTTTTACAGGAAATTTTTCAAAAGATAGATTAAATAATGAACGTTTCGGATTATCTTTGTTAAGTTCATAAATTCTATCAATATCAATTGCTCCTGAAAGGCTTGCGATTTTTTCGTAGCGATCTGAAAATGTCAAACCGATTTTCAATGCGCCATATCCACCCATTGAAAGACCACATACAAATCGATTTTCTTTCTTATTTGACACATGAAACATATTTTCTATGACACTTGGTAACTCAACAGCAACGAAATTAAAATAATTTACACCATAAATATTATTTACATAATAACTATTATGTACAGATGGCATAACAACACATATTTGATATTTTGATGCGTATCTTTCAATTGAAGTTTGTCTCATCCAATCCATATAATGCCCTGTATAGCCATGAAGTAAATATAACACCTTAACATTTTTGTTATTTTCTATATGTTCTGGATAAATCACATTCACAGAAATACTCATATCTAATTCATTTGATTTTATTTGACATTCTACATAAGCCATAATAACATCTCCTTCTCTATACTTATTATACTAAAAAAACTTAAGTCTTTCTAACTAAAAATCACTATATGTGCATTATACTTAAGCTTACTTGCTTATTTAAATGTAGCTCTATATATGATAGAATAATCTTGTACACACATAAAGGAGTAGATTATGGAAAAATTAAACTATCAACTAAAAACAGATGAAATAATTAAGCAATTAGAATCAAATAAAGAAACTGGTCTTAATGAAACAGAGGTTATAAATAGAAAAGAAAAATATGGTTTAAACCAACTAGATGAGACAAAAAAAAGGTCTTGGATACTTCGGTTTTTTGATCAAATTAATGACTTTATGATATTTGTTTTACTTGGTGCATCTGTACTATCATTCGTGACAGATGAGATATCAGAAGGCATTTTAATATTAATGATAGTCTTAATCAATGCATTTTTAGGATTATTTCAAGAAGCTAAAGCTGAAAAGGCGTTAGAATCAATTAAGGCAATGTCTTCTCCTCAAGCAAAAGTTTTACGTGATGGAAAAGAAAGATTAATTAATGTTAAAGAACTGACAGTTGGAGATATCGTCATCTTAGATGCAGGTGACTATGTTCCTGCCGATGTAAGAATTATTGAATCTATCAATTTAAAAACTGATGAGTCACCTCTAACAGGTGAAGCAGTTCCGGTTGAAAAAACAACTGACCCAATTTTAGAAGACGAAGTCCCAGTAGGCGATCGAACCAATTTAGGCTTCATGGGAACTGTTGTAACTTATGGTAGAGGAAAAGCAATCGTAACTGATATCGCGATGAAAACACAATTAGGAAAAATCGCAACAATGTTAAGTGAAACAGAAAATGAACCGACACCTCTTCAAAATAGTATGGCAAGACTAGGGAAAACATTAGCAATCATTGCTTTAGGCATCACATTCATCATTTTTGCAATTACTATTGTTGAAGCTTATATCATCGATGGTAGTGCTACTTTCGATGATTGGAAAGAAGCGTTACTTACTTCTGTTGCTCTAGCAGTTGCAGCTATACCAGAAGGATTACCAGCTATCATTACAATAGTGCTTGCACTCGGTATGCAAAACTTAGTAAAAAAAGAAGCCATCATCAGAACCCTACCTGCTGTTGAAACATTAGGTTCTACGAGCATTATTTGCTCAGATAAAACTGGAACACTGACACAAAACTTAATGACAGTTACAAAAGTATTCGTTGATAAAAAGACTATTGATATAGATAAAGACACAAAATCTAATGAAACACTCAATAAATTAACTTTATTTGGAACTTTATGTAATGATACTAAAGTTTCGATTCAAGAAGATAATTATGTTAAAATTGGTGATCCAACAGAAATAGCTTTTATTGATTTGGCACTCACACTCGGAAAAAACCCAATTGAGATGCTTGATGATAACGATAGATTATATGAACTTCCCTTTGATTCAAACAGAAAAATGATGACAACTGTACATGATTTTCCTGATGGAAGATATGCAGTCATTAAAGGTGCACCAGATGTCATATTCAGTCGTTCTAAAGAAATTCATAATCAAGATGATTTTGATATTAGTCTATACGAACAAGCAAATCAGGATATGTCTAACAATGCTTTACGAGTTTTAGCTGTTGCATATAAAAAAATAAATAAATCTGATGAATTGAAAACATTGAAATCTGATGATTTAGAAAATGATTTAACACTTCTCGGATTAATTGGTATGATAGATCCTGCAAGACCTGAAGCTAAAGATGCTATTGCAATATGTAATAAAGCAGGCATTAAATCAATAATGATTACTGGTGATCATATCAATACAGCTGTTGCAATCGCAAGAGATCTAAATATATTATCTGATGGTGAAATTGCTATCACAGGTAAGGATTTAGATAAAATGGACGATGAAGAGTTTTATGATAAACTAGAAAAAATCAGAGTCTACGCAAGAGTTTCTCCTGAAAACAAAGTTCGAATCGTGGATGCTTGGAGAAAAAATGGTAAAGTCGTAGCAATGACAGGTGATGGTGTTAATGATGCTCCATCTATAAAAAAAGCAGACATTGGTATTGCAATGGGCATCACTGGTACTGAAGTTGCAAAAGGCGCAGCAGATATGATTTTAACTGATGATAACTTTGCAACTATTGTTAATGCAGTTAGTGAAGGTAGAACAATATTTGCAAATATCAAAAAAGCAATTCATTTCTTATTAAGTTGTAATATTGGAGAAATTATTACTATTTTCTTAGGTACAACTTTGGGTATTTTAGTTTTTAGTGGTAGAGTTACAACACTTACTGCTGTTCAGATTTTATGGGTCAATCTAGTTACAGATTCTTTAATGGCAATTGCCTTGGGTTTAGAACCTAAAGAAGCGAACATTATGGATCAACAACCAAGAGACACGAAAAAATCAATATTTGCTGATGGACTTGGATTAAAAATAGGTATGCAAGGTTTAATGCTTGGTCTTATCTCATTTGCAGCCTACACAATAGGTTGGTACTTAGAATCCAGCACACTTAGAGCAGATAAAATGATGAGTGCTCAAACAATGACATTCATTGTATTAGCCCTATCTCAATTAGCTCACGCATTTAACGTTAGAAGTGAAACATTCTCAATCTTCAAGTTAAAAAGAAATAAATATATATATTATGCACTAGCAGCTAGTCTTTCACTGCAATTATTTGTCGTATTTGTTCCATTTACAAGAAAGATATTTGGAATCACTACTCTTCCATTTAATCAATGGTTAATCATCATTGGTTTAGTATTACTTCCAGTAGTGATCATAGAGTTAACAAAACTAATTAAAAAAAATAGAATATAAAAAAAATCACTTCATATAAAAAATGAAGTGATTTTTTTTATGGAATTAATTCGATAAGTTCTTCAATGAGTTTGATCTCTTTCTTTACTTCTTCGAAAAACGTTTCATCAATTTCTCTAAAGAATTTTAAATCAAAAGTATCAATTCTTGTATCTAATGCAATAAATACTTTGTGATCTTTGAATCCAAACATAACACGTTTAGCTTCATTAGAAAATTCAATTAGCTTTTCAATAAATGCTGGTTTTAGTAAATAGAATGCAGAGTGTTGACTTTCAGAAAACACATCAAAAACTTTATTAAATAAAATAGACTCAACATCAACTCTAACCATATTAGTAAACCAATTAAACCCAAAACTGCGATTAGGCATTACATAAACATCACTTTCAAATTTCTTATCAAAATCAATAATAAAGAATCTTCCTTGAAAGACAGTAACAACTGTCGTAGACTTACCATTACTTCTAACATCTTGTAATTTCAAATCTGCACTCTCAAATCTTTTTCCTTTAATTAAACCCGATAAATAATCTTCACTATAATATCTATCTTCTTTTCTTAAAATTTTAGAATCATAAACTGTTTCTTTTTCAAATCCTTTATCAGGATCATAAAAACAGTTAGATATTTCTTTTTCAATAAGTTCTTTGACATGAACTTTTTTAAATTGTTGCGATAGCTTTTTAAATTTACTACCACTAACGGCCATAATGATACCACCAGATATAAATCCTATCATAAAAATTGGATTTGCTATAAAAGCAAAAAAAGAAACAGCAACAATTACCCCTCCGAAAACTGTTGTTGTTTCTAATGACCTCTTTTTTTGACTAATGCTTTTTAGATCCATTTTGCTTTACCAACTTTACCCACTGATTATTTACATTGACTTGCTTGATACTTGCAATAAATTTTCCAAACTGTGAAAATCCAAATTCTTTATAGCTAAAGCCTGGGAAGTACTCTTCAATCTCAGGTTTTAATTGAGTTAATAGCATTTTATTAGTTTTCTGTGAAGATACAACTTCAATGACTTTATTAGCTATTTCGTCAAAACTAAGTCCTGACTTAAACTCTACAACCATATCATTTTGTATCGTTCTAAGCCCCGAAAATGTATTAACTAGACTAGATAAATTTTTCACTCCATACTTTCTAACATCAAAATCAGAGCTTCTATTTCTAAGCATATTACCTAAATTACTTAAAGGCATTTTATTTCCATGATCGATAATAATATCTTTAATTATTTTTTCAATATTGTTTTCGTCTTCTTCAACTTCTGATGAATCTTCATCTTCATCTTCTAGATAATCAAAATATTTAAACTCATTACACGCCGATTTAAATGCTTCAGTGACTTTCTTTTCTGTACCTATACCAATAACAGTCATGCCACCTTCTCTAAGTTTCATAGCAAGTGGTGTGAAATCACTATCACTAGTGATTAGAAAGAATGTGTTTACTTTTTCTTGATACATCATCTCTAATGCATCAATTGCCATCGCCATATCTGCTGCATTTTTTCCTGATGCAACGTTATACTGATGCATAGGCTTGATTGCGTAATTTAAAGCTGTTTGATGCCACTCTTTAGATAAAGTCCAAATGTCTCCATAAAATCTTGCAATAACGATTCTTCCGTATTTTGCGATTTCATGCATCACTGGTTTAATATATTTAGCTGATATATTTTCAGAATCGATTAATAATGCGATTCGATAATCAATTTGTTCCATATAATTCCTCTTTCTTGTAAAGGGTTTGTCTATATTAAGTATAGCATATAAAAAAACATATTAAAACTGACCTCTTAAATATTGACTAAAAGAAAGAAGACATCATATGAATGTCTTCTGTCAATTGATAGATATTTTTAAACCAATTTATAATGTAGTAACCATCCTCATAGCTTGAAACATAGATTGAAAATATGATTATATTGCTACTAGTCAATTAAATTATAATTTCTAAATCTAGCAACCTGCTTAACATCCTTATCTCCTCTACCAGATAGATTGACAACAATGATTTGGTCTTTATTTAGCTTTGGTGCTAATCTCATAGCCTCTACTAAAGCATGAGAACTCTCAATCGCAGGAATAATCCCTTCAACTTTAGATAAATACTCAAAAGCCAATACAGCTTCTTCATCTGTTGCACTCACATACTGAACTCTATCAATTTCTTTTAAATATGCATGTTCAGGCCCAACTCCAGGATAATCAAGACCTGCAGAAATAGAATATACTGGAGCAATCTCACCTTGTTCATCTTGTAAAACCAATGTATTCATTCCATGAATAACACCTTGGACACCTAAAGTCATAGTTGCTGCATGTTCTTTAGTTTCAACACCTTTTCCAGCTGCTTCAACACCAATCAATTTGACTGAAGGATTTTTAATAAAATCATAAAATGCACCAATTGCGTTACTACCTCCACCGACACACGCAATAACGTAATCGGGAAGTTTATTTTCAACATCATTTAATTGTATTTTTATTTCTTCTCCAATAATCTTTTGGAAGTCTCTTACCATCGTTGGAAATGGATGAGGACCAACAGCTGAGCCTAAAAGATAAAATGTATCTTCTAACTCAGTACTCCATTTCATTAAAGCACTATCAACTGCTTCTTTTAAAGTTTTTAATCCATCATGAACAGCAACTACTTTAGCACCTAACAATTCCATGCGATATACATTTAAAGATTGTTTGATCATATCAACATATCCCATATGAATTTCGCACTCCATGCCGAATAATGCAGCTGCGGTTGCGGTTGCTACTCCATGTTGACCTGCACCAGTTTCAGCGATAAGTTTCTTCTTTCCCATACGCTTAGCTAAAAGTGCTTGTCCAATAACATTATTTATTTTATGTGCACCTGTATGATTCAAATCTTCTCTTTTTAAATAAATCTTTGCGCCACCTAAATTTTCTGTCATGTTTTTTGCATAATACAGTAGTGACGGTCTATTTGCATAATTTTTTAAATAAAACTTAAACTCATTAATAAAATCCTCATCTTGCTTATACTTATTATAAGCCTCCTCAACTTCTTTAACCGCTTTAAGAATAGGTCCTGGGACAAATTGTCCACCAAATTTTCCAAACTCCATTTTCTTTTTCCTTTCTCGTCTTTACTGGGAAAAAGTATTTGTTATTGGGTATAAAAAAAAGCATCCTCGTCTTGGGACGAGATGCTCGTGGTACCACCCAAATTTAAGAAACAATAGTTTCTCCTTCACAAAATACTCCATCATTTAAGACTTTTATATTTTTAGTTTGCTAACGGGAACTAACCGGCTCAGGCTACTTATTTCACCCTGCTTCTCAAAAGGCCATTCACTTAGTTATTGAATATATCCATCTTACACTGCCATGGACTCGCTTGATATGTTTACCTAAGTTACTCTTCTTTATCTTCGAATTTACTTCTATTATACGGATATATTTTGGAATGTCAACCATAAATATTTATTTTATTTATGGTCTAGGAATTCCATATAAAAATATATATGATAAAACATAAAAAACGACTGTAGCCATAGGGATTGCACTTAAGATATATTTTACAAATCGCATTTTACTTACCTCAAAGAAAAACATTAACATATATATAAAAGGATATACAAATAAAAATAAAACAAATATACCTGCAAAAATTTCAACTATTAAACTCTGATTATTATCATTATTTAGTATTCTGATAATCATAAATATAAATAATGCGTAAAAAATAACAAATAATAACCATTCTAAAACTTTGTAGATTTTTTTCATGAAATAAGCCTCCTAAATTATGATACTTTTTTTATGAAATATTTCTATGCTCAAAACGAAAACTGCAATAGCTGTTAATATTAAAACAATAAATGACAGAACTCCATGTGATCCACCTTCTAAAATATACTCAATATCGATCAATGTAAAAGGTGTTAAATATTTTAAAAATTCAGTTTTATCACTAATTGAACTTAACATATTTATAATGAAGAATGCAATTAAAAACCCTCCAGATAAACCTAATGATTTTGATGCATCACTAAATAAAACAGAAAACAAGAAAGTTAACCCAGCTAGTGTTAGATGTACTGCATAAGTCACTAAATTTAACATTACAAAATTCCAAATCTGTAAATCATTAGGAAACATTGATTCAGCCATAACTATAATAACTAAAACATTGAAGAAAATGACAACAAATAATGAAAGAGCAAAAAATACAGCTTGTGTTATAACAATTTTTTTTCTAGTATAAGGCATTGTAAGTAAATACGTCATAGACCCTTGATCAACATATTTAGAAACTAATTTTGTTCCCATCATAATGCTGAAAATAACTGGAAATAACAACATGATAAATCCATATAAATAATTACTTACATAATGTGTAATATCTCCTCCAATTTGATCAAAACCCATCATTCTGATCATTGCCTCAGGCAATAGTTCAAGCATCGCTTCTAAAGCTTCTGCACTTGAAGGATCATACATACCAATACTAACTGTTGCATAAAGTGTTCCAATAAGAGAAAATGCAATAATTAAAATTTTATTTTCTCTTAAATTAAATAAAAACAATGATTTAATCATGATGATGCCCTCCATAATATGTCATAAAGATATCTTCAATAGATTGTTTTTTACTTTCAATATGAACAACATCATACGAACTTAGAATACTTAAAAACTCTTTATAATTATCTTTAACAGATATTTGGTATACTAAATCATTTTTCTTAACTATGTCTAAACCTGAATTTAATAACTTATCATTAGTTTCTTTAAGTGTAACTAAATAAATGTCTGCGACTTTCTTTTCTTGTTTTTTAAAGTCTTCAACTGCTATTAATCGTCCTTCTTTAATAATGCCCGCACGATCGCAGACCCTTTCAACTTCTTCGAAAATATGAGAAGACATTAAAATAGTTTTCCCTTTCTTTTTTTCTGAAGTAATGAGCTCTAAAAATCTATTTTGCATTAAAGGATCTAGTCCACTTGTTGGCTCATCTAAGATCAAAATATCTGGATCATGCATAAATGCAGCTACAATTCCTAACTTTTGTTTCATTCCTTTAGACATTTTTTTAATATGTCCTTTGGTATCTAGTTCAAACATTTCGATGAGCTCTTCTCTTTTTGTAAAATCCTCTAATCTTCGCATCTTACATAGAAAATCTAAAAACTGTTTTCCAGTAAAATGGTCAAAAAAGGCCATTTCTCCTGGTAGATACCCAATAAGTTTATTAATCTTTACAATATCAATTCTTGGATCTAAATCGTTTATTCTGATCGTTCCTTCATCAACATTCATCTGTGCTAAAATACCTCTAATAGTTGTCGTTTTACCTGCTCCATTTGGTCCTAAGTATCCAAATACTTCACCTTCTTTGACAGTAAACGAAACATCAAAAATACCTTTTTTCGAAGCATAAACTTGAGTTAAGTTTTTAATCTCTATCATGTGATCCTCCTGTGAAATAGAAAATGCATATCTTGAAATTATACATATATTATAGACTTATATAGATTCATAATCAATATTTATAAAAAAAGACCTAAAATAAAATGATATCTCATTTTATCAAAAGTCATATTTTTTATTATGCTTCTACTTTTTCATTATTTGGAAATAAGTGTGTTGTTTTATTAGCTATCTTGACCAAAATTAACATTACAGGTACTTCAACGAGAACTCCAACGATTGTTGCGAGTGCAACACCCGGATTTAATGGAAACAAGGCTATTGCGACTGCAACTGCAAGTTCAAAGAAATTGCTCGCACCAATCATACCCGCTGGAGCAGCAACATCGTGTGGTAACTTAAGAAGTTTTGCCCCACCATATCCAATGAAGAAAATTAAAAATGTTTGTATAATCAATGGCACACTAATTAATACAATATGTAATGGATTACTTATAATTAAATCGCTTTGTAATGAGAAAATCAATACTAGTGTTAACAACAATCCAGATATTGTAATCTTGCTAAATTTAGGAATAAACTTGTTATTGTAATATTCTAGACCCTTATTTTTTATCATATAATATCTTGTTAAAGATGCCGCAATTAAAGGAATTACAACAAATAAAACAACAGATAAAAATAAAGTTCCCCAAGGCACCGCAATACCACCAACACCAAGTAATAATCCAACTATAGGCACAAATAAGATTAAGATAATTAAATCGTTAGTTGCTACTTGAACTAGTGTATAAGCAGGATTTCCTCTAGTTAAACTACTCCAAACAAATACCATCGCTGTACAAGGTGCAGCACCTAATATAATTGCGCCAGCTAAATAATCATTAGCTAAATCAAGAGGTATCAATGTTTTAAAAATAACTAAGAAAAATAAACTTGCAATACCAAACATCGTAAACGGTTTAATCACCCAATTTACAACCCAAGTTAAATATAATCCCTTAGGTTTTTTCCCTACAT
Source organism: uncultured Acholeplasmataceae bacterium (assembly GCA_927441705.1). Taxonomy (GTDB): domain Bacteria; phylum Bacillota_I; class Bacilli_A; order Acholeplasmatales; family Acholeplasmataceae; genus Mariniplasma. The sequence goes on along the minus strand of CAKMKH010000060.1, from coordinate 11,585 downwards.
TTTTAATTGATGAAAAATCAATTTTTAACATCATCGGATAAATCATAATCCAAATCAATATACCGATTGGAATATTTACACTGTATACTTCAAACTGATTAAGAAAATCAGGGACAAACGGTAAAAATCTACCTATTAAAACCCCTAAAACCATACATAGTAAAACAAATGCAGTTAGGTATGTTTCAAAAAAACTGATCTGCTTTTTTTCTTTAACCATTATAAATCCCCTCTTTTAATACGCGCTATAAGCTCAACAACCTTATCTTTAATCAAGTCTCTTGTTTCTTCGAATCCTGATTTTGGTCCGCCACTTGGATCATCTAGTCCCCAGTCTTCTCTATGGTCACATGGCACAAACGGACATTCTACACCACAACCCATTGTAATCAATATATCTAATGATTGTGGAATATCATCTAATAGTTTACTACTTGCATGACTCATATCCACACCTGCATCTGTCATAACTTCAAGTGCCATAGGTTTTGGTGCGCTATATTTTTCAGTTCCAGCAGAATAAGCTTCAATGAACTCACTACCTAAATGTTTAGCCCAGCCTTCAGCCATGATACTTCTACAACTATTGTGTACACAAACAAAAGCTACTTTTTTCTTCATAAAATATCCCCTTTTTTATTTATTTAAGTAATTCTTTTAACTTAGCCACATTTGGTACTTGACCATAAAATAAAACTTTACCATCAACAACCAATGCTGGAGTACTCATAATACCATATGACATAATATCTTTGATTTCTGTTACTTTTTCAATCTCTGCAGTGACACCTAATTCTTCTAGTGCATCAACAACATTTTTTTCTAGTCTCTTACAATTTGGACACCCAGTGCCTAATACTTTAATATTCATATCTTTCTTCTCCTTTTTTTATATAAATAAATTCCCGAAGATATTAAATAAATATCCCGTAAGAATAATTCCAAGTGTAACAATACCTACAAACATAAATAATAACTTAGGTTTAACAACTTTTTTTAATAAGATGATTGATGGTAAACTTAATGCTGTTACAGCCATCATAAATGCCAAGACTGTTCCTATACCTACACCTTTTAATACAAGTGCTTCAGCAATAGGTAGTGTACCAAATATATCTGCATACATCGGTATGCCTACAACAGTTGCGATTAAGACAGAAAATGGATTACCGTCACCTAATATAGTTTCAATAAAACTTTGTGGAATATAACCATGGATGATTGCGCCTATACCTACACCAATCAAAACATATATCCAAACTTTTTTAAATATATCTTTGACTTGACCTGCAGCATATAAATGTCGTTCTTTTCTCGTCAATTCAATTTCAATATTATCTATTGCATTATCACCATTTACACCTTCCATGACAAATTCTTCAACATGTTTCTCCATATGAAATTTATCTATGAGTGTGCCACCTATTACCGCAATAATTAATCCGACAACAACATAAGCTAAAGCGATTGTCCAATTAAAGATGCTTGCTAGTAATATAACTGATGCTAAATCAACTAATGGCGATGAAATTAAAAATGAAAATGTTACACCAAGTGGTAGACCTGTTTTAGTAAATCCAATGAAAATAGGAATAGATGAACATGAACAAAATGGCGTGACTGTACCTAATAACGCTCCAATAACATTTCCCGGCAGCCCCTTAAACTTTGTTAAAATTCTTTTTGTCTTCTCAGGTGTAAAATGCGATTGTATGTATGATGAGATGTAAATCAGTACTGAAAGTAAAATAAATATCTTAATCACATCATAAATGAAAAATGATAAACTACCAAATAAATAGCTTGATTCATCAATATTAAATACTTTTGACAATAAAAGATTAACCAAATCTTGTAGCCAAGTCATTTTTAGTAAAATATCATTTAAACTGATAAAAAAGTCTTTTATAAATTGCATTCGATTTTCTCCATATTCTTAAGTGCTTCTAGAAAATCAATCATTTCATCAATTTTGTCTCTGTTAATGTAATGTTTAACCCAATTACCTTCTCTTCTTGAAATAGCTAATCCTGCATTAGTAATAGCTTTTAAATGATATGATAAAGTTGGTTGTGATATTGGAAGTTTATCAATAAGTGTACATCCACAAGTTTCACCCTTCAATAAAAGTTCAACTATTTCTAATCGATTAGGATCTGACAACACTTTAAAACTTTCAGTGATTTTATTATTCATAAAGTCCTCCTTAATCTATATTGATATTTATCTATATAGACGTTCATCAATATTTTAACAAATAAATCATTTTTTATCAACCACTTTAATGTAAATAATGCATAAAAAAACTATCAGATCTTTCACTGATAGTTTTTTATGTCTTAATCACAATATTTGATGTGATTTCTCCCTGATTCTTTCGCTTCATACATCAAGTCATCCACTCGTTTTATCATCTACAGATTCATTTTCGTTATACTCCACAACACCCATATTCACTGTAATATGGCCTCTTTTTATGTATACTTCAAATCCGATAGGGTTCTTTACAAATCCATAACCACCAAATCCGGTTCTCACAAATATTTAGTCACATTAAGACAACGAGGATAGATTTCCTATTATTTTATCCTCGTTATGTTATTTTTGAAAAAATTATAATTGCTGTCAAGCTATACTGTTAATATTAAAAAAAAGATGCCTCTATAAAAAGCATCTTTGTCATTTATACATTTGGATTGTCATAACCAAGTTTATGCCACTTTTGAGGTTGTTACAACCAAGTTTGCTATTTAATTAGTATGGAGTTTGTTTTGGATGCATAAGGTATAACTACCGACTGTTCAAAAACCGTGCCAATCCAGCACACTCTTCATTCTTCCAAGCATATGATATGAATGCTTTGGAATTTTCAATATCTGACATCATTCACCTCTTAATTATTATTTGTGGATCATCATCTTCCATAAAACCATTGGATGTTCTTTTAATCTATCTGCGATTGTTTTATGAAACAATAGTTCTGGATTAAATTTACCCTCATTAAAGGAATCTATATATTTTTGTTCAGTTTCAGTTAACTCAAATAACGTTTCAATAAATTGGCTTACTGTTTGTTTAAAAGCATCTATATCTATTCTTTCACCAACATGTAGCAATGGAATAAGATTACGTTTTATTGCACTAAAAGACAGATTTTCCATGTTTTTCTTAAACTGATTCAATAAATCACCAAATGGTTGAAATTCATTTGACATTAAAAGATAAAATATGCTGCATTTTTTAAGTATATCTGACTCGTTGTCCAGTAGTAGTTGATTATTAACAAGCTGAAATACGTCGAACACATCTCTTGCAGTAGTTCTTCCTATTAATGCTGCTATCTTACTCCCATATAATTCAACCTTGTTAAGAGCTAAAATAGATTCATTATCTATTATTTTTGAACTTAATTTATAGTTCATCGGTTCAAGAATCTGAATACGGTTTGAATAATTCAGTTCAATCTTTATGTTATCTCTACTTCCAGCTGTATTTGTATACTTTAAAAGATATGAATCAAGCGTAAAAGTAAATCTTGATTTCGGATCAATAGTATATCCATCTAAAGCAACAAAAGCACTAATGAGTTTTCTGTGTAGTTCTCTCATCTCCAACATTTCTTCTTTGGAGGAATTAGAATTAAAATTCATATCAATATCAACTGACAGTCTAGGAAAATCAAACAAGCATAAATTAATTGCTGTCCCACCTTTTAGAACATATTTTCCTTTAAGTTCTTCATTTTCATTAAATAATTTTAGTAGTTCAGATAATCGCAATACTTTTTCCAAAGTATCCCTATTAAATTTATTATATTGAGCAATGTTAGTTAAGTCTCTTAAATTATAACTTCTCATCCTCATCCTCCACCAATAACTTGTCTAAATTGTAACAATATAGATTCCATTCTTTGTAGTATTTGTTTAAACGATGCTTTTCGTTTGTGAAATACTTCACACCCTTAATACCTAGGGTTTTCATTTGATTTAGAATTGAATCATCAACCATATATCCATCATTAAAATGCGATAGCACTAGACCTACTTTATTAAAGAGAATTTTTTTATTCACAAATAATAAATATTCCATAATCTGTGATCCATTGATTACTGGAAGTGCAGATAAATTATAAATTAACTCTTCCATATCGTCATACGATTTTACATCATCTATACAATCTACTATTGTTTTTGGTAGTGTGCTTACGCGTACACCATTAATTGTGTCTACATACTTATCATTAGAAACATTTTTATACTTATATTCGTTATACTCAAATGTAAAATCATAAAATCTCTCTATACTAGCAGTTACAACATCATTATAAACTTGATTATTATATCCATAGTATTCAAAGGCACTGTGATGAGATACATAAGAACTATTTGTAATATTTGATGCTATTTCATACTTACTAGGTATAACACCAGTCGTTTCGAAACTCATAGTCACATACAGGTTTTTCTTAACTCTTTTTATATACCCTTTTTTTAAATAATTTTGCAATGTTTCACGAGCCAAGTTTTCACTATTGGTTATTCCAACTACAAAGGAAAAATCAAACACTCTTTTTTCAGAAAATATCTCAATGTATTTCATAGTTATCACTCCTCAATCATATTTTACTTTATATTGAACAATATAACAAGTAATTTTGTATTATTGTTCATTTTTCGATAAATATGTTGTTGCTTTTTTGGTAATAAGTCGAAGAAAATATGTTTTCGTCATATAAAAAGTGAAGCTCAAATATTTTTTTGCAACGGTTTTTCTAATGTAATAAGAAATTCCGTTTCATTTGTATGAAATCTTTTAGAATCAAAATGCATTTTTAATTACTAACAAAAAGAAAACACCCGTTAAACAGGTGTTAAACACATATGTGTCTTTATTACGGAGTTTTACCCGATTTTGATGTATACATTACGGAGTTTTACCCTAAAATATTGTGTGTTGCTTTTTCTGTTAATTATTTTCTTCCATTTGCCACTGACCATTTAGTTTCAATTTCATCAATCTAAGGTAATATTCATTAGGACTAGAAATAGTATAGTTGTAGTTTTTAGTAATATCATATTCGCTGATTGCAGCTAAGTTATATAATCCTGATATATAATTTAATTGCGAATTTTCTTTAACATGAGATTGATATATATTTTTAATTAGTGTTGGTTTATTAAGAAGATCATGGACCGAGTAAATAGTGTTAATTTTTCCAACAACACCATATAAGAAATCACACATCATATACTTACCATCGATATAGGCTTCTACAACTTGGTGACCGTTGTATGCAACATCTTTGTTAACTAAAACAACAACTCGACTCGGAATTTTCAAACACTGTAAAAGAGCTGCGCCAACCCTAGAGATATCTGCGCACCAATCTGTGCCTCTTTTTATGATTTCTTTTTCTTTACCACCAAATATCATATCTTCAAATGGCACATCAAAGCCCTCAACAATATTATAAAGAAATTTTGATATGTTTTTAATAGTATCTAAAGTATCACTCCCTTCAAATTGCTTTGAAAATTCATAGAGTTCATGAAATTTTATGTCATCTGATATTTGTTGTGGCTTTTTATATAAGTAAGTCTCAGATTTTTTATTTAAAAGAATCATATTTCTTAATATATAGTGATCAATAGAGACTTCATCATGTAGATCATTATGAAACATGACTTCATATGCTTTACCAAAAACGCCATATCCTTTTTTCACAGGCTATTCCTCCAAATTTGCATTTAATCTTTCACAAGATTTAGTAATTGGATATTCTTATAAATAACTTCCTTACCTACTTGTTCAGAGACAATAAAGCCTTCCTTCTCAAGTAATTTAAGATATTTTGTTGCTGTCGCTCTTGAAATGCCAATATCATCTCTAAAAAACTCATTCTTTGTATACATATGAGAAAATAAATGTTCTACTATTTCATAGCTATAAATGTCAGGAAGTCTCTTTCTCATTTCATTTTTTGTAAGTTCAATAGATTGATTAATTCTTAAAATAAGATTAACTGTATGTTTAGATGTCTCAGAAATACCTTTTAATATGTACATAACGAAATCTTCGATATAAATAAGATCTTCATTACATTTTCTCAATAACTCATAATATTTATCTTTATGCTCAATAATATACTTGCTTAAGTATAAAATAGGTTGATGAATTTTTTCTTTTAAAACTAAATATAAAATATTTAATATTCTTCCGGTTCTCCCATTACCATCATAAAATGGATGGATATTTTCAAACTGAAAATGACCTTTGCCGCTAGATTTAACGTGGTACAGAGCAATATCAGCTTGTCTCAACAGTTCTGCTATATCACTACTATCATTCGGATAAACGCTAATTCCAATGCTTGCTCCAATATGAAACTCAAGCTCTTTAATAAGTACAGGTTCCTTAATCCGGTTAAGCAATTTAGAAACAATAGGATGCACCTGATTTATCTCATTGTTTTCAAGCATCACTACAAACTCATCACCGCCCAAACGCACTGCAAGGTCGGTTTGGCGTAAATTTTTAAGGAGCAAGTCAGCAAAATAAAGCAATATTTGATCTCCAACGTCATGACCTGAGCAATCATTAATTTGTTTAAAATTATCTATATCAAAAAATAAAATGGCAATAATGGTGTTATTACGTTTAGCTTTTGCTGCCGCTTGATTAAACAATTGATAAAGTAAGTTACGATTGGCAAGCCCTGTTAAAGAATCATGGGTTGCCAGATAGTATAGACGTGCATTTTGCAAAGAAATAGCGGCTTGCGCAGACAGAACTTGCAAGATATGAATATGCTCAAGCGTAAATGCAAAGCGGGTTGCCCGATTTTCCAGATATAATAATGTCTGCAATTGGCCTTGATAAATTATGGGGATGACCAATACGGATTGCGGTTTTATTTGTGACAAATAAGCATCTTCGACCAGTAATGATGCATAATCTTTTGCACTAGTAATTAGAATGGGCTCTTTGGTGCGCTGCACGTAACGAAGAAGTGATAATGGCAAATCGTTACGATTTTCCATCAACTCTATTTGTCCTAAAGTGATTTTTTGCACAGAGATACTTCCCTCAGCCTCTACACACCACTGTTCTCCTTCTTTGATTAATAAAATACCGCGTTCAGCACCAGCATTTTGCAATACTATGATCAATAGTTTTTGCAACAACTTATCTAATTGAATTTCTTCAGAAAGCGCTAAAGTAGATTTTATAAGAGACAACATATCAATTGATAGCAATGTACTGGCCCTCATAGAAGAAATTTTTGTCGAACCTGATATTAGTGTTGGATTAGAGTTTTGAAACCATTCTCGATAATGAGTTTCGATTAGCTTGCATTTAGTCACTCCTCCCCAGTGCTGATAGGCATAGTGGGCATTCTTGAAATAAGATCTAGCCGCTTCAGGGATCCCAAGACTTAAGTAAAAACGACCACTACATTCATTAGCTATACCTATGATATTTAATGCATTCTGATTTTCGGCTGTTGTAATCGCTTGACTGTATCGTTGCATTGCCAAGGGGATATTGTGGTGAATACGTGCTAGTTCAGCTTCTAATAACAATAAGCGGTGTTGATAATTAACAGGACACCATTTTGCCCAGCGTTGAAAACGAATATGAATTTGTTTTAAAGTCTTCAAGGAAAACCGCTTATTGGTACCAGGATAGGTTGCGGTCAGGGCTAGGGCATAATAAAAATACCCATCTACCATACGGGCCGTACCCAAACCGTATTCCACATACCGTTCGCGCTGAAGAGCCATCTGCTGGGCTTCTTGATAATATCCTAATTGATAGCACAAATTAATCGCTTCATCATAAAAGTAACATATTTCGGTATTATTTTGTCTAGCCAATATAGTTTGTTCATAGGCAATTAATTTCTCAATTTTGAAAATAGGGGTCGTCATACATTGAAGCATATATTCTATAAACTGAATAATTGCACTGAAATTATCTGTTCTTGTTTTCTTGATGAAAGCCTTTGCATTCTGAATACATGCGCCAAGTTCTACTAATGATGACCCCCTCATTAAACTAGTGAATACGAGTGCTTGATTACAGTAATTAGCATAAAGGAATTCTCCAGACTCACACGTCAATTGGTGTCCTTTTTTTAGCCTCTCCAGAGCTTGCTCGATAGGAAATCGCCATGGATCAATAAAAACACCTAAGCTAAAACAATTTTTACCTTCAAAACTAGAGAATGGGTGTTTCTGTTTCAGTTTGCGATTTAATTCAACGAATGCCATACCTTGTTCGTACCAATTTAACCGGTGTATCACTGCCACGGCATACAATAGAAAACAATAAGCGGTACTATCGGTATATCCATGATGTAGACTAAACTGAATATTAGAGCAAACTAGCAACACAAATAAATTTTGATTTGTAAAGTAAGCACTACCAAAGAGTTGACTCAGCAAAGCGGCAATGGCTTGATGAACGTCTGATTCCATCAGCAATAATTCGCGATCTTGAACTTGACGTACGCATGTGATTAATTTAATTTTTAAGATAACCCATAAAACATGCCATCGTTTAGGTTTAGCAGGTATCGAGACACCCACAGAAGCCAATGCTTTTAATCCAAGTGCGACTGCTTCCTCGTGTTTGTTTAGACTTGTGAGTATGGCACAATTTAATTTGTAGACCTCCAATTTAGCGGTCGTTGATCTTGCCTCCTGTAATAATTGATTAAACATTGTTTGCGCTTCTTCAATTTCCCCTGTTAGGTAACAACAAGTAGCAAGTTCTTTGGTGAGATCAAAGGCCAATTGATGACCTGTTTCCAAATCAAGATCGGTCAATAAGAGTTTCCCCGCCTGGAAATATCCCTTTGCTGTCTGATAGGCAGACGATAGTTTAGCTTTGTTCCCAGCCCAAAGATTATATTTTGCAATTTGCATTTTTTCTTCCTGCTCACTGATGAGCACCAAGCTGCAATTAAAATGATTTAAAATCTCGAACAGACGTTCATCACTCTCATGCAATATATTTTTCTTAAGCAATAATCTACCAATTTGCAAATGTAGATGTTGTTGTTTGTTTTTCGGAATCAACTGATATGCAGCTTCTTGGATTTTATCATGTGCAAAACGATAAATTATTTTACCTAATAGTTGCGGGGGAACTGTTTCATTCGCAATGGCTTCTAATAATCGGTCGCTACCTTCCACAGGTATAATGAGTGAGGTTTGTGAGGCTTCTAAGATAGATTGAGCTATTTCGGTTAATGGCTGTTCGTGAATGGTACATAAGGTCTCTAGGTCAAACATGTAGCCAATACAGGCGGAATGTTTTAATAATTTTTGCGCGTTTCCTGATAACTGATGAATCCTGGCAATTAATAAATCTACTACATTATCCGTCATTTTTAATTGCTGAAGTTCACTCATATTCCAGTGCCATTCCTGATCAGAAAATAGTAATAACTTATCACGATAAATTTTTTTCAGAAATTCAATAACAAAAAATGGATTGCCGAGTGTTTTAGTGAATATGAGTTGAGCGAACGGTACTATTTTTATTGGTGGAACACTCAGCATATCAGATAACAACTGTGAAATATCCTTAAGCTTCAGTGGGGCTAAAGAGAGTTGATTTACTGGTATGTATTTTTGCACTTTATTTTGTAACAGCATGAGTGGGTGATTGGCTTCCATTTCATTATCTCGATAAGAACCAATGACTAAGAAATAATGTAACTCACCATTTGTTAGTAATAAATTGAGTAGTTCTAATGAGGCATTATCAACCCATTGCAAATCATCCAGGAATACTACCAATGGATGTTCGGCCTTGGCTAAGACGCGTACAAAATTCTGGAAGGTCAACATAAAACGGTTGCGAGCTTCAATATCTCCTACAGTTGGCAAAGGACGTTGTGCTCCTATAATTAACGCAATATTTGGAATAACATCAACGAGTACTTGGCCATTGTTTCCTAATACGTTAATCAGCGTCTCTTTTAATAAGGCTAACCGTTCTTCTGGTTCCATTAATAATCGCAGAATTAGTTCTTGAAAAGCTTCAATGATGGCGCTGTATGGTGTGGCACGCTGTAATTGATCGTACTTACCACTTATAAAGTAACCTTGTTGGCGAATAACAGGATGGTAAATTTCTTTAACCAACGATGTTTTGCCTACGCCGGAATAACCAGAGATAAATAATAGTTCAGTCGCACCTTGGCTAACACTTTCAAAGGCTGCTAACAAGAGGTCTGTCTGTTTTTCACGACCGAATAACTTTTGCGGAAAGATAAGTCTGTTTTGAATATCATGCTTACCCAGTGCAAAGGGCTCAATTTTTTGATTTGCATTCCATTGCTTTTGGCATTCGAGTAAATCGTATTTTAAACCTAACGCAGTTGCATAACGTTCTTCAGGCATTTTTGCGAGTAATTTGGCTACAATTTCCGCTAATACGGGGGATATATCTTTATTCGTTTTAGAAAGAAAAGTCGGTATTGTTGCTAAATGACAATGTATCAACTCCATGGCATCGTTAGTTTGAAAAGGTAATTGTCCAGCTAGTATTTCGTAGAATGTCACCCCCAGAGCATAAAAATCAGTTCGGTAATCTATTGTTCGATTCATTCGTCCTGTTTGTTCTGGAGACAGGTAGGCAAGAGTCCCTTCTATGTTTTTAGGTGGAATATACTCTTGATTTTCCTGCATTAATTTGGACGAACTAGAAAAACCCACCAGTTTAACAATACATTTTTTGGGATTAATAATTATATTGCTTGGGTTTATATCCTTATGAATAATATTTTGCACATGCAGATCATGTAATGCATCAACCAACTGTATAGCAATTTTAAAGAACAAAGTGATACTTAAGCTGTGTTGGGTTAAATAGTGTCTTAACGATACACCATCTATATCTTCCATCACCAAACACAATTGATGTTGATGCTTAATCAAGGAATAAACATTGATAACATGGTGTAAATTTAGAGATTTCAGTAGTTGATATTCATGTTGCAATGCAGTAAGACTATTCAACGAAGGGTGTTCAAGGCGGCATATTTTTAAAATAACGTTTAGTTGATCTGAATTTCTCTTCCCGCGGTAAACAACAAATTGCTCATCTTGATAGAGAATTTCACTGATAGTATATCCATCCAAAATATCAACCATAGAAATATTCCTATAAGTCCTATTTTCATATTACACTTATAAGTATAACGGGTTAATTTGAATATATATGGATTCCGCCTGAGGCTCTTCATTTAAAAGCTCGCAATAAACTACAAAAAACTCATTTGGGTAGCTTTATAAGTGCTCTTATCTCTCTGCTGACCTTGATTAGGATGCATGGTCGTGGTTTGACAATCGATAATTAATACTTCTTTTTGAGTAAGCCCATACATCACGAAACCGTTCCACCTCATTTGTGATTGCTTTTATCCTTACCTATTAAGACATTTCTTACAAAACAATCATCCTTTTAATCTATATCTTAATCACTCACTAGACTATACTGTTTTTGTTTGGCGCTGCTGTATTGTGGACAGGATGTCGGAACACTGGCGAGGTCAAGGAGGATCTCCATAT